>NZ_LIQZ01000247.1 GCF_001418655.1 Streptomyces phaeochromogenes | reverse complement strand
CGCCCTGGAAGCCATCCGCACCGCCCAACTCCCCTCCGCCCAGGCCCCCTACGCCTGGATCGCAGGCGAGTCCGGCTGCGTGAAGGCGCTGCGCCGCCACCTCGTGCGGGAACGCGAGATCGACCGCAGGCGGGTCACCTTCGTCGGCTACTGGCGGCGCGGACTCAGCGAGGAGCAGCTGCGCGAACGAGGCGAGTAACGGGAGCAATGACAGTCGAGGCGACGGGCGAAGTGACGAGCGGGAGGCATAGCTCACAGCGTGACGGGTGGGGCGGACACTCACAGGAAGTTAGGTTAGGCTTACCTAAGTTCAGAGAGTCGCCCCCCACCTCTCTCCCGCGCCCGTTTCTCTCCTGTCCCCCGGAGGACTCCCCCATGCGCTCGCACCTGCTCAACGACACGACCGCGGAGCGGTACCGCCGCTCCGTGACCGAAGGAATAGAGCGGGTGGCGGCCAAACTCGCCACCACCGACCGTCCGTTCACAGGCGTCACGGTCGACGCCCTCGCGCCCCGGATCGAGCGGATCGACCTCGACAAGCCGCTGCACGACACGACCGCGGTGCTCGACGAGCTGGAGGACGTCTACCTCCGGGACGCCGTCTACTTCCACCACCCCCGCTACCTCGCGCACCTCAACTGCCCGGTGGTCATACCCGCCGTGCTCGGCGAGGCGGTCCTCTCCGCCGTCAACTCCTCCCTCGACACGTGGGACCAGTCGGCCGGCGGCACCCTCATCGAGCGCAAGCTCGTCGACTGGACCAACGAGCGCATCGGGTTCGGGCCCGCCGCCGACGGCGTGTTCACCTCCGGCGGCTCGCAGTCCAACCTCCAGGCGCTGCTGCTCGCCCGCGAGGAGGCCAAGAGCGACTCGCACGCCAAACTGCGGATCTTCGCCTCCGAGGTGAGCCACTTCAGCGTCAAGAAGTCGGCGAAACTCCTCGGCCTCAGCCAGGACTCCGTGGTCTCGATCCCCGTGGGCAACGACAAGCGCATGCAGACGGTCGCGCTCGCCCGTGAGCTGGAGCGCTGCAAGCGCGACGGCCTGGTCCCGATGGCGGTCGTCGCGACCGCGGGCACCACCGACTTCGGCTCCATCGACCCGCTGCCCGAGATCGCCGAGCTGTGCGAGCAGTTCGGTGCCTGGATGCACGTCGACGCCGCGTACGGCTGCGGACTGCTCGCGTCCCTGAAGAACCGGCACCGCATCGACGGCATCGAGCGCGCCGACTCGGTGACCGTGGACTACCACAAGTCCTTCTTCCAGCCGGTGAGTTCGTCCGCCCTGCTGGTCCGCGACGCGGCCACCCTGCGCCACGCGACCTACCACGCGGAGTACCTCAACCCGCGCCGCATGGTGCAGGAGCGCATCCCCAACCAGGTCGACAAGTCCTTGCAGACCACCCGCCGCTTCGACGCCCTCAAGCTGTGGATGACGCTGCGCGTGATGGGCGCCGACGGCATCGGCCAGCTCTTCGACGAGGTCTGCGAACTGGCCGAGGAGGGCTGGCGGTTGCTCGCCGCCGACCCGCGCTACGACGTCGTGGTCGAGCCGTCGCTCTCCACCCTCGTCTTCCGCTACATCCCGGCGGCCGTCACCGACCCGGCCGAGATCGACCGCGCCAACCTGTACGCCCGCAAGGCCCTGTTCGCCTCCGGCGACGCGGTGGTCGCGGGTACGAAGGTCGGTGGCCGCCACTTCCTCAAGTTCACCCTGCTCAACCCCGAGACCACGGCGGACGACATCTCCGCCGTTCTCGACCTGATCGCCGGCCATGCCGAGCAGTACCTGGGAGAGTCCCTTGACCGCGCTTCCTGAACCCGCTGAATCCGCCGTGCGGACGCACGACTTCATCGGCATCGGGCTCGGCCCCTTCAACCTCGGCCTCGCCTGCCTCACCGAGCCGATCGACGAACTCGACGGTGTCTTCCTGGAGTCCAAGCCGGACTTCGAGTGGCACTCCGGGATGTTCCTGGAGGGCGCGCACCTCCAGACCCCGTTCATGTCGGACCTGGTCACCCTGGCCGACCCGACGTCCCCGTACTCCTTCCTCAACTACCTGAAGGAATCGGGCCGTCTGTACTCGTTCTACATCCGCGAGAACTTCTACCCGCTGCGCGTCGAGTACGACGACTACTGCCGCTGGGCCGCCTCGAAACTGACCAGTGTCCGTTTCAGCACGACGGTCGCGGAGGTCTCGTACGCCGATGACGTGTACGTCGTCCGCACGACGGCCGGTGCCGAGTTCCGCGCCCGGCACCTCGTCCTGGGCACCGGCACTCCCCCGTACGTACCGGAGGCCTGCGCCGGACTCGGCGGGGACTTCATCCACAACTCCCGCTACCAGCAGCACAAGCGGGAGCTGCAGGCCAAGAAGTCGATCACGCTGGTCGGCAGCGGGCAGTCCGCCGCCGAGATCTACTACGACCTGCTGAGCGAGATCGACGTCCACGGCTACCGGCTGAACTGGGTCACGCGCTCGCCGCGTTTCTTCCCGCTCGAGTACACCAAGCTGACGCTGGAGATGACCTCCCCGGAGTACATCGACTACTTCCACGCGCTGCCCGAGCGAACCCGCTACCGCCTCCAGACGGAGCAGAAGGGCCTGTTCAAGGGCATCGACGGCGAGCTGATCGACTCGATCTTCGACCTGCTCTACCAGAAGAACCTCGGCGGCCCGGTCCCCACCCGTCTGCTCACCAACTCCGCGCTCAGCACGGCGAGTTACGAGAACGGCACGTACACCCTGGGCCTGCGCCAGGAGGAGCAGGGCAAGGACTACGAGCTGCACTCCGAGGGCCTGGTCCTGGCGACCGGCTACAAGTACGTGGAGCCCGAGTTCCTGAGGCCCGTCCGCGACCGCATCGTCTACGACGAGCGGGGCAACCACGACGTGGCCCGCAACTACGCCATCGACACGACCGGCCGCGGCATCTTCCTGCAGAACGCCGGCGTCCACACCCACTCGATCACCTCACCGGACCTCGGCATGGGCGCGTACCGCAACGCGTACATCATCCGGGAGCTGCTCGGCACCGAGTACTACCCGGTCGAAAAGTCCATCGCGTTCCAGGAGTTCGCCGTATGAGCGCCGCCGGAACCGGCAACACCGTGGGCTCCCTGAGCCTGCGCCCCCTCGACCCCCTCAAGGACGCCGAGCTCCTGCACTCCTGGGTGACGCATCCCAAGGCCGCCTTCTGGATGATGCAGGAGGCGCAACTCCAGGACGTGGAGCGGGAGTACATGGCCATCACGGCCAGTGAGCACCATCACGCGTATCTCGGCTTCCACGACGGACGGCCCGCGTTCCTGATGGAGAAGTACGACCCCCGGTACATCGAGCTGGTCGGGCTGTACGAGCCCCAGCCCGGTGACGTCGGCATGCACTTCCTGGTCGCCCCCACCGACCGGCCCGTGCACGGCTTCACCAGGGCCGTCATCACCGCGGTGATGGACGAGCTGTTCGCCGACCCGCGCACCCGGCGGGTCGTCGTCGAGCCGGATGTCACCAACAAGGCAGTGCACGCGCTGAACGAGGCCGTCGGCTTCGTCCCGGCGCGCGAGATCGACAAGCCGGAGAAGCGCGCGCTGCTGTCCTTCTGCACGCGCGAGCGCTTCTTGAATCGGCGCAGTCTGGCCACCCGAGGAGTTTCCCTGTGACCCTGTCCGACGCCGTGGCACACCTGTCCCCCCACCGCTGGGCGCGGGCCAACCGCCTCCTCGTCCGCAAGGCCCTCGCCGAGTTCGCCCACGAACGGCTGATCACCCCGGAGCCGACCGAAGGCGGCGGCCGGGGCAGCGACACGGGCAATCCCGCCGAGTACGCCATCCGCAGTGACGACGGCCTGACCCGCTACCGGTTCACCGCCACCCGCCGCGCCCTCGACCACTGGCAGATCGACGCCGAGTCGATCACCAGGCACCGCGACGGCGGCGAACGCCCCCTGCACGCCCTGGACTTCTTCATCGAGCTGAAGACCGCGCTCGGTCTGAGCGACGAGGTGCTCCCGGTCTATCTGGAGGAGATCTCCTCCACCCTCGCCGGCACCTGCTACAAGCTCACCAAGCCCCAGCTCACCTCCGCCGAGCTCGCGAAAAGCGGCTTCCAGGAGATCGAGACGGGCATGACCGAGGGCCACCCCTGCTTCGTCGCCAACAACGGGCGACTGGGCTTCGGGGTCCACGAGTACCTCTCGTACGCGCCGGAGACGGCCAGCCCCGTACGGCTCGTGTGGCTGGCCGCGCACCGCTCGCGGGCCGCCTTCACGGCGGGCGTGGGCATCGAGTACGAGTCGTTCCTGCGCGACGAGCTGGGCGAGGAGACGGTCGAGCGGTTCAACGACACCCTGCGCGCCCAGGAGTTGGACCCGGCGGACTTCCTGTTCATCCCGGTCCACCCGTGGCAGTGGTGGAACAAGCTCACGGTCACCTTCGCCGCCGAGGTCGCCCAGCAGCACCTGGTGTGCCTGGGCGAGGGCGACGACGAGTACCTGGCCCAGCAGTCCATCCGGACGTTCTTCAACAAGAGCACCCCCGAGAAGCACTATGTGAAGACCGCCCTGTCGGTCATCAACATGGGCTTCATGCGCGGCCTGTCCGCCGCGTACATGGAGGCGACCCCCGCCATCAACGACTGGCTGGCCCAGCTCATCGACAACGACCCGGTGTTGAAGTCGACGGGCCTGTCGATCATCCGGGAGCGGGCGGCCGTCGGCTACCGGCACCTGGAGTACGAGGCCGCCACCGACCGCTACTCCCCGTACCGGAAAATGCTCGCCGCGCTGTGGCGCGAGAGCCCGGTGTCCTCGCTCCGGGACGGCGAGTCGCTGGCCACCATGGCCTCGCTCGTGCACGTCGACCACGAGGGCGCGTCGATCGCGGCCACCCTGATCGAGCGCTCGGGGCTGACGCCGGTGGAGTGGCTGCGCCGCTATCTGCGGGCCTACTTCACCCCGCTGCTGCACAGCTTCTACGCGTACGACCTGGTGTTCATGCCGCACGGCGAGAACGTCATCCTCGTGCTCAAGGACGGCGTCGTCGAGCGGGCGATCTACAAGGACATCGCGGAGGAGATCGCCGTCATGGACCCGGACGCGGTGCTCCCGCCGACGGTCGAGCGGCTGCGCGTCGACGTGCCCGAGGACAAAAAACTCCTGTCGATCTTCACCGACGTCTTCGACTGCTTCTTCCGCTTCCTCGCCGCGAACCTGGCGGGCGAGGGCGTCCTGGAGGAGGACGACTTCTGGCGGACGGTCGCCGACTGCGTACGCGAGTACCAGGAGGCCACACCCGAACTCGCGGACAAGTTCAAGCAGTACGACATGTTCGCGCCCGAGTTCTCGCTGTCCTGCCTCAACCGTCTCCAGCTGCGCAACAACAAGGAGATGGTGGATCTCGCCGATCCCGCCGGAGCCCTCCAGCTCGTCGGGAACCTGAAGAACCCCATCGCCGGGCTGTAGGCACCGACCTGCTCACCGACTTACAGCCCCCACAAGCAGGCGGGCGTCCCCTATGTACGGTCCCAGGGGGCGCCCGCCGCCGTGTTCACCTGCCGAGCGTCAACTACTCCCCAACTACTGGGCGGGCCAGGGGACTTGCGACGACCGGTAGTAGCCGGTCCCCATCGCGTCCCACCGCGGCGCCTGTGCCGCGAGCCGCACCTTGTACGTGTCCCAGTCGTGCGTGGCCGCGGGCGACCAGCCGAGCTCGGCCACCCCGGGCAGCCGCGGGAACGCCATGTAGTCGAGGTTCGCCGAGGTGGCGAGGGTCTCCGTCCACAGCGGCGCCTCGACGCCACGGACCGCCGAACCGGGCACGCCCGCGAGGTAGTTGCCGGGATCCCAGTCGTAGGACCGCTTGACCTCCACCAGGCCGGCCCAGTCCAGGCCGAGCGGGGTGTCCGCGTTGTACTTCATGTCGAGGTACACCCGGTCGGCGGGCGACAGGACCAGCCCGGTCCCGTTCCGCGCCGCCGCCGCGACCTGCTCCTTCTCGGCGGCGTTCGTGTCGTCCAGACCCCAGTACTGGGCCAGCGCGCCCTTCGCGGGGGTCGCCCCGGTCAGCTGGTGCCAGCCCATGACCTTCTTCCCGTACTTGGCGACGACCGGCTGGACCTTGGTCATGAACTCCACGAAGTCCTCGTGGGGCGTCGAGTGCGCCTCGTCGCCACCGATGTGGATGTACCTGCCGGGCGTGATCGCGGCCAGCTCACGGATCACGTCGTCCACGAAGTCGTAGGTCACCGGCTTGCCGACGCACAGCGAGCTGAAGCCGACCTCGGTGCCGGTGTAGAGCGGCGGCGCGACCCCGTCGCAGTTCAGCTCGGCGTACGAGGCGAGCGCCGCATTGGTGTGGCCGGGCATGTCGATCTCCGGCACGACTTCGAGGAAGCGCGAGGAGGCGTACCGGACGATCTCCTTGTACTGGGCCTTCGTGTAGAAGCCGCCCGCTCCGCCGCCGACCTGCGTGGACCCGCCGTACGAGGCGAGCCGCGGCCAGGAGTCGATCGCGATCCGCCAGCCCTGGTCGTCGCTGAGGTGGAGGTGCAGGGTGTTGACCTTGTAGAGCGCCAACTGGTCGATGTAGCGCTTGACTTGATCGACGCCGAAGAAGTGCCGGGAGACGTCCAGCATCGCGCCGCGGTAGCCGTAGCGGGGCGTGTCGGTGATGGTGCCGCCGGCGACCGCCCAGGGTCCGGGCTGTACGGAGTCCTTCTCGACCGCGGCCGGGAGGAGCTGGCGCAGGGTCTGCACACCGTGGAAGAGCCCGGCGGGCTCCCGGGCCGTGATGGTGACGGCACCCTTGCCGCTCTTCAGCCGGTAGCCCTCCGCGCCGAGCGCGGAGTCCTTACGGCTGAGCTCAAGCCGGATGCCGTCTCCGCCGCCGTCGTCCGTGACCGGCAGCCGATAGCCGGTCGAGGGACGCAGGACATCGGCCAGATACGAGCCGATGCGCCGGGCCTCCCGCGAGTCGTCCACGCGGATGCGCGTACTGCTGGTGATCCGGTACGGGGATCCGCCCGCGTCGACAGAGGCGGGGGCCGGAATCACCTGGCCGAGCGGAGTAACGGTTCGGCCGGCGGCGGACGGTGCCGCGCCGACGACGGAGATACCTGCGGCCACCACGAGCAGCAGCGTACCGAGGAGTCGGGGCGTTCTGTGCTGTCTCACATGCGCTCCCTTCGAATGGGTATAGACCACTCTCCCGCACGGGCGGTGAAACAATCACCCCCATGGCGGAAATCATCCAACGGGACGGCACGTGGACCTTCGACGGCGACGCCCTGCGGCTCGTGCCCGGCCGTGACAAGAACGTCGGCCTGCTGCGCAAGACGTTGGGCGAACTCGCCGTACCGCTGGGCGCGTTGGCGGGGATCTCGTTCGAGCAGGGCAAGAAGTCCGGACGGCTCAGGCTCCGGCTGCGCGACGGCGCCGACCCGCTGCTGCACGCGACCGGCGGCAGGCTCACGGACTCCTCCGACCCCTACCAGATGACCGTCGACTCGGACCGCTACGGCGTCGCCGAGTACTTCGTGGACGAGATCCGCAACGCGCTGCTCCTGGACGAGGTGCCCGCCACCGCCGTCGACCGCTATCTGCTGCCGGGGCCGGCGGTGCCCCTGTCGGTCTCCGCGGGCGACGGCACCGCGAGCTTCGACGGGGAGAGCATCCGCCTGGAGTGGAACTGGAAGACCGAGGAGGCCAAGTCGGCGGCCGGCGCCCGCACGCTCGCCCTGGCCGACATCCAGTCTGTGGAGTGGCATCCCGCGGTCGGCCTGGAGAACGGCTTCCTCCGCTTCACCGTCCGGGGCGCGCCCACGAAGGCCCCGCCGAAGTACGACCCCAACTCGATCGACCTGTGGGGCTTCAAGAAGGACCCCCTGATGGCCCTGGTAGCGGCAGCGGTCCAGGCCCGCCTCCCCCACCCCTCGGCCCCGTCC
>NZ_LIQZ01000246.1 GCF_001418655.1 Streptomyces phaeochromogenes | reverse complement strand
CTCGCCCTCGACGTCCACGTTGGGCAGTATCCGGTCCAGTCGGCCGGGCAGTGCCCAGGCGCGGCGGCCGAGCAGGGCCATGACCGCGGGGACGATGGTCATCCGTACGACGAAGGCGTCGAAGAACACGGCGGCGGCGAGGCCCAGGCCGATCGACTTGATCAGCGCGGTGTCGCTGAAGAGGAACCCGGCGAACACGGAGATCATGATGACCGCGGCGGCCGTGACGACGCGGGCCCCGTGCCGGAACCCGGCGATCACCGCTTCCTTCGGCTCGGCCCCGTGCACGTACTCCTCGCGCATCCGGGTGACGAGGAAGACCTGGTAGTCCATCGCGAGGCCGAACACCACGCCGACCATGAAGATCGGCAGCACGCTCACGATCGGGCCGGTCTGGTCGACGCCGAAGACGTCCGCGAGCCAGCCCCACTGGAAGACGGCGACGACGACGCCGAGCGTGGCGAGGACGCTGAGCAGGAAGCCCGCGGCGGCCTTGAGCGGGACGAGGATCGAGCGGAACACCAGCATGAGCAGGATCAGCGCGAGGCCGACGACCACGCACAGGTACGGGATCAGGGCGTCGTTCAGCTTGCCGGAGATGTCGATGTTGAGGGCGGTGGTGCCGGTGACCATCAGCTCGGCGCCGGTGTCGTCGTGCAGCGCGGCGCCCCGGTCGCGGATGTCGGACACGAGGCCGACCGTGTCCTCGCTGGTGGGGGAGCTCCCGGGGACGGCACGGATCAGGGCCACGTCGCCGGTCTCGTTGAACGACACGGGGCTGACGGAGGCGACGTCGGGCAGATCGTCGAGCAGGGTCACCGCGTCCTGGGCGGCGGCCTTGGGGTCGTCGCTGCCGCGGGCGTCGACGACCACGGTCAGCGGCCCGTTGTAGCCGGCCCCGAAGCCGTCGGTGACGGTGTCGTAGGCGATGCGCTGGGTGCTGCCGGGGGTGGCCGTCGAGTCGCCGGGCATGCCGAGTTGCAGTGACAGGGCCGGGACGGCGAGCAGGAGCAGACCGGCCACCGAGACGCCGAGCACCTTCACCGGGTTGCGCAGGACGAACCGCGCCCAGCGCACGCCCATCGGTTCGCGCTCGCCCTGCTCGATCGCCCGCATACGACGGGTCTTGAGCTTCCCGGCCGAGATCCGCCCACCGGCGAAACCGAGCATCGCGGGCAGCAGGGTGAGCGCGATGACCACGGCGACGACGACCGCGAACGCGGCGCCGAGACCGATGTCGGAGAGGATCTTGATGCCGATGACGCTGAGTCCGGCCAGTGCGATGACCACGGTCAGCCCCGCGAACACCACCGCCGATCCCGCGGTGCCCAGCGCGCGCCCCGCGGCCTCCTCCGGATCGTGGCCCTCCTTCAGTTCGCCGCGGTAGCGGGAGACGATGAACAGGGCGTAGTCGATGGCCACCGCGAGGCCCAGCATCAGCGCCAGCGTGCTGGTGCTGGAGCTGAGGTCGATGAACGAGGTCGCCACCGTGATCCCGCAGATCGCCGCGAGGACGCCGAAGAGCGCGGTCAGCAGCGGCAGTCCGGCCGCGACCAGCGAGCCGAAGGTGATGACCATGACCAGGGCGGCGATCACGATGCCGATCAGCTCGGCCGCGCTCTGGTGGGACTCCTCGTTGACGGCCGTGCCACCCATGCTGACCGCGAGACCGGCCCGCTCGCCCTGTTCGGCGACGTGCTCCAGGTCGGCGCGGGCGGCGTCGGTGACGTCGGCCTGGGCGACCTTGTAGGTCACCTGGGCGTAGGCGACGGAGCCGTCCTTGCTGACGGTGCCGCCGGTGTAGGGGTCGACGACGTTCGCCACCTGGGACGCCGACTTGAGGTCGCCGACCAGGGACTCGACCTCGGCCTTGTGCGCCGCGGACGTCAGCTTCTGCCCGGCGGGCGCCTCGAACACCACGCGTGCCGTGGCCCCGTCGGCCGACGCCTGCGGGAACTCCTTCTCCAGGAGGTCCAGCGCCTTCTGGGACTGGGTGCCGGGGATGGCGAAGGTGTCCGACGTACTGGAGGACACACCGGCCGCGCCTATGCCGACGGCGGCCAGGACCGCGATCCACAGCATCAGGACGAGCCGTCGTCGCCTGAACGAGAACCGGCCGAGCCGGTAGAGGAAGGTGGCCACGGAATTACTCCCAGCAGAGTGCGTCGAGACGGAGAGGAGGGCCTGCGCGACCCGTGTCTCACGCTAGGAAGGGAATCCCGGCCGCCTGCGGCACCGGAGATGCGAAACGGCGGGGCGGGGTAGTACCGGGGTACTAGTCCGCCCTCATCCCGTGGAATGCGCACCTCGGCGCACGACTAGCCGGCCGCGGGGGATCCCGGCCGCCCGGTCTCCCAGCCGGCCGCCGCCGCGATGCCGATGAGCAGCGGCCAGAGGGCGGCGCCCATCTCCTGAGGCGTGCCGGGGCAGCCGTGGCGCAGCCAGTCGACGACGCTGCCGAGCACGGCACCGGCCACGAACGCGGCAGCCGGGTCGTGCGGGGTGCCGGCGGCATCCGCCGGGTCCTCGGAAGCCGGGCTCCGCCTGATGTGGGCGGTCACCGTCATGCGCTGGAGCAGGTGGTTGATGACCCGCGCGCTGCCGTCGTCGCCGAGCAGGGCCCGGTAGAGGGGAGCGTGTTCGGCCACGTGCGCGAAGAGGTCCGGCAGCGGGTTGTCCGGAGGGCCGCCGTCCGGGCCGGCCGGCTGGACCGCCGCGGGGCCGGCCGCCACCAGTTCGTCGAAGACCGTCGTGCACGAGGCGGCGGCCAGGTCGTGCACGTCGGTGTAGTGCTCGTAGAACGTCGACCGGTTGACGCCCGCGCGCTTGGTGATGTCCGAGACCGAGATCTGGCTGAGGTCCCGCTCGGCGATGAGTTCGCGCAGGGCGCTCTCCAGGGCGGACCGGGAACGGCGGGTGCGGGGATCCATGGGACGTGCGGACATTCCGTGAGCGTATCCTTTCCGCCACCTGTTGGTTAACCGACATATGATGGATAGTGGCGGGGGTCCACCGAACGGAGCCGTCATGTCCTTTCTCGCCCGGCCGGCGATGGCCTCCCTGGCCGCCAGGGCGATGCAGCGTCTCACCGCCCTGGCGGACCGGCGTATCGCGTCCTCCCTGCTCGGCCGCTATCCGGAGTACCCGAGGAACACCCGCGAGCTGACCGTCCCGACCTCGTTCGGCCCGGCCCGCGCGGTCGTCTATCTGCCCGGCCCGGACGCCGCCACCGACACCGCTCCCGGCCCGACCCCGGATTCGGCCCCGCCCGTGCACGTCAACTTCCACGGCGGCGGCTACGTCCTGCCGCCGATCCAGCTCGACGACCCCCTGTGCCGTTTCCTCGCCGCGGAAGCGGGCGTCGCGGTGGTCAACGTGGACTACGTCGTCGCTCCCCAGCACCCGTTTCCCGCCCCGCCCCGGCAGGCGTACGAGATCGTCCGCTGGGTCGCCGGGCACGGCGCCGAGCACGGTTGGGACGGCGACCGGCTCACGGTGGGCGGCCAGAGCGCGGGCGGCGGTCTCGCGGCGGCGGTGGCCCGCCAGGCCCTGGAGGCCGGGGACGACGGGGCCCCGTCCATCGCGCTCCAGGTCCTCCACTACCCGCCCCTGGACCTCGCGACCGACGCCCGCGACAAGCGCGCCGCCATCGCCAAGCCGATGCTGCGCCCCTGGATGGCGGACGTCTTCGACTCCGCGTACGTGCCCGACCCGCGGCGGCGCACCGACCCCCTGGTCTCGCCCGCGCATCCGTCGGACACCGCGGATCTCACGGGCATCGCCCCGGCGTTCGTCGTCACCGCGGAGTACGACCTCCTGCGCGCGGAGGGCGTCCGGTACGCCGAGCGGCTGCGCGAGGCCGGTGCGCTGCTCGACCACTACGACGTCCCCGGAGCCGACCACGGCTACGACCAGAAGGACGCCGAAACGGCCAGGGACGTGTACGCCCTGATCGCCGCGCACGTCCGCCGGGCCACGACCCCCGGGCCCGGGAACACCCCGAGGGAGAACCAGCCATGAGCACCAGCACAGGTCTGTCGGGCAAGTCGGTCGTCGTCACCGGGGCCGGCTCCGGCATCGGCCGCGCCGCCGCCCTGCGCTTCGCGGCGGAGGGCGCCCGTGTCGTCCTCGCCGACCTCAACGCCGACGGTGCCAAGGAGGCCGCCGAGGAGATCGTCGCGGCGGGCGGCACCGCGGTCACCGTGGTCGGGGACCTCAGCGAGCAGGGGACCGTCGACCAGGTCGTCGCCACCGCCGTGGACACCTTCGGCGGCATCGACGTACTGGTCAACAACGCCGGCATCATGGACCGGATGTCCGCCGCGGGGGAGACGGAGGACGACGAGTGGGAGCGCGTCCTGCGGATCAACCTCACCGCGCCGTTCCTGCTCACCCGCGCCGCGCTGCCCCACCTCCTCGCGAACGGCAAGGGCGCGATCGTGTTCACCGCGTCCGAGGCGTCCCTGCGCGGCAGCGCCGCCGGTGCCGCGTACACCGCCTCGAAGCACGGCGTCGCCGGTCTGACCAAGTCGCTCGCCGTGATGTACCGGGACAAGGGCGTACGGACCAATGCCATCGCCCCGGGCGGCACGGTGACGGGCATCCAGGTCCAGTTGGACCAGGATGCCCTCGGTCCGTCCGTGATCATGGGCTATCGGGGCAACATCGGCCGCGCGGCGGACGCCGACGAGCAGGCGGCGGCCATCGTCTTCCTCGCCTCCGACGCCGCCGGCAACATCAACGGCGTCATCCTGCCGGTCGACAACGGCTGGGCCGCCGTCTGAGACTCGGCCGAGGGGGTTCTCGCGTCCCGAGGCTCAGCCGAGAGGGGTGTCGCTGTCCCGCAGGGTCTTCAGAACGGGCTCGTACATACGGGACTTGATGGTGCCGAGGGTCGGGCCGGCCTTGCCCACCTGGGCCCGGGCGAGTTCCACGGCGGTCGTGCGTACGGCGTCCTCGGACACCGCGTGGTCGACGAGGGCGGCGGCGAGGGCGTCGCCGCCCCCGTAGCGGCGGGCCGTGGTCATGGCCTCGTGCGCGGTCTGCGGGGTCAGCCGGGACTGGATCAGCGCGGACATGCCCGGTGTGAAGGGGATGTTGATGTCGGCCTCGGGCAGACACCAGAAACCGCGGTCGGCGCGCATCACACGGAAGTCGTGGGCCAGCGAGAACATCGCGCCGGCCGCGAAGGTGTGACCCTGGAGGGCGGCCACCGTGATCACGGGCAGGGACAGCATCCGCGCGAACAGCTCCTGGACGCCGCTGACGTACTCCTGTTGCTGGTCGGCGTGCGCGAACAGCCAGTCCAGGTCGAGGCCGCTGGAGTAGAACTTGCCGGTCGCGGCGGTCACCAGGGCGCGCGGCCCCTCCGCCTTCTCGACCTCGTCCAGGGCGGAGTCGACCGAGGCGATCCAGTCGGGGTGGAAGCGGTTCTCGCCGTCCCCGAGGTCGAGTACGAAGACGTCGTCCTGGCGGTCGAGCATGGGCATGTTGACTCCCTCATGAGGTTACCTGTCGGTAACTTACGCCCGCGAAGGTGAACGCGCAACGGTCCGCGAGGGGGAACGTGCAACGGTCCGTCAGGGGTGCATGGCGGTCCACGCGTCACGCAGTGGCCGGTTTCGGTCTCCCGTTGTGGGAGCGCTTCCACGACAGTCATGACCATGCCATGCGGCCGGCCCCGTCGCATGGTGTCGCTCCATCACGCCACCACTCCATCGCGGCGTCCCCACGAGCCGCGATCCGGAAGGGACGGACATGTCCGCCACTGGCAGCAGCAACACCGTGAGGAGACCGTCGCGTTCGGGGCTCGCAGTGCTCTTCGGAGCGCTCGTCCCCCTGCTCGCGACCCTGCTTCTCGGCGCACCCGGGGCCTCGGCCCGCGCGGAGCCGACCACGTCCGGGGCGGCGGCCCGCACGGCCGCTCCCGCCGCGGCACCGACCGTCGCACCCGCCGCCGCACTCACCGAGGTCACCGACTTCGGCACCAACCCCAGCAACCTGCAGATGTACCTGTACGTGCCGGACAGC
Source organism: Streptomyces phaeochromogenes (assembly GCF_001418655.1). Classification (GTDB taxonomy): domain Bacteria; phylum Actinomycetota; class Actinomycetes; order Streptomycetales; family Streptomycetaceae; genus Streptomyces; species Streptomyces phaeochromogenes. The sequence goes on along the minus strand of NZ_LIQZ01000246.1, from coordinate 17,996 downwards.
GTCACCGCGAACCCCGCCGTCGTGGTGGCCGTCCACTACTGCACGGGTTCCGGCCCGGCGATGTACTCCGGAACCGAATACGCCTCGCTCGCCGACCGCTACGGGTTCATCGTCGTCTACCCGTCCGTCACCCGCGCCAGCAAGTGCTTCGACGTGTCCTCGCCGCAGGCGCTGAGGCGGGGCGGCGGCAGCGACCCCGTCGGCATCAAGTCGATGGTCGACTGGGTGACGCGTACCTACTCCGCCGACACCAGCCGGATCTTCGCCACCGGCATCTCCTCCGGCGCGATGATGACGAACGTCCTGCTGGGCGACTACCCCGACGTGTTCGCGGCCGGCGCCGCCTTCTCGGGCGTGCCGTTCGGCTGCTTCGCCACCACCGACGGCTCCGAGTGGAACAGCGCGTGCTCCGGCGGCACCGTGATCCACACCCCGCAGGAGTGGGGCAACCTCGTCCGCACCGCCTACCCGGGCTACACCGGCCCTCGGCCGCGGATGCAGGTGTGGCACGGCACCGAGGACGACGTCCTGCGCTACCCCAACTTCGGGGAGGAGATCAAGCAGTGGACCAATGTGCTGGGTGTGAGTCAGACCCCGGCCGCCACGGACTCGCCCCAGTCCGGCTGGACCCGCACCCGGTACGGCGCCACCGGTGACCGGGCTCCCGTCGAGGCCATCAGCCTCCAGGGCGTCGGCCACAACCTGTACGCGTACGGCATGGCGGCCCGGGTGCTCACGTTCTTCGGCCTGGACAGCTCGGGCCCCGGGCCCGGGCCCCAGCCCGGCGCCTGCAAGGTGACCGTCACGACCAACGCGTGGAGTACGGGACTGACCGGCTCCGTGACGATCACCAACACCGGCACCGCCCGCATCGAGGGCTGGAAGCTGGCCTTCACCCTGCCGTCCGGGCAGACCATCACCAACGGCTGGGGCGCCACGTACGCCCCGGCGAGCGGGGCGGTCACCGCCACCAACGCCACGTACAACGGCACGATCGCGCCGAACGCGAGCGTCGGCATCGGCTATCAGGCGAATCACGGCGGAAACAGCGGGCCACCGACCGCGTTCACCCTCAACGGAACGGCGTGTGCCCTGAGTTGACGGGTCATCAGTAGTCGTTCTGGTGCTCCGCCACATCCTGGCGGCCGGGGGTGCGCCCTCGGCCGCCAGGAACCCCGCCCGCCGCTCCGGAGGAGTTCAGCATGCCCGCGAAGCCGTCCGCGCCGAGAAGAGCTCCGTTCGCCCGCCTGATCATCCGTCTGCTCACCCCTCTCGTCCTCGTCCTGGCCCTCGTCGTGACCTCGTCCGCGCTGGTGGCCCTGGTCAAGGGAGACCGGGGTGGGGGAGGGGACACCGGCCGTCCGGCCGCCTCGTCCGCCGCCCGGCACTGGGTCAACACCTGGACCGCGATGCCACAGCTCACCGAGCCGGGCAACATGCCACCCCCGCCGTTCACCGAGGACCGTGCCGTCCTGACCGACACGACGCTGCGGCAGACCGTGCGTGTCTCGACCGGCGGTGAACGCGTGCGGCTGCGTTTCTCCAACGCCTTCGGTGACACCGCGCTGCCCCTCACGGCGGTGACCGTGGCGCTCCCGCTCGACGGGCGGGCCGGCGTCGCCGCGATCGAGCCCGGCACTTTGCGGCGGGTGACCTTCGGCGGGCGCGGCTCGGCGACCGTCCCCGCAGGAGCCCAAGTCGTCTCGGACGCACTGGACTTCGGCCTCCGGCCGGGCTCCAACCTGACCGTGACCGCCTACCTGGCCGAGGGCCAGCCCTCCCTCGCGCTCACCTCGCACCCCGGATCGCGCACCACCTCGTACCTCCAGAAGGCCAACCACACAGGGGACTTGGACCTGCCGGAGGCGACTCCCGTCAATCACTGGTATCTGCTCAGCGATGTCGAGGTGCTCTCGGGGCCTGGCACGGCGGCCGTCGCGATCCTGGGCGACTCCCTCACCGACGGCCGCGGTTCCACCACCAACGGGAACAACCGCTGGCCGGACCGGTTCCTGGACCGGCTGCACGCCCGGGCCGCGACCGACGACGTGGCGGTCCTCAACCAGGCCGCCGGCGGCAACCGCGTCCTCAACGACGGCCTCGGCCCCAACGTCCTCGCCCGCCTCGACCGCGACGTCCTGTCCCGCAGCGGAGTCTCCTGGCTGGTCGTCTTCGAGGGGGTCAACGACCTCGGCACCGCCGCGGCCACCCAGGCCGCCCAGCGGAGCGTCACCGCCGAACTGACCGCCGCCTACGAGCAGATCGTGGTCCGCGCGCACGCGCAGGGCATCCGGGTGTACGGGGCCACGCTGACGCCGTTCGGCGGCAACGCCATGTACGACGACCCCGACGGGCACCGTGAGTCGGCCCGGCAGGCGGTCAACTCCTGGATCCGTACGAGCGGGACGTTCGACGCGGTCATCGACTTCGACCGCGCCGTCCGCGACCCGCAGGACCCGCGCCGACTGCTCTCCACCCTGCACGACGGGGACTGGCTGCACCTCAACCCGGAGGGCTACCGGACGCTGGCCGCGGCCGTCCCGCTGCGGCTCTTCCAGCGGGTGCCCGCGGGGCTCGATGTCGGTTGACGGTTCAAGTGGAATGACTTACGGTCCAGCTTGAAGGTTCAAGTTAAACATGCGGCAAGTCAAGGACGCGTCAGGTCGGCCCCGTACGGAGTGTGGCCCGAACCGGGCCGCCAATTCACCCCCATCTCCTCGGAGTTGAGACACATGACCGAACGTGCCGACCGGATCATCGACGCTCTGCGCAGCGGGCACGACTACCTCACCACCGTTGTGCACGGCCTCGCCGCCGCCGACCTCGACCGGCCCTCCGGGGCGTCGGAGTGGACCGTCGCCCAGGTGCTCAGCCACCTCGGCAGCGGCGCGGAGATAGGCCTCGCCGCCCTGGAGGGCGCGCTGAGCGGCACCGGGCCCAAGGACATGGACTTCAACAAGTCCGTGTGGGCGCGCTGGGACGCGATGCCCCCGGCCGAGCAGGCCGAGGGGTTCGTCGCCTCCAACGAGGCGCTGGTGCGCGCCTACGAGGACCTCGACGCGCAGACGCGCCAGGACCTGCGGATCGACCTCGGGTTCCTGCCCGCACCCGTGGACGTGGCCACCGCCGCGAGCATGCGGCTCAGCGAGTTCGCCAACCACTCCTGGGACGTGGAGGTCGCCTTCGACCGGACCGTCGGCCTGGCCCGGGCGGCGACCGAGCCGCTCCTCGACCAGGTCGGCATGCTCATAGGCTTCGTCGGCAAGGCCGACGCCCTCGGCGGCCGGCATGTCCGTGTCGCCGTTCGCACCACGTCCCCCGAGCGCTCGTTCGGGCTGGACCTGGGGGACGCGGTCGCGCTCACCGACGAACCGGCCGAGCCCGACGCCGTGCTCAGCACACCTGCCGAGTGGTGGCTGCGGCTCGTCACGGGCCGCCACGCGCCCGCGAACACGCCCAAGGGCGTGACCCTCACCGGGGACGGCCTGACTCTGGACGACCTCCGCCGGGTGTTCCCCGGCTTCTGACGGTGCGTACGCCGTGTGGTGAAGGGCTGTGGTTGCCGGGGTGCTCCCCGCGGCCACGGCCCTTCGCGGTTCCGTGCCGCGGCACCCTCGACCCCGCCACCCGGCGGCCTTCGGCGGGCCGCTACTCCGGCTTCTCGGCGGTATGCCCCTCGGTCGCCGGCACCGGCAGCAGGTCGTGCAGTTGTGCGTACCGCTGGGCGCAGGCCGTCTGTGCGATGGCCTCGGAGACGGCGTCGGCCAGGGGGCGCGAGGACTCGCTCAGCAGACGGCGGGCCTTGTCCGTGAGCGTCACCTCGATGCCGCGCCGGTCGCCGCAGGCCGAGTTCTTGCTGATCAGTCCCGCGTGCTGCAAGCAGGCGACCTGATAGGTCAGCCGCGTCTTCGGACGCCCCAGCAGCTCCGCGATCCGGGTCATCCGCAGGCTGGAGCCGGGCTGGTCGGCCAGCAGGCACAGCACCAGGAACTCGTCGTGCGAGATCCCCATGGCGTCCTTGACCCGGGAACGCAGCGACTGCTCGATCGCCCCGGCCGCGGCCAGCAGACGCATCCAGGCCCGCAGCTCGGCCGGGAGCAGCCCGTTGTCGTCCGCCGGAAGCCCGTCGCAGCCCGTTGACAGCCCGTCCCCGCCCGACGGCAGCCCGTCCCCGCTCGTCGGCTGGCGTTCGGGCTGGTCGGCGGGGGCGGAGGAGTCGGCCATAGTTCACAAGTCTACCTGTTGTTCAATTTTGGATAATCGACTAGCGTGGGGTCATCCAAATTTGGATTACTGAGTCGATCGTTCGAAACCGTCAGGAGAAGTCCCATGACTGTCGCCGTAGAAACCGGCCTGTGGCAGCTCGACCCCGCCCGCACCACCGTCGCCATCAAGCACAAGACGATGTGGGGCATGGTCACCGTGAAGGGCGTCTTCGCCGGCGTCACCGGCGAGGGCGAGGTCCAGCCCGACGGCACCGCCCGCGGCACGATCACCCTGGACGCCGCGTCCCTGGACACCAAGAACCGCAAGCGCGACGAGCACCTGCGCGGCGGCGACTTCTTCGACGCCGACCGGCACCCCTCCCTCGTCTTCGCCGTCCGTAACGCCACGGTCCGCCAGGACGACACCGTCGAGATCTCCGGTCAGCTGACCGCCCGTGGCATCAGCCGCCCCCAGACCGTCACCGCCCGCGTCACCGGCGCGACCGCCTCCGCCGTCACGCTCACCGCCGAGTTCGCCGTGGACCGGGAGCAGTTCGGCATGGGCTGGAACCAGATGGGCATGATCCGCGGCCTGACCACCGTCACGGCGACGCTCGCCTTCACGCGTACGTCCGCGTAGGCGATTCTGCGTACGGGACGGGGCTTGTGCGGCGGGTCAATTCCACGTACGGGCGGGGCTCGCGGGGCGGGCCGATCACTTGAACCGTCACGTTAAAGTGACGGCCATGGAGACCCCGCAGGAGCCTCGCCGGCTGACGGACGGCGAGAAGGAGGCCTGGCACGCGCTGGCCGGCGTGCTGGTCAGGCTGCCGGGCGCGCTCGACGCGCAGCTGCAGCGCGACGCCGGGGTCAGCCATGTCGAGTACCAGGTGATGGCGATGCTCTCCGAGGCCCCGGAGCGCACGATGCGGATGAGCGAGGTCGCCGGCTTCACGGGCACCTCGCTGTCCCGCCTCTCCCACCTGGTCAAGCGGCTGGAGAAGAGCGACTGGGTGCGCCGCACGCCCGATCCCGCCGACGGCCGCTACACCCTCGCCGTCCTCACGGACGCGGGCTGGGACAAGGTCGTCGCGACGGCGCCCGGGCACGCGGAGGCCGTGAACCGCTACGTCTTCGAACCGCTGACCCGGGCCCAGCAGCGGCAGTTGCGCGACATCGGCCGCCGTATCTGGCAGACCGTCGCACCGGACGACCGCTGCCTGCCGCCGAGTTGACGCCCCAAGGGGCTCGCGTCAGGCGACGGCGGTCCCTTCGAGCTCGACCAGCTGGCCGGGGATCGCCAGCCGTGTCACCCCGAGCATCGTGCTGGTCGGCGCCACCCCGGCGGCGCCCAACCGCCCCGCCAGTACGCCGTAATGCCGGAAGAGCAGATCGACGTCGGTCGTGTAGACGTTGAGCCGGACGAGGTTCGCGAGCGACATGCCGGCCTCGCCGAGCACGGCCTCCAGGTTGTCGATGCTCAGCGCCAACTGCGCCGCCATGTCTCCGTCGTGCTGGGGCTTGCCGTCGCCGCTCATCGCGGTCTGCCCCGAGATGTAGAGGGTCCGGGTGTGCCCGGAGACGACCTCACCCTGGTTGAATCCCAGCTCCGCCGACCACGTCACCGGGTTGACCGCCGTTCGTTCCACTGCCACATCAGCTGCCATGTCGGCTCCATTCGATTCATTTTCGACGCCGTGCTTTCGACGCCGTGCTTTCGACGCCGTGCTTTCGACGCCGTGCCTTCCACGTCGTGCGGACGAGCCTCGCAACAAATCACGACATCCTCAGTCACGTATTCAGTCGCGTATTCGATAGCGTTCCCGTATGCGCGCCGACCGGCTGGTCTCACTGGTGTTGCTGCTGCGCCGGCGCGGACGGCTGACCGCGGACACGCTGGCCCGCGAGCTGGAGGTGTCCACGCGCACCGTGCTGCGCGACATCGAGGCTCTGTCCGCGGCCGGCGTCCCGGTCTACGCCGAACGCGGCAGGCACGGCGGGTTCGCGCTGCTGCCCGGTTTCCGGACCGAGCTCACCGGGCTGAACCACGAGGAGGCCCTCGCCCTGCTGACCGCCGGATCGGGGCGCGGCGAGCAGGCGTTCGGCCTCGGCTCGGCGCTCGCTTCGGCCATGCGGAAGGTGGTCGACGCGCTGCCCGAAAGCCACCAGGCCGCGGCGAGCGACGCGGCCCAGCGGTTCCTCGTCGACCCGGAGACCGACCTGCTCTCACGTCGGCTGGTCACCGAGGAGGTGCCCGGCGCCACCATGATCGAGGTGCGGCGCGCGGTGCTCGCCGGACACAAACTGCGTATCCACTACGCGGCCACGGGCCAGGCACCGCAGTGGCGCACGGTGGACCCGATCGGCCTGGTCACCGCACGCGACCGGGCCTACCTGCTGGCCACGAGATCCGGCGCGGACCGCACCTACCGGCTGTCGCGGGTGCTGGCCGCCGAGGAACTCCCCGAACCGGCACAGCGGCCGAACCGGGTCGACCTGGACCGGATCTGGCGGGAACGCTCCGCGCGGTTCCTCTCCGGCAGCGACCACATCACCGTGCTGGTACGCGTGAACCCGGCGCGGCGGGAGGAACTGCTGGACACCGCGCTGGCCGTCCGCGCGGAGGAACCCGAGGCGGACGGCCGACTACTGCTGGAGGTGACCTTCCAGGACTCCCGCCACGCCGAATGGGCGCTGTGGCAACTCGGCACGGACGCGGAGGCCCTGGCCCCGCAGTCGTTGCGCACCGCCCTGCGCGAACGCGCCGCCGCGATCGTCGCCCGTTACGGAGACTCGTCCTGAGATTCCGTAGCGGGCCGACTCAGAGGGTGAGCCGCCTCGCGCCCGGCCCCACCGTGGGCAGCAGGGCCATGACCTCCCAGCCGGTGTCCGGGCGCGGGCCGGTGCGCAGTTCGCCGCCGAGGGCGGTGACGCGTTCGGTGAGGCCCACGATGCCGAAGCCGCCACCGCGTGCGGCATGCGGCATCTGCGTGCCGCCGCGGCCGTCGTCGCGCACCAGTACCCGCAGGATGCCGTCCTCGTACGTCAGGCCGACGGCGACTTCGGTGGCGTCGGCCGCGTGACGGCGTACGTTCGTCAGGGCCTCCTGGACCACGCGGTGCGCGGCGGCCTGCACCTCGTGCGGCAGGTCCGCGGGCACCGAGGGATCGCGGTGCAGCACGGCCTTCGGGCCGACGAAGCCGCCGAAGCCCCCGACCAGGTCCGCGAGCGACGTCAGGTCGGCCGCCGGGTGCCGGTCGGCGGGCTCCGGACCGGTCAGGTCCTGCGGGCCCTCGCGCAGGATGCCGACCGTGCGGCGCATCGAGGAGAGAGCCTCGGTGGCGGCGTTCTGGATGCCCGCCAGGACCGGGTCCAGGTTCTCGGGTTCGGTGACGGCCATCATGCGGGCCATCTGTGTCTGGACCAGGATGCCGGTGACGTGGTGCGCGACGAAGTCGTGCAGATCGGCTGCCATGGCGAGTCGTTCGGAGCGGCGGGTCTCGGTGACCGCGACACCGCGCCGGTGGTCCAGAACCCGCAGATAGCCGCCGAGCCCGGCCATGACGGCGACCAGCAGTACGAGCACCAGGACGACGCCGGTCATGCCCGCTGTGCTGTTGTCATCGAGGGAGCCGCGGATCATGCGCAGCGGCAGGACGACGACGGCCACGCCGTCCAGTACGGAGCACGCGACCACCCAGCGCGGCGGGCAGCCGCGGACGGCCACCAGCAGCAGGCAGAGCAGGATCGCGCTCTCACCGGGCCCGAACTCCTCCATCCGGCCGGTCGGGGCGGCCACGGCCGTGATCACCAGGGAGACGCCCGCGGGTACGGCCGTACGCAGCTGAGGGGTGAGCCAGGCCGGCTGACGCGCGGCGGGCCAGAGTACGGCCGCGAGGCCGAGCGGCAGCACCACGAACAGGGGCCACAGGGCACTGCCGCCGAAGGACGCGATCACCACGTCCGTCAGGGCCAGCAGGACCAGGACGGTGATGCCGACCGCCCGCAGGCAGCTCTGTCTGCGGTTGCGGGGCGCCGTGGGGTCGTCGATCGGATGCACGAGGTTCACCTCGCCGAGCGTACGGAGCGGCCGAGGGCGGGGGATCGGCCGATCGGCTGACCCGGTCGCGAACGGCCCCGCGGACAGTGGCCGTTCGGCCGAGGTGCGCAGTGCCGTCCGGCGGCGAGAGTCGAGGCACATCGAACCCTCGATGTATCGGACACCTCGACCTCGGGAGAAACGCCATGCAGCGCAAGCACGTGATCGTCATCGGCGTCACGGCCGTCGCACTCGTCGGCGGCGGTGCCGGAGTGACCTACGCGGTCAGCGGCACGCAGTCCACCACGGAGCTGGACAGCCACTCCACCGTGACGGTGGACGGCCACAAGGCCCTCAGCGCCCGGATACTCGGCGGCCGCATCCAGTCCAAGTACCGGCCGCTGCCCTGGGTCGGCCGGGACATCGGCCCCGTGTCCTGCCCGAGCGGGCTGAAGGCGGTGGCGGGCGCCTCCCTCACATGCACCGCGGAGGCGGACGGCAAGCGGGTGGAGATCCCGGTGACAGCCGTCAAGGCCGGTGACACGTCGATCACCTGGAAGTTCGAGCGCTGAGACGCGCACTCCACGCAGAAGCGCCGACAGACATCGGCAGCACCTGAGAAAGGGAACGGCACACGAACATGGGTACCGTCCTGTCCGGGCTCGGCCTGGTCAAGAAGTACGCGTCCGCCACGGCACTCGCCGGGGTCGACGTCGAGGTCGGCGAGCGCGAGTCGCTGGCCATCATGGGCCCCTCGGGGTCCGGCAAGTCCACGCTCCTGCACACCCTCGCCGGGATCATCCGCCCGGACGAAGGGCAGGTCCTGCTGCGCGGCGAACGGATCGACCACTGGGGCGAGAACCGCCTCAGCGCGCTGCGGCGGGGACGCTTCGGCTTCGTCTTCCAGTCCGGCCAGCTGCTGCCCGAACTGCCGGCAGAGGAGAACATCGCCCTGCCGCTGATGCTGGAGGGCGTACCCCGCAAGCAGGCCGTCGCACGGGCCCGCCGCTGGTTCGGCCCGCTGGGCCTGGAGGGTCTGGAGCAGCGCCGCCCCGGGCAGCTGTCCGGCGGGCAGGCCCAGCGGGTGGCGATCGCCCGCGCGCTGGTGGCCGACCCGGACGTGGTCTTCGCCGACGAACCGACCGGCGCGCTGGACCAGTCCACCGGCGAGGAGGTCGTCCGGCTGCTCACCTTCGTCACCCGCGAACAGGGCGCCTGTCTGGTCATGGTCACCCACGACGCCGACGTCGCCGCCCACTGCGACCGCATCCTCCAGGTCCGGGACGGCCGCGTCCAAGGCCACAGCCAGTACACGGCGGCGCCCTGACGGAGCGGCCCCGCCGAGCCTTCTTCGATCTGCGCCGACCTCCGTGCCCGTAAGGGGCGCGGGGAACTGCGCGACCAGCCCCCACCGGCCCGCAGCCAACACCCAACACCCAATCGCCAACCCCGCCCCGTACGTTCGGAGCCCTCCATGCCCTCCCTCCTGCCCCTGACCTGGCACCTGGCCCGCCGCTCCGGCCGCCGCGGCCTGCAGTCCCACCTGCTGGCCGCAGGCGCCGCCGCGGTCAGCGCCCTGGTACTGCTGGCGCTGACCGCGGCCTGGCTGGGCGCCGGCGCCCGCGCGGACCGTACCGACTGGCGGACACCACACCCCGACAGACACGGCACCGCCATCCAGGCCCTGGCCACCACCTTCGTACGCGGCGAAGCGGTCACCGTCGTCAACCTCGCCCACCTTCCCGGCCACCGGGCCACCCCCGCCCCGCCGGGCGTGGCGGGCTTCCCGAAGCCCGGGCAGGTCTACCTCTCGCCCGCCCTCGCCGAGCTGGTGCACGAGCTGCCCGCGAACCAGCTCGCCGACCGCTTCCCCAAGCCCTCGGCGTACGGGACGGTCGGTGACGCCGGACTGGCCGCCCCCGACGAACTGCTCGCCGTGATCGGCCGTGCCCCCGCAGACCCCGCGGTGTCCAAGGCCGCGGGCGAGGCGACCCTGGACACCGGTCTGACCGACCGCGCCGTCGTCTCCGACTTCTCCGGCACCACCCCGAACGCGTTCACCGCACAGGACAAGGACGGCATGCTGCTGGGCGTCGGCCTGCTCGTCGTGCCGGTGATCGTGCTGGCCACCGCTGCCGGGCGACTCGGCGCCGCCCGCCGCGAACAGCGGCTCGCCGCCCTGCGGCTGGCAGGCGCCACGCCCCGGCAGATCCTCGCGATGACCGGCGCCGAGGCCGCGGCCGTCGGCGCGGCCGGAGCGGCCACCGGCGCCCTCGCGTACGGCGCGCTGCTGCCCGCCCTGGCCCGCCTCCCGTACGGCATCGGCACCTGGTTCGCCGGTGACCTGTGGGTCGGTCTGCCCGCCCTGCTCGCCGTCGTCGCCGGGGTGGCCCTGCTGACCGCGCTCAGCGCGGTGAGCGCGCTGCGCGAGGTGGTCCGTTCACCGCTGGGCGTCGCCCAGCAGTCCGACCCGCGGCGCACCCGCATGATCCGCCTGGCCCTGTTCGTCGGCCTCGTGCTCTACGTCGTCACCACGGCCCGGGGCGGCGGCCTCAGGACTCCCCAGATCGTCGCCCTGTTGATCCTCTTCTACGGGGCGTTCTGGATCGTCGGCCCCTGGGCCGTGGACCGGCTGGGCCGGATCATGGGCCGCTTCGCCCGCCGTCCCGCCACCCTGCTGGCCGCCCGCAGGCTCAGCGACGACCCGCGCGGCGCCTGGCGCACCGTCAGCGGCCTGGTCCTGGCGGGCTTCGTGGCCGGGTTCTTCTCGGTGGCGCAACTGAGCTTCAGCGGTTTCACCTACCCGCACCAGGTCGCCGTGCCCGCGCCGGCCGGAACCCACACTTCCGTCACTGTCCGCGAGACCGCCGACCGGGCCCGCGAGCTGCTGAAGGAGGCCGGGGTGCCCGCCACCGTGCAGGTCCGTACGGGCGACCGGGCCGACGAGTCGCCGCTGCTGAGCAACCCGGGCGTCACGGCCCGGATCTCCGGCGGCCCGGCCGGGCTCGACACCGCCGTGACCGTGCTGGCACCGCTGAACCCCGCGGCACCGGCCTACACCGACAAAGCCTTCAACGCCGTCGACGACCTCGCCACCGGCGAGCTGCGGAGCCTGAGCCTGGCGACCATGGCCGTGAGCTTCCTCGTCGCCACCGCCTCCGCCGGTCTCTCGGCCGCGGCGAACGTCCTGGACCGCCGCCGGGTGTACGGCAGGCTGCGGCTGGCCGGTACGCCGCTGAGGGTGCTGGACCGGGCCAGGGTCCGCGAGACGGTGGTCCCGCTGGTCCTCCTCGCCGGGACCATGACGGGGTGCGGTGTCTACGGGGCGATGCAGCTGAACAAGGCGGGGGGCACCACGATCAACACGGCCGGTGCGCTGCAACTGGGTGTGTGTGTCGTGCTTGGCGCGGGGGCGATGTTCGCGGCGATCGGGGCCAGTCGGCCGCTGTTGCGGGCCGTTACTGTCAATCCGGCTCAGCAGCCGGATTGATGGGCGGGTCCGCATTGGTTGGGGGAGCGGCCAGGGGCGTGGTGCGGCTGCGGGCCGGTGGGGGCTGGTCGCGCAGTTCCTCGCGCCCCTAAAAGATTGCGCAGTTCCCCGCGCCCCTCAATGGGCGCGCCCTGTCACCTACCTCAGGCAGGATGCGCCCATGAACGACCGTGACCGTGCCCCGATCCGTGTTCTGATCGCCGACGACCAGGACATGGTCCGTACGGGATTCCGCTTCTTCCTCGACGCGCAGCCGGACATCACGGTGGTGGCCGAGGCCTGCGACGGGGAAGAGGCCGTGACGCTGGCCCGGCGGCTGCGGCCCGACGTGTGCCTGCTGGACATCCGGATGCCGAAGCTGGACGGGCTCGAGGCCACCCGAATGCTGGCCGGACCGGATGTCGCCGACCCGATGCGGGTCGTCGTGGTGACCACCTTCGACCTCGACGAGTACGTCTACGGTGCCCTGAACGGAGGCGCCTGCGGCTTCCTGCTCAAGGACTCCGGGCCGACCCTGCTCGCCGAGGCAGTCCGCGCCGCGGCGGTCGGCGACTCGCTGGTGTCCCCGTCGGTCACCGTCCGCCTCCTCAAACACGTCACCGCCTCCCGGACGCCCGCCCCGGCCGTGGGTTCCGTACCGCCGGAGCCCCAGGAACCCCTGACCGAGCGCGAGTTGGACGTCGTACGTCTGGTCGCCCTCGGCCATACCAACGCCGAGATCGCCGCCTCCCTCTTCGTCTCCCTCTCGACTGTGAAGACCCACCTCACCAGCGTCCAGCTCAAGCTCTCCGCCCGAAACCGAGTGGAGATCGCCGCCTGGGCCTGGCAAACCGGCCGAGCGCCCCAATAGGGACGCGGGGAACTGCGCGACCAGCCACGACGGACCCGCAGGTTCGTTGCGGCGTTTCCCGCGCGGAGCGCTACGGCTCCAGCGAGCGGTCCGTCACGCGTGCCAAGTGCGTGGCGAACACCTCGCGAGCCTCTGGTGTCAGTGTCCGCAGGGCCACCGCGGCCGTGATGATCACGTCGCACAGCTCGGACTGGACGTCGTCCCAGGTGTGGGACACGCCCTTGCGCGGGTTCTGCCCGGTGGCGCCGATCACCGCCTCGGCGACCTCGCCGACCTCCTCCGAGAGCTTCAACATCCGCAGGAGCAGGGCCTCTTGGGGCGGGCGGGGCGGCTGGGCGCTCGCCAGCCGGTCCTGGATGCGGTCGATGGAGTCCCAGAGATCGTCGTCGCTCATGACGATCAGCCTGTCACGAGCCCGGCAAGCAGTCCCAGCTGTTCTAGTCGCTGTACGTCATGCTGTCCTCGCCGAACAACTCCCCCTGCTCGCCCTCCTTCTCGCTCCGCAGCCGCTTGTTGCGGAGCCCCACCACGGCCAGCGTCGCGGCTGCCGTGCCGGCCAGGGCGACCGGCACCATCCAGCCGCGGTCGACCGCGTGGCCGAGGGCGTGGTCCAGGGAGAGCCGGCCGGGGCCCGTGACGGCGAGCCCCGCCGCCGCGAGACCCAGGGACGCGGCATGCTCGTAGCCGCCGCTCTGGTTGAAGAAGCCGTTCGGGGCGTGCACCGCCGACGCACCCGCCATCGCCCCGGCCGCGGCGGCGCCGGCCGCCGGGGTCGCGAGGCCCAGCGCGAGGAGCGTGCCGCCGCCCGCCTCCGCCAGGCCCGCCGCTGCCGCGCTCGCCCTGCCGGGCGCGTACCCCACGGACTCCATGAACTGACCGGTCCCGGAGAGCCCGCCCCCGCCGAACCAGCCGAAGAGCTTCTGCGTCCCGTGCGCCGCGAGCACTCCGCCCGTGCCGAGGCGGAGCAGCAGCAGTCCCAGGTCGTGTCGGTCGAAAGAGGTCACGGTTCTCGTCACTCCTCGGATGTTCCAGCCGGTGTCCCCGTCGGTGTCCAGCCGGCCGTTCCCACGCGAACGGCCCCTTCTGTCTCGTACGCCGTCTGCCCACCGTCGCACCGAACGGCCGCCCGGGTCCCGGCCCGCGCGGCCGTTCGGGTGGCGGGGGCGGCCGGGCGGTGTGAGTCTGGCGTCCATGACGATTCAGGTAGCCAAGCTGAGCAACCCGGCCGTCCGGGACTTCGTCAGCGCCGTGAACGCCCATGACCGGGACGCCTTCCGGGCAGTTCTCACGCCCGACGCGACGATGTCCGACGACGGCTCGGACCGCGACCTCGACGAGTGGACCGAGCGGGAGATCTTCGACTCCCACGGCCATATGGAGGTCGACAACGAGTCGGACGGCGGCCTCGCCCTCCTCGCCCGCTACAGCAACGACGCCTGGGGCGAGATGCGGACGCGGTGGAGCTTCACCGTCGACGGCGGCGGCAGGATCTCCCGCTTCGAGACCGGCCAGGCGTAACGACCGCCGCGATTCAGCCGTCGAAGACCTGCCCGCCTCTGCGGTCTTGCCCTCGTGTGCGCTCCAACTCCTAGCGTTCATGGGCATGGAGAGCAGCGGAAGCACACGGAGCGACGACGGGCGCAGGACTCTGGGGCGCAGCGGCATCGAGGTGAGCGCCCTCGGTTTCGGCTGCTGGGCCATCGGCGGTGAGTGGGCGAGCCCCGACGGACAGCCCCTGGGCTGGGGCAAGGTCGACGACGACGAGTCCGTACGGGCGATCCGCCGCGCCCTCGATCTCGGCGTCACCTTCTTCGACACGGCGGACGCGTACGGCACCGGGCACAGCGAGCGGGTCCTGGCGCGGGCGCTCGGCAAGCGGCGGGCCGATGTCGTCGTCGCGACCAAGTGGGGCAACGTCATCGACGAGGAGCGCAGACTCGCCGTGGGCAGCGACGACTCCCCGGAGTACGCCCGACGCGCGCTGACCGCCTCACTGCGACGGCTGGACACCGACCACATCGACCTGTACCAGCTCCACATCTCCGACGCCGACCCGGAGCGCGCCGCCCAACTCCGGGACACCTGCGAGGAGTTCGTCCGGGAGGGGCTCGTCCGTGCGTACGCCTGGAGCACCGACGACCCGGAGCGGGCCGCGGTCTTCGCCGAGGGCGAGCACTGCGCGGCCGTGCAGCACCGCCTCAACGTCCTCCAGGACGCGCCCGAAATGCTCGCGCTCTGCGAGGAGTTGGGACTCGCGAGCATCAACCGCAGTCCGCTGGCGATGGGGTTGCTGACCGGCAGGCGCGGGCCCGGTCAGTCCCTCGAAGCGGGCGACATCCGCAGCAGGCCGCCCGCCTGGCTCCCGGGGTTCGGTGACGGCGGCGCCGCCGACCCGGAGTGGCTCGCGCGCGTCGACGCCCTCCGGTCAGTCCTCACCAGCGGCGGCCGTACGCTCGCCCAGGGCGCCCTCGCCTGGCTGTGGGCCCGTAGCCCGCGCACCGTGCCCATCCCCGGCTTCCGCTCGGTCGCACAGGCGGAGGAGAACGCGGGCGCACTCGCCCAAGGTCCGCTCACCGCAGGGCAGTTGACCGAGATCGACGAAGCCCTGGGCCGCTGAGAGGCGCACGCACGGGCTCTCGCCCGGAGCCCGGATTGATGGGCAGCCGTTCCGTGGCCCGGGTCGCAATCCCGCGGTCCCACGCGGAATCCCCCCACCCGAACCGCCGGAACGGCTGCCGCCTCCCCCAGAGGTGTGGCACGGAAGTCCTGTGCTCCAAGTGTGAAGTTCTGGTGGAGGAGTGTCGAGCATAGGCCTGCTACCGGCAGGTATGGTTCGGAGGGGGTCATTCCGTTTGTGTAGATTGGCTGGCTGTGCCGTGCCCCTTCAGGGGTGCGGGGCTGTATCGAGGTGCGGCTCCGCCGCGTGGGCGCGGTCAGCTGCAGCGGACCCGCACTGTCCGGTACGGCCGACGGCAGCTACCCCCGCCCCACATACGGCATCGCGGTAGCCAGAACCGTCGCGAACTGCACATTCGCCTCAAGCGGCAACTCCGCCATGTGCCGCACCGTACGAGCCACGTCCGCCACATCCATCACCGGCTCGGCAACCACCTCCCCGTTCGCCTGCAGCGCCCCCGTCTGCATCCGCTCGGTCAGGTCCGTCGCCGCGTTGCCGATGTCGATCTGCCCGCAGGCGATCCGGTACGGCCGCCCGTCCAGCGACAGCGACTTCGTCAGACCGGTCAGCGCGTGCTTGGTCGCCGTGTACGCGGCCGAGTGCGGGCGTGGCGTATGCGCCGAGATCGAGCCGTTGTTGATGATGCGACCGCCCTGCGGATCCTGCTCCTTCATCTGCCGGTACGCCGCCTGCGCGCACAGGAACGCCCCGTCGAGGTTGGTGCCGACCACGTGCCGCCAGGCCTCGTACGGCAGCTCCTCGAACGGCACATCGCCCGGGCCGAAGGTGCCCGCGTTGTTGAAGAGGAGGTCGAGCCGTCCGAAGCGGTCCCGCACGGCGGCGAAGAGCGCGGCCACCTCGTCGGGGCGCGAGACATCGGTGCGCACGCACAAGGACGTGCCGTCCTCCGAGGCCGGCTGCCCCGGGCGTGCCGTCCGCGCGAGCGCCGCCGTCTCCTCCAGGCGCTCCGCCCGGCGGCCCGCGAGCGCCACCGACCAGCCGGTGCGCAGCAGCTCCACGGCCACGGCCCGGCCGATCCCCGAGCCCGCTCCCGTCACGACCGCGATCTTCGTTCCCATGGCGTTCATGGCCCAGCAGCGTACGTGAGGACAGGCGATCTTCCGCCACACGAATCTCATCTGTCCGACATCTGACTGGTGTGTACGTGACAGTCCGACGTCGAATCTGATCACTCCAATACCAAGTACAACAACAGTCAGGGGAGGGCCAGATGACACTCGCAGGCCACCAGCAACAGTCGCAGCACGCCCCCGAACTCCGCGCCGCCGCCCGTCACCTCGGACGCCGCCGTTTCCTCACGGTCACCGGCGCCGCCGCCGCGCTCGCCTTCGCCACCAATCTGCCGACCGCGGGCGTGGCGGGTGCCGCGGAACTCGACGCGGCGAAGATCACCGACAACCCCTTCACGCTCGGCGTCGCCTCCGGTGACCCGCTGCCCACCTCCGTGGTGCTGTGGACCCGGCTCGCGCCCGCCCCGTTCCAGGCCGACTCCGGTCTGCCGCCCCAACGCATCGTCGTGCGCTGGGAGTTGGCCCGCGACGAACGCTTCAGACACATCGTCAGACGCGGTGCGACCGTCGCCCACCCCGAGTTCCACCACTCCGTACACGTCGAGGTCGGCCACCTCGACTCCGACCGGGTCTTCTACTACCGCTTCCGCGTGGGCAGTTGGGTCAGCGAGACCGCCCGTACGCGCACCGCGCCCTCGTCCCGCTCGGAGGTCTCCGAACTGACGCTGGGCGTGGTCTCCTGCCAGGCGTACCACGACGGGTACTTCACCCCGTTCGGCCATCTCGCCGAGGACGACGTCGACGTGGTCTTCCACGTCGGCGACTACCTGTACGAGTACGCGGTCAGCTCGGTCGGCGGCGTGCGCAACTACACCGACCGTGTGCTGCCCGACGTCTTCAACCGGGAGACGATCACGCTGGAGGACTACCGGCTGCGGTACTCCCTCTACAAGACCGACCCCGATCTGCAGGCCGTGCACGCCGTGCACCCCTTCGTCGTCACCTGGGACGACCACGAGACCGAGAACAACTACGCGGACGACATCCCCGAGAACGACGTACCGCCGGAGGAGTTCCTGCTGCGCCGCGCCGCCGCGTACCGCTCGTACTGGGAGAACCTGCCGCTGCGCCACCCGCAGCGGCCCGAGGGTGCCGACATGAAGCTCTACCGCCGTCTGAACTGGGGGCGGCTCGCGCAGTTCGACATCCTCGACACCCGGCAGTACCGCACCGACCAGGCGAACGGTGACGGCTGGAAGACGCCCACCCCCGAGTCGGAGGCCGAGTCGCAGACCCTGCCGGGGTTCGCCCAGGAGCGCTGGCTGACCGACGGCTGGAAGCAGTCGAACGCGCTGTGGAACGTCATACCGCAGCAGGTCGTCTTCGCCCGCCGCAACCACGCCACCGCCGGCAACACCACCCTCAGCATGGACGCCTGGGACGGCTACCNNCGCCGGTGTGGAGAACCTGATGGTGCTCACCGGCGACGTCCATGTGTCGTACGCCTTCGACCTCAAGCAGGACTTCGCCGACCCGGGGTCGCGGACGCTGGGTACGGAGATCGTCGCCACGTCGGTCACCAGTGGGCAGAACGGGGCCGCCCGGCCCGCCAACTGGGCCGGTTACCTCGCCGCCAACCCGCACATGAAGCACTACAACGGGCACCGGGGGTATTCGACGGTTCGCCTCGGGCGGGAACTTGCC
>NZ_LIQZ01000245.1 GCF_001418655.1 Streptomyces phaeochromogenes | reverse complement strand
GCCCCGGTGCCTGCGGGTAGCCGTAGCCCGGCTGCGGCTGCTGCGGGGGCCCGGCGGGCGGAGTGGCCGGCGGCGGGGTGGGCGCGCCGAAGCCACCCGGAGGCGGGTCCTGCGGGGCGCCGAAACCGCCTCCCTGGGGCGGCTGGTTGGGCGGCGGGGGCGGCGGCTGACTCATGACGTGTGTACCTCGGATACGAAGGGGACGAAGGTCTGGTGGCCGTGGACGGGCCGGACGGGACGAGCGTGCAGGCCGTGCTGGCCGTGCGAGCCGTGCGGGAGAGCCGGCCCGGTCATTTGCCGAAGGCCAGCATCAGCTTCTCCTTGGACTCGTCGTTGCCCGTCAGGCGAGTGGTGGAGAGGTAGAAGCGCCCGTCCACGTAGTCGACGGCCTTCGAGAAGAAGCCGTCCTCGATGTCCGCGGTGCCCTGCGGGTTCTGCAGGAGCTTCTTAGGCGTGTGCGAGCCGCCGCCGGTCGGGATGGAGACGACCCGCCCGCCCGCGTCGTACGAGGGCTGCACGTAGGCAATCAGGTTCGCGCCGTCCAGCTTCATCGGCATCATCGCCTCGTCCGCGGGGGACTTGACCCGCCACTTCTCCTTGCCGCTCTCCAGGCTGATGGCGACGATCTCGTTGGCGCCGCTCTTCGCCTCGGTCGGCAGGTAGAGGGTGTTCGCGTCGGCCGCGACACCCTCGCAGCCCTGGAGGTCGCGCGAGAGGATCGCCCAGCCGCACTCGGGCGCGAACGACTCGTCGACGTCGACCTCCGAGCGGACCGAGCCGTCGTTCTTCAGCGTGGTGATGTTCCACTGCTTCTTGTCGGCGTTGGTGAGGTAGATGACGGCGGGGGCGACGGAGTAGGTCCGCTCCACGCGCCAGCCCTTGGGGAACTTCTTGGTCCACTTGGCCTTGCCGGTGGCCGGGTCGAGTTCCTGCACCTCGTCGTGCTCGTCGTCGCCGCCGGCCCCGCAGGACGAGACGGCGAGCAGCTTGGCACCGCCGGTGAACGCCGACGGGAAGCAGGAGGCGCCGTACTTCTTCTTGTCGTAGAGCTTGTCGCCGCTGGTCACGTCGTAGCCGACGCCGGACATGGAGCGGCCGACCATCAGCGTGTCGCCGACGATGTTCAGGCTGAGGCTGAGGGCGCTGTCGAAGAGGTCGCCCTCCGGGATCTCCTTCGTCCAGCCCTTCTTGCCGGTGGCCAGGTCGAGTTCGACGACCTGGTTGCACTCGGCGGTGTCCTTGGTGCCTTCCTTGTACGCCACGAAGACCTTGTCGGCGGACGTCTTCTGCTGGGACACCGCGCAGATCTTCTCCGGGAAGGAGACCGCGGGCCAGGCGACCTTGCCGTCGTCGACGTTGTAGGCGAAGACCTCCTTGTACGCGGCCTTCACGGCGACCTTGTCGGTGACCCACAGGCCGGGGGCATCGGCGCCGGAACCGGGCGCGTCGGGCGCCTCCTTGTACCAGAGCACCTTCGACTCGCCCGCCTGGCGGCCCTCGTTGAGGTCCTCGCTGCCCTCGTTGCCGTCGCCGTTGCCGTCACCGGGGTTCACCGGGGCGTCCGAGGCGGGGGCCTTGCCGTCCTGGCTCTTGTCGGCGACGGGCTTCTTCTTGGAGTCGTCGCCCCCGCCGGAGACGGCCAGCACGGTGCCGCCGATGACGAGCGCCGCGGCCAGCGCCGCCCCGATGATCACCGCGGGCTTCCCCTTGAAGGGGTTGCGCGAGCCACCGCCCGGCGGCGTCCCGGGCGCACCCGGGAACTGCGGCTGCTGCGGATACCCGTAGCCGGGCTGGCCGTACGGCCCCGGCTGCTGCGGCTGCCCGTACGGGCCGGGCTGGGTGTACGGACCCGGCTGCTGGCCGTACGGACCCGGCTGGGTGTAGGGGCCGGGCTGCTGCGGGTATCCGTAACCGGGCTGCGGCGGGGTCCCTGGAGCGCCCTGCGGAGGCGGCGGCGGAGTTCCCGGCGGCTGGGCGGGCGGCGGAGGCGTGGCTCCAGGCGGCGCCTGCGGCGGACCGAAGCCGCCCTGTGGCGGCTGGCCCTGCGGCGGCTGGTCCTGCGGTGCTCCGAACCCGCCCTGCGGCGGCTGGTTGGGCGGCTGAGTCATCAGCGCGTTCCCCCTCTTCACTGATTTTTAGCCATGCCCTGCAGTACGCACCGCAGTAGGCGATGCACTCACAGTGGTTGTCAGACTGCCCAAGAGTGTTCTCGGACGGCTCTTTCTATCACCATGACGCACTCGAACAAGGGGCCGGTTCCTCCCCTGTTCCCAAGGGAGGACCGGCCCGTGATGCCCTCGTTATGCTCCTTCACGGAGCCTTCACGCCTCGTCTGCGAGCTCCAGCCACCGCATTTCCAACTCCTCGCGCTCAGTGGCCAGTTCGCGCAGGTCGGCGTCCATTTTCGCCACCTTCCCGAAGTCCGTGGCATTGTCGGCGATTTGGGCGTGCAGCCGGCTCTCCTTGTCGGAGATCTTGTCCAGCTGCCGCTCGATCTTCTGGAGTTCCTTCTTCGCGGCGCGGGCGTCCGCGGCGGACACACCGGACTTCTCGGCCGACTGGACGGGCGCGGGGGCCGAGGCCGCCGCTGCCTCCTCCATCTTGTGGCGCCGCTCCAGGTACTCGTCGATCCCGCGCGGCAGCATCCGCAGAGTCGCGTCGCCGAGGAGGGCGAACACCCGGTCCGTCGTGCGCTCGATGAAGAACCGGTCGTGGGAGATCACGATCATCGAACCGGGCCAGCCGTCGAGGACGTCCTCCAGCTGCGTGAGGGTCTCGATGTCGAGGTCGTTCGTCGGCTCGTCGAGGAAGAGGACGTTCGGCTCGTCCATCAGCAGACGCAGCAGCTGCAGACGCCGGCGCTCACCGCCGCTCAGGTCACCGACCGGCGTCCACTGCTTCTCCTTGTTGAAGCCGAAGGTCTCGCAGAGCTGGCCCGCGGTCATCTCGCGGCCCTTGCCGAGGTCCACGCGGTCACGCACGGCCTGGACGGCCTGCAGCACCCGCAGCGTCGGGTCGAGCTCGGCGACCTCCTGGGAGAGGTAGGCGAGCTTGACGGTCTTGCCGACCGCGACCCGTCCGGCGACGGGCTGTGTCTCGCCCTCGGAGAGCGCCGCGTCCCTCATGGCCCGCAGCAGGGAGGTCTTGCCCGCGCCGTTCACACCGACGAGACCGATCCGGTCGCCCGGGCCGAGCTGCCAGGTCAGGTGCTTGAGGAGCACCTTGGGTCCGGCCTGGACGGTGACGTCCTTCAGGTCGAAGACGGTCTTGCCGAGCCGGGTCGAGGCGAACTTCATCAGCTCGCTGCTGTCCCGGGGCGGAGGCACATCGGCGATCAGCTCGTTGGCGGCCTCGACGCGGAAGCGCGGCTTTGACGTACGGGCGGGCGCCCCGCGCCGCAGCCAGGCCAGCTCCTTGCGGACGAGGTTCTGCCGCTTGACCTCCTCGGTGGCGGCGATGCGCTCCCGCTCGGCCCGGGCGAACACGTAGTCGGTGTAGCCGCCCTCGTACTCGTAGACATCGCCCTTCTGCACGTCCCACATGCTCGTGCAGACCTGGTCGAGGAACCACCGGTCGTGGGTGACGCAGACGAGCGCGGACCGGCGCCGGCTCAGATGCTGGGCGAGCCAGGAGATCCCTTCCACGTCCAGGTGGTTGGTGGGCTCGTCGAGGATGATCAGGTCCTGCTCCTCGATGAGCAGCTTGGCCAGCGCGATCCGCCGCCGCTCACCGCCGGAGAGCGGTCCGATCACGGTGTCGAGCCCCTGCGGGAAGCCCGGCAGGTCGAGACCCCCGAACAATCCGGTGAGTACGTCCCTGATCTTGGCGTTGCCCGCCCACTCGTGGTCGGCCATGTCCCGGATGACCTCGTGGCGGACGGTGGCCTCGGGGTCGAGGGAGTCGTGCTGGGTGAGCACGCCGAGGTGCAGGCCGCCGGAGTGCGTGACCCGCCCGGTGTCGGGCTCCTCCAGCTTGGCGAGCATCCGGATCAGTGTGGTCTTGCCGTCACCGTTGCGGCCGACCACCCCGATCCGGTCGCCCTCGGACACGCCGAGGGAGACTCCGTCGAGCAGCGCACGGGTTCCGTACACCTTGCTGACTGCCTCGACATTGACCAGATTGACGGCCATCGCACTCCTGACAAGGGGGATCGATCGACCTTCCAGGGTAGTCGCCCGAAAGGTTGATCCTTCCGCGCGTCCACTGGGCGGCTCCCCCCAGCCCCCAGCCCCCAGGGGCGCGGGGAACTGCGCACCGAGCCACATCCCACCCGCAGACGACACACGCCCTGGCATCGGAAGGCCTACTGCCTCCGCTGGGGCGGTATCAGCGCAGAAGCCGGGGCCAAGGAGCGACCCCCCGCCCCCGACTCGGCCAGAGCCCGGTCATGCACAGGCATGTCGTCCCGGACGAGGTTCTCCGGGATGAGGACGGCCGCCGTGACACCCCCGCTCCCGGAGGACCGCAGCTCGACACTCACCCCCTGCCGCTCGGCCAGCCGGTTCACCACGATCAGCCCGATCTGCTTGGCGTCCAGCAGATCGACCTTCTCGGACCGGATCTTCCGGTTGGCCTCGGCCATCGCGTCCTCCTTCATACCGAAGCCGCTGTCCTCGACCTCGATGAGCAGCCCGCCCCGCACCCGCGCGGCCCGCAGCTGCACCTGCGTGCTGGGCGGCGAGAAGGCGGAGGCGTTCTCGACGAGCTCGGCGAGCAGATGGATGACGTCGGCGACCGACCCGCCCGCGACGGAGACACGGGGCGTGGCCCAGATCCGTACGCGGGAGGCGTTCTCGATCTCCGCGACGGCGGCGCGCAGCACCTCCGACAGCGGGATCGGATCGCGCCACCCACGGCCGGGCGCGATGCCGGACAGGATGAGCAGGCTCTCGGAGTGCCGCCGCATCCGGGTGGCGAGGTAGTCGATCCGGTACAGGTCCTGGAGCTCGGCCGGATCGCGCTGGCGCTGTTCCATCCCGTCCAGCAGATCGAGCTGGCGGTGCAGCAGGACCTGGCTGCGGCGCGCGATGCTGACGTACACGCCGGAGATGCCGCTGAGGAGTTCGGCGCGCTCGGAGGCGGCCTTGAGGGCGGCCCGCTGGACTGCGGTGAGGGCGGTGCCGACCTGGGCGAGTTCGCCGCCCGCGAGGCGTCGCATGGGTGCCTCGGCGTCGATGTCGACGCCCTGCCCGGCGTGCAGCCGCCGCATGGCCTGCGGCAGCCGGCGGCCGGCCACTTCGAGGGCGGAGTTGCGCAGGTCGAGGAGTTCGACGATGAGCCCGCGCCCGACGAGCACGGAGACGAGCAGCGAGAGCAGTACGCCGACGAGGCCCAGGGCGACGGCGACGCCGGAGGCGCCGAGCGTGTCCCAGCCGAAGGCGTTGACCTGCGAGACGGCGGCCGTTCCGGCGCTCTTCTCGGCCTTGGCCAGCCCGTCCAGGACGGACTTCGCGGAGCCGTCCCACTGCGTGAGGAACCCCGCCGACACGGCCGAGGCGCCGGGCCCGGCGCTGCGCACCCGGTTCTCGATGGCCTGCAGGCTCTCGTAACTCCCGCTCTGCAGAACGGTGTTGTACGCGGACCGGTGTCCGGGCCGGAGATCGGCGACGGCGGGCGCGAGCAGCTGGCGCTGGGTCGCGACGGCGCCGACGAACAGCGCGTACTGGTCCTTGGTGAGCGTTCCGGCGGCCCGGCCGGCGGCAAGGATCGCCTGTTCCTGGGCCAGCGCCTCGCGGGCACGGGCGAGTTCGAGGACGACCCGGGCCTCCGAGGCGGAGCTCGTGCGCTCCTCGCCGGTGAGCGCGCCGGAGACGGCGAAGGCGTGCTCGATCATCGTGGAGTACGCCGTGTGGAGGTCCGTGACCTTCGCACCGTCGCCGGATGCCTCCGCACGCAGCCCGGCGAGGCCTTCCGCGTCGGTCTCCAGGCGGTCGATGCGCCCCGGCAGCACGGAGTCGAGCAGCCCGGCGTCGGCGCTGCTGGCGTTGGCGCCGTCGAGGAGCTTCTTCGCGGCGGCGTCGGAGGTCCGGCCGGCGGCGCGCAGTTCGGCGGGGTCGCCCTTGCCGGGGGCGGCGGCGTACCGCAGGGCGGCGGTCCGCTCGGCCTGTACGGCGGTGACGAAGGCGTCGACGGGGACGAGGAGTTCGGCGTTGACCTCCTTGGCCCGCTCGGTGGCGCCGATGCTGGAGGCGGTGGTCACCGCGGCGAAGCCCCACAGGGCCATCAGCGACACGATGGGGAGCATGAGCAGGGAGACGATCTTGGCTCTGACCGATCGGGGTCGCAACCGGTCGGGCGTGCGTCGGACACGCATGGGGACACCTCGTTCAGGGAGGGGTGGGACGAGCGGCGGCCGGTCCGGAGGGCGGTTGCGGTCGCCCGCTTCGGGCTGCCGGCTCAGGCGGTGGAGAGCTCGACCTGGCGCAGGAGTTCGGCGGCCACGGCGGACTCGGCGCGCTTGCCGGTCGGGGAGAGCGCGACATACGCGGCGGCCAGGAAGAGGAAGGAGCCGAGGACGACGGCGAGGGGGAAGATGAACTCCGTGGCGGTCGCGCCCGCCAGGGCCGCGCTGCTCGGCGCGAGGGAAATGCTCACGGCGTACATCGCGGTGTAGTGCATGCTGCTGACCGCGAGGCCCATCACGAGGGCTGCCGCGGTGGCGACGACGGGCCCGCGTACGACGAGGCTGAGCGTGAGCGCGGCGGTCGCGGCGACGACGGCGATCGCGACCGAGGCGATGACCAGGGTCGGGTCGTACTTGACCGTGCCGTGCAGGTTGAGCGCCGCCATGCCGATGTAGTGCATGGCCGCGACGCCGAGGCCGGTGCCGAGCCCGCCGAGCAGCACGGCACGTACGCGCGAACGGCCGTAGCCGGCGGTGAACACGCCCGCGCCGACGACGAGTACGGCGACGACCAGGCTGAGCACGGTCAGTGGGACGTCGTAGCGGATCGGCGTGCCGTCGACGCCGAAGCCGAGCATCGCGACGAAGTGCATGGTCCAGATCCCGGAGCCGATGGCGACCGAGGCCAGCACCAGCCAGTTCCGCTTGGAGGCACCGTCCGCCTCAAGTGCCCTGACCGTGCACCGCAGTCCGAGTGCCGCGCCGACGCAGGCCATCGCGAAAGACAGGACGGGAGTGACCCATCCGGCGCTGAAGTGGTCCATGTGACCCATGGGGAAACCCCTCTCGCCCGCCGCACGGCCTGACCGTACGCACGGAAGTACCGCCGGTAACAAGACACCGGAGGCGGCCGATAATGCCAGCCCGAGCTGAGCGGCGGACCAGGACGAAAGGGGGTCAGCCGGGAGATAGACGTGAATTGAACTACGGTGACCTGCATAACACTTGACCTGCATTTATATGCAAGCGACAGGGCCGGGCGGAATCCGCCGACTACCTCCACACGGCCCACACAGGCAGGCCTGGAACCGGTAACTCCCTTTGTGTAAGCGGTTTCCGAGGGAACCTTTCAAGCCACCCGTTGCGGCACGTGCCGCAACGCCCGTCAGAGCACGACGGCCCCCAGCACGGGCCCCGCGGCGACACGGGCGTCGCGGCAGGTCCCGGAAGCGACGAGCGCATCCGCGACCTTCACCGCCGCCTCGGCGTCACGCACGAGGAACGCGGTCGTCGGCCCGGACCCCGACACCAGCGCGGCCAGCGCCCCGGCAGAGGTACCGGCGGCCAGCGTCAGGGCCAGCGAGGGCCGCAGGGACAGCGCGGCGGCCTGAAGGTCGTTGGAGAGGGCGGCGGCGAGGGCCGTGGAGTCACCCTTGGCCAACGCCCCGAGCAGCCCGCCGGAGGCGACCGGCTCGGGCACCTCCACCCCTTCGTTGAGACGGTCGAACTCCCCGTACACGGCAGGCGTCGACAACCCGCCGTCGGCGACGGCGAACACCCAGTGGAAGGTCCCCCCGACCTCCAGGACCCGCAGTTTCTCCCCCCGCCCGGTCCCGAGCGCCGCACCGCCGACCAGGCTGAACGGCACGTCGCTGCCCAACTCGGCGCAGATGTCGAGGAGTTCGTCGCGCGAGGCCCCCGTACCCCAGAGGGCGTCGCACGCGAGGAGCGCGCCCGCGCCGTCGGCGGACCCGCCCGCCATGCCTCCGGCCACGGGGATGTCCTTGGCGATGTGGATGTGCACACGGGCCTCGCGCCCCGTCCTCGCGGCGAGCTTCTCCACCGCGCGGGCCGCCAGGTTCGTACGGTCCAGGGGGACCTGGGAGGCGTCGGGCCCTTCGCAGGTCACGCGGAGGGTGTCCGCCGGGGTCACGGTGACCTCGTCGTAGAGGCCGACCGCGAGGAAGACGTTGGCCAGGTCGTGGAACCCGTCGGCGCGGGCACCACCCACCGCGAGCTGCACATTGACCTTGGCGGGGACCCTTGCCGTCACGCCCGTCACGCCCGTCACGCCCGTCACGCCCGTCATGCCCGTCACGCTCACTGCTTGCTCTCCGCGATCCGTGCGAACTCCTCGACCGTCAGGGACTCACCGCGCGCCTGGGGCGAGACGCCGGCCGCGACGAGGGCGGCCTCGGCGGCGGGGGCGGAACCGGCCCAGCCGGCGAGCGCGGCCCGCAGGGTCTTGCGCCGCTGGGCGAAGGCCGCGTCCACCACGGCGAAGACCTCGCGCTTGGAGGCGGTCGTCTTCACCGGCTCCTCGCGCCGCACCAGCGAGACGAGCCCGCTGTCGACGTTGGGCGCGGGCCAGAAGACGTTGCGGCCGATGGAGCCCGCCCGCCTGACGTCGGCGTACCAGTTCGCCTTCACGGACGGCACGCCGTAGACCTTCGAGCCGGGCGGGGCGGCGAGGCGGTCGGCGACCTCCGCCTGCACCATCACGAGCGTGCGCTCGATGGTGGGGAAGGTGTCGAGCATGTGCAGGAGTACCGGGACGGCGACGTTGTACGGGAGGTTCGCGACGAGGGCCGTGGGGGCGGGGCCGGGGAGTTCGGTCACCTGCATGGCGTCGGAGTGGACGAGCGCGAAGCGGTCCGCGCGGGTCGGCATGCGGGCGGTGATCGTCGCGGGGAGCGCGCCCGCGAGGACGTCGTCGATCTCTACGGCGACGACGCGCTCGGCGGCCTCCAGCAGGGCGAGGGTCAGGGAGCCGAGTCCCGGACCGACCTCGACGACCACGTCCTCGGGGCGGACTCCTGCGGTCCTCACGATGCGGCGCACGGTGTTGGCGTCGATGACGAAGTTCTGGCCGCGCTGCTTGGTGGGTCGTACGCCGAGGGCTTCCGCGAGCTCGCGGATGTCGGCGGGACCCAGGAGGGCGTCGGAGGTGGGGCTGCTCACGCCCCAAGGGTACGGGTGAGATCGGGCAGGCCTGTTTTTCGCCCCCGCCGCCCCTACCCATTCCCATCCCTGACTCAGGGGCTCCGCCCCCGAAC
>NZ_LIQZ01000244.1 GCF_001418655.1 Streptomyces phaeochromogenes | reverse complement strand
GAGGCGAGGAACGCCACCACGTCGGCGATGTCGGCGGTCTCGCCCACCCGGCCGAGCGCCGATACCGCCGCCGCATTCGCCCACCCGTCGGCACTGCCGTGCAGCAGCTCGGCCGTGTTGTCGGTGTCGACGATGCCCGGTGCCAGTGAGTTCACGGTGATACCGCGGGCGCCCAGCACCTTGGACAGGTCCCGGGAGAAGACGTCCAGGGCGCTCTTCGTCATCGCGTAGGCGATCAGATGGGGGAAGACCGCGGTCCGTGCCAGCCCCGAGGAGATGTTGACGATCCGGCCGCCGTCGCGCAGGCGCCCCAGGCCGTGCTGGACGACGAAGAACGGCGCCTTCACGTTCACCGCGAAGACCTGGTCGTACGTCTCCTCGTCTATCTCCTCGATCGATGGCGTCGAACCGATCCCCGCGTTGTTCACCAGGATGTCCAGCCCGTCCGCGTGCCGGTCGAACTCCTCCCACAGGGTCGCCGCGTCCCCCGGCAGCCCGAGCTCCGCGCGGATCGCGAACGCCGAGCCGCCGGCCGCCTCGATCGTCGCCACCGTCTCCTTCGCGGCAGCCTCGCTCCTGCCGTAGTGCACCCCGACCCGTGCCCCGTCGCGTCCGAGCCGCTCGGCGATCCCGCGTCCGATGCCCCTGCTCGCCCCCGTGACGAGTGCCGTCCTGCCCGTGAGCACGCCCATGTCGGCGCCCCCTTCTCATTTGTCTAGTGGTCGCTACAAAAAGACCGTACAACGAGCCGCGGACATTTCTCTAGCACCCGCTATACAATTCACTCCATGGTGAGCAGCCACGACATCAAGGACGCCGCCGGCCAGGCCTCGAAGCCCCGCGGTCGTCCCCGCTCCTTCGACCGCGAGACCGCGCTGGAGAAGGCGATCCTCGCCTTCTGGGAGCACGGATACGAGGCGACCTCCGTCTCGGACCTCACCCAGGTCATGGGCATCGGCGCCCCCAGCCTCTACGCGGCCTTCGGCGACAAGCGCTCGCTCTTCTACGAGGTCGTCCGGGAGTACGGCGAGCGGTACGGCTCGTTCGGCGACCGGGCCTTCGCCGAGGAGCCGACGGCCCGGGCCGGGGTCGAGCGGATGCTGCGCGAGGCCGCGGCCGAGTACACCGAGCCGGGCCGCCCGCACGGCTGCCTGATCGTCCACGCGGCCACCAACTGCACGACCTCGGAGGTGGAGGAGTCCCTCCGCGAGCGGCGCAACGCGAACATCGCCTCCATCGAGAGCCGCATCAGGTCCGGCGTCGCCGCAGGTGAGCTCCCTGCGGACGTCGACGCGGCAGCCCTGGCCCGGCACACCGGCGCCATGATCCAGGGCATGTCCCAGCAGGCCCGCGACGGCGCCACCAAGGAAGAGCTGGAGGCACTCGCCGAACTCGCCATGAGAATCTGGCCCCGCTCGTGAACCGCTCGGGGATAGGCTGCGTGGTGGATGTAGGACGTGAGTTGTTGGATAAAGAGACAACAACAAACATCCGCCAACGCATGGACAGTCGAGAGTGGTCTAGTCCACAATCGTACAAAGCTTGAGAACGCAACTTGATGATCAAGCCGTCCGTATGACCAAGCCTCCGTCTTCCCCGCACAGGAAGACGGACCGAGGAGCCGGCGCTCTCTGCCCTGACTGCACCGGATCCTCATCCTTCGGCCGAACGGGACCGCACAGCCCGCGGCCGATGTTGCTCCGGGCTGCGGTGCCGGGAGGGTTGAGGGTCCCTCTCAGGCGCCGCGGCCCGCGGGTGTTTCCGGGCCCGCGCGGGTGGCCGATTTCGGAGCATGTCGCACCCGGCGGGTACGCTCGCACACGTGCCCTCCATGAACGACCTCGTCCGCCAGCACACCGCCCTCGGTGACTCCGACCTCGAGTGGCTGCACCTGCTGGTCTCGGAGTGGCAGCTGCTCTCCGACCTCTCCTTCGCGGACCTCGTCCTGTGGGTTCCCACCCGTGACGGCACCCGCTATGTCTCGGTCGCCCAGATGAGGCCCAACACCGGCCCCACCTCGTACCAGGACGACATGGTCGGCCACCTCGTCCCGCGAGGCCGCCGCCCCATGCTGGACGCGGCCCTGGACGAGGGCCGGATCGTGCGCGAGGGCGACCCGGAGTGGCGCGAGGAGGTTCCTGTCCGGGTCGAGTCGATCCCCGTGCGCAGGGAGGGTCGCGTCCTGGGCGTCATCGCCCGCAACACCAACCTCCTCACCGTGCGCACCCCCTCGCGGCTCGAACTCACCTATCTGCAGAGCGCGTCCGACCTCGCGCAGATGATCGCGGCGGGCTCCTTCCCGTTCCCCAACCAGCAGGTCGACATGGACGCCTCGCCGCGGGTGGGTGACGGCCTGATCCGGCTGGACGCGGAGGGCATCGTCCAGTACGCGTCACCGAACGCGCTGTCGGCGTACCACCGTCTCGGCCTCGCCGCCGACCTGGTCGGCCACCACCTCGGCAAGACCACAGCCGAACTCGCTCCGTCCCGCGGCCCGGTGGACGAGGCGCTGGCCAAGGTCGCCAGCGGCTGGGCGCCCCGTGAGTTCGAGATCGAGAGCCCCGACGGCGTGATCCAGCTGCGCGCCATCCCGCTCAAACCCAAGGGCACACGGGTGGGTTCGCTCGTACTCCTGCGTGATGTGACCGAACTGCGGCGCCGCGAGCGCGAGTTGATCACCAAGGACGCCACCATCCGGGAGATCCACCACCGGGTGAAGAACAACCTCCAGACGGTCGCGGCCCTGCTCCGCCTCCAGGCCCGCCGTATCGAGTCCGACCGGGGCCGTGAGGCGCTCGAAGAGGCCGTGCGCCGGGTCGGGTCGATCGCCATCGTGCACGAGACGCTCTCCCAGAACCTGGACGAGCGCGTCGAGTTCGACGAGATCGCCGACCGGGTGCTCGCCATGGTCGCCGAGATCTCCCCGGGCAAGGTCGTCGGCCGGCGCACCGGGCGCTTCGGCATACTCGACGCCGAGGTCGCGACCCCGCTCTCCATGGTCCTCACGGAAATCCTGCAGAACGCGCTGGAGCACGGCTTCCGGGAGGGCGACCGCGGCACGGTCGAGGTGTCCGCGGTCCGCGGCGGCAGCACCAAGGAGGCCCGCCTCCTGGTCACCGTCCAGGACGACGGCATCGGTCTGCCCGAGGGCTTCGACCCGCACCGCTCGGGCAACCTGGGCCTGCAGATCGTACGGACGCTGGTGGAGGGGGAGTTGGGCGGAACCTTCGACATGGTCCGCGCCCCCGAGCGCGGAACGCAGGTCGTCCTGGACATCCCGGTGGTCCCCCACAAGTGAGGCACCGGCAATCCACACCATTACTCCACGCACACGCTGCGTAATCATCACGAGTCGCCGGGCGTGGCCTGCGGTCGCCGGGCACCCCACGAAGACGCAGCCGCAAACAGCAATGAGCCCCGGACCGTTTTCCGGTCCGGGGCTCATCGTGTTCGTTGCTATCTGCGCATCGGGGGGTACTGCGCGCTGCGGCTCGGGGGCGGGATATGCGTACTCGCTGTACGCGCCGCCAAGCTCAGGGCCGTGTGGGGTGGGTTGTCAGGCGGATGCCTGGCGAGCCCGGTTGCGGGCGGCGCGGCGCTTCATGGCGCGGCGCTCGTCCTCGCTGAGACCACCCCAGACGCCGGAGTCCTGGCCGGACTCGAGCGCCCACTGCAGGCACTGCTCCATGACGGGGCAGCGACGGCAGACGGCCTTGGCTTCCTCGATCTGCAGCAGCGCAGGACCGGTGTTGCCGATGGGGAAGAAGAGCTCGGGGTCTTCCTCGCGGCAAACGGCGTTGTGACGCCAGTCCATGGCTGCTACCTCTCCTTGGTATTACATGCACGTTGCTTGTGAATGTGAACGCTTTCACGAATCCCTCAACAAGTGAAGGGCCGACTACCAGACGGACTGGTGTGGTCCTGTGAATTGAGGAGGGGTTCCGGCGCTCTGTGGGGGCGATGTTGCGGCCCGTCCCGAGCGCCACAAAGAGACTCGCAAACCTCAGCGGCGGATACAACCCCTACCGGAAAGTTTTTTTTGATTCCTCGGTGTCGACTAGGTCACAGCCGTACTTCCATGGGGTGGATCCTGGCCTAAACGTTCGAGTGGAAGGACTTTAGCCCGTTCCGCTCACACAATCACACGCAGTGCACGACGAACGCCTGTGAACGTCACGCTCGTACGCAGCCCTAGGTGGTCGCCGTCCATCTGGAGGGGGAGTGGGACCTTCGAATGCAAGGTGAAGTCGGTCAGGTCGTGCAAGGACACCGCATGCTTCCCATGGGGTCCGCGTTCGGGGGACGAAGTGAGCAACTGGGTGCCATACCGGGCAACCGCGGTCGTCGACATGCGGCTGAGACCGAGTACATCGAGCCCGGTATCGAACGAGGCCTTAGGTGACGCGTACACCGGGCGATTGCCCAGATACGTCCACGGAGAGGTGTTGCAGACTATCGACAGCACCAAATCGGTCACCGGGTCCGCGCCGGGTCGCTCCAGCGTGATCGTGCCGTGGCGGCGGTGGGTCTCCCCGAAGAACTGGCGCATCGCCTGGCGCAGGTAGAGGGAGTGCGTGGAGCGCTTGCCGCGCTCGCGGTGCTGTTCGACACGGCCGACCACTCCGGCGTCGAAGCCGAGGCCCGCGTTGAAGGTGAACCAGCGGGCGGGGACGCCTTCGTCCTCACTGCCCGGGGTGCCCGCGGCGAGGCCGAGCCCCACCGTGCGCTGCCGTCCCTCGCGCAACGCGTCCAGGAGGGCGCCGGTGGCCTCCACGGGCTCGTTCGGCAGGCCGAGGGCGCGCGCGAAGACATTGGTGGAGCCGCCGGGGACGACGGCGAGGCCGGGCAGCCGGTCCGGGTCGGGGCCACCGTGCAGCAGACCGTTCACGACCTCGTTGACCGTGCCGTCGCCGCCGAGGGCCACGACCAGTTCTATGTCCTTGCTCTCCGCGGCCTGCCGGCCGAGGTCCCTGGCGTGCCCGCGGTACTCGGTGGTGACCGCTTCGAGCTTCATCTCGCTCGCCAGTGCGTGGATCAAGACGTCACGCGTGCGCGCGCTTGTGGTGGTTGCTGCCGGATTGACCACGAGAAGTGCACGCATGCGATGCAGCGTACCTACCGCGTGGTACTCGGCCCATACCGAGGTAAGGATCAGGTGTGAGGGGCACCACACAGCAGGTTCCGGTGGGTGCCCCGGGGCCGTTGGCGGGTACGGGGCGAGGGCTACCCTTCAGGGGTGAGTTCTGAGCAGAAATCGACCCCGGACACCTCCGACGCCGAACCCCGACCCACGCGGCTGACCGTCGCGGCGGCGCTCGCCGCGCTGGAGGGGCTCGCTCTTGTGGTCGGCGGCGGCTACATGCTGGTGATGGGTCTCACGGGGCACCCGGACGACCGCAGCCAGGCCGTCACGGGAGGCGTGACGCTGATCGTCCTCGCGCTGCTTCCGCTGCTGGCCGCGCGTGGGCTGCTGCTGCGGCGCGGGTGGAGCCGGGGGCCGGCGATCATCACGCAGATCATGGCGCTGCCCGTCGCGTACAACCTGCTTCAGGCCGACAGTCTCGCCATTCCCGGGGGGATCGCCCTGGCGGTGGTGGCTGTCGCGGCGCTGGTGCTGATCGTGAATCCGGAGACGACCAGGGCCCTGGGGATCACCGGGCCGGGTGGGGTACGGGAGTCGAAGTAGCGCGGGTGGGCCGTGAGCCGGGGTGCTGGTAGCCCGGGTGCGCTGAGGGCGTACTGAGTCCGCGGGCCCGCTGTGGCTGTTCGCACCTACGCGGCGGAGCCGCACATCGATACAGCTCCGCGCCTCTTGAAAGAGGACCGCTTGGTGTCCGCGCCCCTGTGGCAGGGGCGCGGCCTGTTACTCCTCCACCAGCAGCTTCTCCCGCAGCTGGGCCAGGGTGCGGGCCAGCAGGCGGGAGACGTGCATCTGGGAGATGCCCACCTCCTGGGCGATCTGGGACTGGGTCATGTTGGCGAAGAAGCGAAGGAGGAGGATCCGCTTCTCGCGTGGTGGGAGGTCCTCGAGGAGGGGCTTGAGGGACTCGCGGTACTCGACGCCCTCCAGGGCCTCGTCGTACGCGCCCAGTGTGTCCGCGACCGCCGGGGACTCGTCGTCGGTGTCGGGGACGTCCAGGGACAGCGTGGAGTAGGCGTTGGCCGACTCCAGGCCCTCCAGGACCTCTTCCTCCGAGATGCCCAGCTTCTCGGCCAGCTCGTGGACCGTGGGCGAGCGGCCGTGCCGCTGCGAGAGCTCCGCCGTCGCCGTGGTGAGAGCCAGCCGCAACTCCTGCAGCCGGCGCGGCACACGCACCGCCCAGCCCTTGTCGCGGAAGTGCCGCTTGATCTCACCGACCACCGTCGGAGTCGCGTACGTCGAGAACTCGACGCCGCGCTCCGGGTCGAAGCGGTCGACCGACTTGATCAGACCGATGGTGGCGACCTGCGTGAGGTCGTCCAGCGGCTCACCGCGGTTGCGGAAGCGGCGCGCGAGGTGCTCCACGAGCGGCAGATGCATCCGGACCAGCCGGTTGCGCAGTTCCGCGTACTCCGGGCCGGCGGGGTCCAGCTTGCGCAGCTCGATGAACCTGGCCCGCGCTCCGGCGCGGTCGTGGGGGTCGTGCTGCGTACCCGACGTGCCGCTGTCGGCATTTCGTTCGTGCTCGTGCTGCTCGCTCATGATCCCGCCCGTCACCCGCCGCCGCCCTTCCGAGGACGTCCCCCCAGACTCCGTCCGGGGGGGCCCCCGCTGCGCGGCAACGTCTGGATCCTGTCGCCCGTCACTGTCGGAGAGCGCCTCGCGCCCGTCCTTGCCGACCGGCTCTTCCCGCTGAGACGCTTCTTCGGCCGCCGCGGAGGCGATGTCCTCCGGATGCGGCCGGGCCTGCTGCTCGGGGATGCCGTCGACACCTTCCGCCAGACGCCGAGGCCCGGTCGGGCCGTCCTCGCCCTTGCCGGGAAGTTCCCGTGTGCCGCGCTCTTCGTCCCGCACCGGCCCGTCCCCGTTCCTCACGCCGGCCCGGGTCCCGCGCCGCGCTGTTTGTAGAGGCTGATCGAAACGGTTTTGTCGTCGGCCACCGAGGAGGACACCTTGCCGGCGAGGGCCGACAGCACGGTCCAGGCGAAGGTGTCCCGCGCGGGGGCATGGCCATCGGTGGTCGGGGCCGAGACGGTCACCTCGAGCGAGTCGTCGATCAGGCGGAAGACACAGCTGAGCACTGAGCCCGGCACCGCCTGTTGCAACAGGATCGCGCATGCCTCGTCCACGGCGATGCGCAAGTCCTCGATCTCGTCGAGGGTGAAGTCCAAACGCGCCGCGAGGCCGGCTGTGGCCGTGCGCAGCACCGACAGGTAGGCACCCGCAGCCGGCAGCCGGACTTCCACGAAGTCCTGGGTCGCGGGCTCGCCTGCGATCTGGGACACCCTCACCTCCAAGGTGGTACAAGCTCTTTCGGGGGCCGAGGGTCGCCCCCCGGGGTAACGCGCAACGTGGTTCAGCGGTGACGCTATCGCGCTCTCAGGTTTCCTGTCCCCGGGACCCCAACCCCTTGCTGTCACTCATAGTAAACCTATGGATACGCACAGTGGCTAGGGGTCTGCGGGCCCAATTGGGAAGAGCGCGCGCCGGGTTGACGTACCCAACGGTCAGAGGGTCGAACCGTCCGGATCCCTCGTCACACGAGTACGTGGTCGACGAAGCACCAGCGCCAGTTCTCTCCGGGTTCGAACGTGCGCATGATCGGGTGTCCCGTCTTCTTGAAGTGCTCCGTCGCGTGCCGCAGCGGCGACGAGTCGCAGCAGCCCACGTCTCCGCAGATGAGACACAGTCGCAACTGCACGGGGTGCGAGCCGGCCGCCAGACACTCCAGGCAGGTCTCGCTCAGTGGCTCGGGTTCTGGATGCGGCAGCGCGTGGGCGTGCGTGCACTGTTTCATGATTGCCAGATTACGTCGGGCGTGCGCGAATCCGCGCCGAAACGAAGGTGGGCCGAAGCTGATGCATGTGATGCCCCTCCTCCTGCTGGTCGCGGGCAGCGCGGTTGTCGCCGGCGCGGCCCGCCGTACCCCGGTGCCCGCGCCGCTGCTGCTGGTCACCGCGGGCCTGATCGTCTCGTACCTGCCCGGGGTCCCCGAATACACCCTCGACCCCGACGTGGTGCTCCCGCTGGTGCTGCCCCCGCTGCTCTACACGGCGGCCACGGACAGCTCGTACCTCGATCTGCGGGCGCAACTCAGGCCGGTCGCACTGTTGTCGGTCGGGTACGTGCTCTTCGCGACGCTCGTCGTCGGCTGGGCCGCCTACATGATCGTGCCGGACCTGTCGCTGACGGCGGCACTGGTGCTCGGCGCGGTCGTGGCGCCGCCGGACGCGGTGGCGGCCACGGCGGTGGCGCGCCGGGTCGGGCTGCCCTCCAGGGTCACCACGATCCTCCAGGGCGAGTCCCTGGTGAACGACGCGACCGCGATCACCGCCTACCGGGTGGCGCTCGCCGCAGCCGTCGGCGAGGGCGCGACCTGGGCGGGCGGCATCGGCGAGTTCCTGCTCGCGGCGATCGGCGGCATCGGCATCGGCGTCGTCCTGATGGTGCCGCTCCACTGGCTGCGCACGCACCTCAAGGAGGCGCTGCTCCAGAACTCCCTGTCCCTGCTGATCCCGTTCTTCGCGTACGCGGTCGCCGAGCAGGTGCACGCCTCCGGAGTGCTCGCCGTGGTCGTCGTCGCGCTCTATCTGGGGCACCGCAACTGGGAGGTCGACTTCGCGACACGGCTCCAGGAGGAGGCGGTGTGGAAGATGGTCGCGTTCATCCTGGAGTCGGCGGTCTTCGCACTGATCGGCCTGCAGCTCCCGATCGTCCTCAAGGGCCTCGACGAGTACGAGGGAGTGAGTGCCGCCTGGTACGCGGTGGCCGTCTTCCTGGTCGTCGTCGTGTCCCGCTTCGTATGGGTCTATCCCGCGACCTTCCTGCCGCGCATCCTGTCCAAACGGATCCGGGAACGGGAGGACAACCCCACCTGGAAGGGGCCCTTCATCATCAGCTGGGCCGGGATGAGAGGCGTGGTCTCGCTCGCCATCGCCTTCTCGATCCCGCTCACCGCGGAGGGCGGGGAGGACTTCCCGGGCCGCAATCTGATCCTCTTCCTGACCTTCACGACGGTGATCGGCACGTTGGTCGTGCAGGGGCTGACGCTGCCCCCGCTGGTCCGGCTGCTGAAGCTGCCCGAGCGGGACCGGCAGGCCGAGACGCTCGCGGAGGCGAACGCCCAGGCGCAGGCGTCCCGGACCGCGGAACGCCGCCTGGACGAACTCCTCGACGACGAGCGCAACGCGCTGCCGCCGCCGCTCGCCGACCGGCTCCGCTCCGTCCTGGAGCGTCGCCGCAACGCCGTGTGGGAGCGGCTCGGGACCGTGAACCCCGTGACCGGGGAGACCGTCGACGACACGTACCGGCGGCTGTCGCGCGAGATGATCGGCGCCGAGCGGGAGATGTTCGTGAGGCTCCGGGACGGCCGTTACATCGACGACGAGATGCTCCGGACACTGCTGCGACGCCTGGACCTGGAGGAGGCGGCGGCGTTCCGCGAGGCGACGTAGGGCCTGGAGCAGCCCCGACCAGGGCCTGGAGCAGGCCTAGAACCGGTCGGCGGTCCGGGGGTGAGGGCTGCCGGTGACGACCGCCGCGATCGTCGTCCCGCGCGGGAACGCGTTCTCCTCGGCGAGGGCGACAAGTCCGTACAGCAACTTGGCGACATAGAGACGCTCCACGGGCAGGCCATGGCGCTGCTCGAAGTCGGCGGCGAACGCTTCGAGTTCGGGTGGCGTACGTGCGTAACCGCCGAAGTGGAAGCGGTCGTCGAGCGACCAGTCGCCGCGCGGGCCGCCGAAGGCCTCGTCCTGGAGCGTACGTATCTCCGCGTCGAGGAAGCCGCCCTTGAGGACGGGTATGCCGAGGGCGCGCCGGCCCGGGCCGAGGCCGGCGGCCAGGCCGGCGAAGGTGCCGCCCGTGCCGCAGGCGACCGCGGCCACGTCGACACCGCCGTGGTCGCGCAGCTCCTCGCCGAGGGCCCGGCAGCCCAGCACGGCAAGGGAGTTGCTGCCGCCCTCCGGGATCACGTACGCGTCCTCGGCGGCGCACGCGCGAAGGAGCGCGGCCAGCGTCTTCGGCTCGCTCTTGCGGCGGTACGTCGATCTGTCGACGAAGTGGAATCGCATGCCGTCGGCCGCGCACTGGGCCAGGGACGGGTTGAGCGGGCGGTCGGCGAGCTCCTGGCCGCGGACCACGCCGACGGTGGGCAGGCCCAGGAGGCGGCCCGCGGCGGCGGTGGCCCGCAGATGGTTGGAGTACGCGCCGCCGAAGGTGAGGACCGTGCGGCCCGCCGCCGCCCGCAGGTTCGGGGCGAGCTTGCGCCACTTGTTGCCGACCAGCTCCGGGTGGATCAGATCGTCCCGCTTGAGCAGCAGCTGGACGCCGTGCCGCGCGAACCGCTCGTCCACGGCCTCCCGCACCGGGGACGGCAGCCGTGGCCGCAGGGCGCCCAGGCCGAGCGCTTCGGGGCTCTCGGGTGTCTCGGAGGGCTCGGGGCTGATCACCCACCCATTGTCGGACACGTGTCCGAGCGGGGCAGAGTCACGGTGGCACCGGCGGCGCGGGCCCGCCACGAGGGCGCTACTTCAGTCGCTCGTGGATGCGGTCCCGCATGGCCGCCATCGTGAAGCCGCGGGGGTCGATCTTGCCCGGCTGCCATTCGAGGTGGCCGATGACCGAGCGTGCCGTCCAGCCGTGGTGGCGGCAGACCGCTGCCGCGGCGCGCTCGATGGCGTCGAGCTGGGCTTCGGGCCAGGGGTCCTCGCCGTCGCCGAGGTTCTCGCACTCGAAGCCGTAGAAGTGGCGGTTGCCGTCGGTGTTCGCCTCGTTGTCCGGCGGGAGGGCCTTCTCGGCGATGACCGCGCGCAGGACGTCGTCGTCGCCCAGGCCCGCGTGGTTGGAACGGCCGTAGCCGACGAGGTGGACTCTGCCGTCCTTGGTGATGACACCGTGGCACAGCGGGCCGGGCAGGCCGCTGTAGCCGTCACGGCAGAGCTCGACCGTGCGCTGACTGCCCGATGTCACCGTGTGGTGGATCATCACGCCGTGGACCGGGCCCCACGGGCCCTTGTGATTGCGGTTGTGATGCTCCCAGTCGCCGACCTCGACGGCGGTGAGCCCTTCCGCTTTGAGCCGGCTCAAAAAGCTGCCCGCGGACATGGGTGGGGCCATGGCCGCCTCCTTACAGGCCGCGACGGCCGCCCAGCGCGGCCGTCTCGTACCGCAGCTTGTACCCGGATCTCTCCGGTCGGAGCCACTTCTTCGCACGGCGTGCGAGCCAATCCCGTCAGCGGGTCAGCGGCACGCGCGGACCGCCTCAGGCGCGCAGAAAGCCGTCCCCGTGCGTCGCGATGTGGCTCTCCAGGGCCTGGAGAGCCTGCTGCGTGGCCTGCGGAGAGCCGCTGCCGCGCCGCTCCGCGAGGTAGGCCGCGCCCAGGCTCTTCAGCAGATCGCCGCCCGCCCGCTGTGCCTGGACGTCGTCGAGCTTCTGCTTGCCCTGCGTGAGGCCGCGCTGTGCTTGTTCCTTGGCGCGGTCCAGGAAGCCTGCCATTGCCTTCTCCTCGTCGTTCGTCCGTATTGCGTTCGTCCGTTTTGCCGGTTCAACGGGCGGCCCGATCTTGAAGTTCCCGATCGGGAAGCGGCCGGGAAGCGATGGGAAAGCGATCGGAATGCGATCGGGAAGATCCACGCCGCCGGGCCGGCCGGTCGCCAGGACCTGTCGGCCCGGGCGGGGCCCTCCGTTATGCCCTGCTTTCGAAGATCCATTCCCCCTCTTTCGTGTAATAGCACCGGCACGGTCCGTGATGGAAGTGTTCTCGGTGCAGCTCATTGCACGATGGGGAGGGCAATTTCATGTCGGTAGGCGAAGAGATCCGCGCGGACCAGGATCAGCCGCAGAAGAGTCTCGGCACATCCGCGGCGCGGAACCTGGCCACGACCACCAAGTCCGCGCCACAGATGCAGGAGATCAGCTCACGATGGCTGCTGCGCATGCTGCCGTGGGTGAACGTGCAGGGCGGCACATACCGCGTGAACCGCAGGCTCAGCTACTCGGTGGGCGACGGTCGCGTGACGTTCGTGAAGACCGGTGACCGAGTCCAGGTCATCCCCGCGGAGCTCGGCGAACTGCCGGCCCTGCGGACCTACGAGGACTCGGAGGTGCTCGCCGAGCTCGCACAGCGCTGCCAGCAGCGGGAGTTCGACCCGGGAGACGTCCTCGCCTCCTTCGGCAGCCAGGCCGACGAGGTGTTCCTGCTCGCACACGGCAAGGTCGAGAAGATCGGCACGGGTCCGTACGGGGACGACGCGGTTCTCGGCGTCCTCGCCGACGGCGCCTACTTCGGAGAGCAGGCGATCACCGACCCGGAGGCGATCTGGGAGTACACGGCCCGCGCGGTCACGGCCTGCACGGTCCTCGCGCTGCCCCGCCAGGACCTCGACCAGATCGCCGAGCGCTCCGAGTCCCTGCGCGAGCACCTTCAGCAACTGCGCGCGATTCCCACGCAGCGCGCCAACAACTACGGCGAGAAGGAGATCGACCTCGCCGCCGGCCACACGGGAGAGCAGGCCATCCCGGGGACGTACGTCGACTACGACGCGGCACCGCGCGAGTACGAGCTCAGCGTCGCCCAGACCGTGCTGCGCATCCACACGCGCGTGGCCGACCTCTACAACCAGCCGATGAACCAGACCGAGCAGCAGTTGCGGCTCACGGTCGAGGCGCTGAAGGAGCGCCAGGAGCACGAGCTCATCAACAACCGGGAGTTCGGGCTGCTCAACAACTGCGAGTACGACCAGCGGCTGCAGCCGCACGACGGCGTGCCCAGCCCGGACGACCTGGACGAGCTGCTCACCAGGCGGCGCGGCACCAAGCTGCTGCTCGCCCACCCGCGCGCGATCTCCGCGTTCGGCCGCGAGCTCAACAAGAGGGGGCTCGTCCCGGAGACCATCGACATGGGCGGCAACCGCATTCCCACCTGGCGCGGCGTGCCGATCTTCCCGTGCAACAAGATCCCGGTCACCGAGGCCCGAACGACCTCGATCATCGCCATGCGTACGGGCGAGGCCGACCAGGGCGTCATCGGGCTCCAGCAGGCCGGCATCCCGGACGAGATCGAGCCGAGCCTGTCCGTGCGGTTCATGGGCATCAGCGAGCAGGCGATCATGTCCTACCTGGTGACGACGTACTACTCGGCCGCGGTCCTGGTGCCCGACGCACTCGGGGTCCTGGAGAACGTCGAGATCGGCCGCTGGAGGTGACGTCCCGTACGGCGCGCGCCGTGTACCCGTCCGCCGGTGCGGGGGGACCGAAGGGGTACGCGCCCGTTGCCGGCGGAACCGCCACCGTCCGCGCGCTCTGCGAGGCGGATCCGTGGGTGAGCTCATGACGGAGACGCAACAGAGCCCGCTGCCGGCCGTGGAAGGACCGGAAGCGCGGGGAGAGCCGGTGCCTGGTGGCGTGCCCGGCGGGCGGCGGGGTTCGCCCGACGGGCAGGAGGCCGCCGGGATCCTGGAGAGGTCCCGGGCGTCGGTCGACCCCGAACTGCGCCGGGCCGTCGAGTCGTTGCCCGGCCCGTTGCGCCGGATCGCGCTCTACCACTTCGGGTGGGAGCACGCGGACGGCAGCCCCGCGGCGGGGAACTCGGGCAAGGCGATCCGGCCCGCGCTCGTGCTGGCCGCGGTCCGGGCGCTCGGCGGACAGCAGGAGACGGCCGTACGGGCCGCCGCCGCGGTGGAGCTGGTGCACAACTTCACCCTGCTGCACGACGACGTGATGGACCGGGACACCACCCGCAGACACCGGCCCACCGCGTGGGCGGTGTTCGGGGACGCCGACGCGGTTCTCGCCGGGGACTCCCTGCAGGCGCTGGCCCACCGGCTGCTCGCCGAGGATCCGCATCCGGCGTCCTCGGCGGCGGCGGCGCGGCTCGCGAGCTGTGTCGTCGAACTGTGCGCGGGCCAGCACACGGACACCGCGATGGAGCGTCGAGGTCCCGACGACGTCACGCTCGACGAGGTGCTCGACATGGCCGAGGCCAAGACGGGGGCACTGCTCGGCTGCGCGTGCGCGCTCGGGGCGCTGTACGCGGGGGCCGGGGAGGAGGACGTCGACGCTCTCGACGCGTTCGGGCGGGAGGCCGGGCTCGCCTTCCAGCTCATCGACGACGTGATCGGCATCTGGGGGGACCCGAGCCGCACCGGCAAGCCGGCCGGGGCGGACCTCATGGCCCGCAAGAAGTCCCTCCCCGTGGTCGCTGCGCTCGCCTCCGGCACACCGGCCGCGGCCGAACTGGCCGAGCTGTACCGGGCTCCGTACCGCGACGGCGATCTGGAGCGTACGGTCCTCGCCGTCGAGCGGGCGGGCGGGCGTGACTGGGCCCAGGTCCAGGCCGCCGACCGGATGGCCAGGTCCCTGCAGCACCTGTCCCGGGCCGTTCCGGACCCGGAGGCGGCGGGAGGGCTTCTGTCGCTGGCGGAGTACGTGACGCGGCGGAGCACGTGAGCGGAGCAGGTGAGTTGGCGCCGCTGATGGGAGCGGCGAGTGAGGTGGGTGGGGCTGGTGCGATCGGTGAGAGGGGTGCGACGAGTGAAGGGTGACCGAGACCGAAGGGCGGCTCATATGTAGAGATCAGGCGGCCGATGCCGTGCGGTGCCCGCGGGGACGCGGCAGCCGAAGCCGTACGGCGTCGGGGTGGGGGACAGG
>NZ_LIQZ01000243.1 GCF_001418655.1 Streptomyces phaeochromogenes | reverse complement strand
AGTACGGCGACACCCTCCTCGATCGCCGACACCGAGGACGCCGCGTAGCCGAGCAGCAGACCTGGCGGGCCGCCCGGCCGCTGACGGTGCCAGGAGAGCGGGTGCACCTTGACCCCGCGGGCCAGCGCCTCGGCGGCGAGGTCGGTATCCCTGAAGTCCCCGGTTCCGGCACTGTCGTCGGTTCCGGCGTTGTCGTTCCCGCCGAACGTGATCAGCAGATGGAGCCCGGCCGCGGCCCCCTGCACCACCGCCCCCGGCAGACGCGCCCGTATCGCCCCGATCATCGCGTCCCGCCGACGCCGATGGCGCCGCCGTACCAGCCGCAGGTGCCGCTCCAGTTCCCCCGACTCCATCAGCCGGGCCAGCACGAGCTGGGGCAGAACCGCGTTGCCGAGGTCGGCGTACCGTTTCGCGGCGACCAGTGCCTCCCGGTACCGCGCGGGCGCCACGACCCACCCCATCCGCAGCGCGGGCGCGAGCAGTTTGGACACGCTCCCGGCGTAGCAGACCCCCTCCGGCAGCATCGACCGCAGCGCGGGCACGGGCGCCCGGTCGTAGCGGTGCTCGGCGTCGTAGTCGTCCTCCACCACCAGCCCGCCGTCCCCGGCCCACCGCATCAGCTCCCGGCGCCGCGCGCCCCCGAGCACGACCCCCGTCGGAAACTGGTGCGCCGGGGTCAGCAACACGGCCCGGTGGTCCCGCAGTTCGGATACGAGGACGCCCTCGCCGTCGACCGCCACCGGCGGGGTACGCAGGCCCTGGTTCCGCAGATGCTGCCGGACCCCGAGCGACCCCGGGTCCTCCACGGCGATCTCCTCGATGCCGTCCTCCCGCAGCACCCGCCCGATCAACGCGAGCGCCTGCGCGGTCCCGGCGACGATCAGTACGTCACCGGGCTCGACCCTGATCCCCCGGTACCGCCCCAGCCACCGGGCAACGGCCCGCCGCAGCTCCTCGGTGCCGCGCGGATCCCCGTACCCGAACCCGCCCGCCGCCAGCTCCCCGAACACCCCTCGCTCGGCCCGCAGCCAGGCCGACCGGGGAAACGCCGCGAGATCCGGCACCCCGGGCGACAGATCGATCCGCGCGGCCGCCGTACGGATCAGATCGAAGACGTCATCACCGGGCGGGCTGCCGAACGGGGAGGACGGGGGCGGGAGGAACGGAGGTGCAGCGTAGGCGAGTTGCCCCGAACCGTCCGCACGACCACTGACCTCACTACCTCCAGCCCCCGGCCC
>NZ_LIQZ01000242.1 GCF_001418655.1 Streptomyces phaeochromogenes | reverse complement strand
GCTGCTGGGGGAGGGAGAGGAGGAGGGGCAAGGTGAGGACTCCGCCTCCCGTGGCGGCATACGTGGCCGTTGGCACGGTGTGCTGCGCACGCTGTCCGGGCGGGACACGGTTCCCGGGGTCGTCCGGGGGCGGGCCGTGCGGTTGCTGCTGGACGACGGGGCGTTGGGGCAGGAGGAGGCGGCGCGGCTCATGGGGCTCGTGCTGTCGCCGGGTACGGAGCCGGCGGACGCGGCGGCGTGGATCGAGGGCTTCGTCGGCGGGGGCTCCGGGGGCGGGATGCTGCTCGTGCACGACGAGCGGCTGCTCGGGCTGGTCGACGCCTGGCTGACCGGGGTGCCTGGGGACGCGTTCACCGACGTGCTGCCGTTGCTGAGGCGCACCTTCTCGGCGTACGAGCCCGGAGTGCGCCGCACCCTCGGCGAACTGGTCCGGCGCGGACCGGGAACCCGCGG
This sequence comes from Streptomyces phaeochromogenes, assembly GCF_001418655.1. Taxonomy (GTDB): domain Bacteria; phylum Actinomycetota; class Actinomycetes; order Streptomycetales; family Streptomycetaceae; genus Streptomyces; species Streptomyces phaeochromogenes. The sequence continues at coordinate 3,534 of NZ_LIQZ01000242.1, read as the reverse complement.
AAGCGCCACGGCCACCACCACCGCCTCGGGCATACCCGGATTCGCCCGTGACCTCGACGCCGCACGTGCCGACGCGGTGCTGCCGGTGCTGCGCCTGCTGCTGGGGCCGGACGAAACCGAGGACGTGGATGGTCCCGGCGACAGCCGCACCAAGGACAGTCGCGCCAACGACAGCAGCACCAACGACAACGGCGCCGATGACAACGACCTTGTGGGGGTGGGCCGATGAGCGCGGGAGTGGTGAACACGGGAGCGACCGATCAAGGCGGGGCTTCCGAGCCGGGCGGCGGGACCGATCCGGTCGACGCCGTCGACGAACGGCTCCGCCGCTGGCGGCTCGTGCTCGGCGGGGAGGACGCGGACGGCACCGGGTGCGCGCTCACCGGGCAGGACGCCGCGATGGACGGGGCGCTCGGTGCGCTGTACGGGAACGGCAAGGGGGGCAGGCCGCGGGCAGGGCGGGAGCGTTCGGCGGGGCTCGGGGCGTCCGCGCCGTCCGTCGCCCGGTGGCTGGGGGACATCCGGACGTACTTCCCGTCCTCCGTCGTCCAGGTCATGCAGCGGGACGCCATCGACCGGCTCGGCCTGTCCACCCTGCTCCTGGAGCCGGAGATGCTGGAGGCGGTGGAGGCGGACGTCCACCTGGTCGGCACGCTGCTCTCGCTCAACAAGGCCATGCCCGAGACGACCAAGGAGACGGCACGGGCGGTCGTGCGCAAGGTGGTTCAGGACCTGGAGAAGCGGCTCGCGACCCGCACCAGGGCCACGCTCACCGGCGCCCTCGACCGTAGCGCCCGTATCAACCGGCCCCGTCACCACGACATCGACTGGAACCGCACGATCTCGGCCAACCTCAAGCACTACCTGCCCGAGTACCGCACGATCGTGCCCGAGCGGCTCATCGGGTACGGGCGCGCGTCGCAGTCCGTGAAGAAGGAGGTCATCCTCTGCATCGACCAATCGGGTTCGATGGCGGCGTCGGTCGTGTACGCGTCGGTGTTCGGCGCGGTCCTCGCCTCCATGCGGTCCATCAACACCCGGCTCGTGGTCTTCGACACGGCCGTCGTCGACCTCACCGACCAGCTCGACGATCCGGTCGACGTGCTCTTCGGCACACAGCTCGGCGGTGGTACGGACATCAACAGGGCACTGGCGTACTGCCAGTCGCAGATCACGCGCCCCGCCGACACCGTGGTCGTCCTCATCAGCGACCTCTACGAAGGCGGCATCCGGAACGAGATGCTCAAGCGGGTCTCGGCCATGAAGGCGTCGGGGGTGCAGTTCGTGACGCTGCTCGCGCTGTCCGACGAAGGGGCTCCCGCGTACGACCGTGAGCACGCGGCGGCGCTCGCGGCGCTGGGCGCACCGGCGTTCGCCTGCACGCCCGACCTCTTCCCGGACGTGATGGCGGCGGCGATCGAGAAGCGCCCGCTGCCGATACCGGACACCGGGAGTCCGGGGCAGTAGAGGCGGCAGCGGGGCGGAAACGCGGGCGGACATGGCGGCGGTCATGGGGGAGCCGAAAGACGACGGATAAAGCGGACATGAGTATCCATCGGTAACAGGGGACTTGCGCGACCTCGGGAGTCCCGTGCAAGGATCGGCGCGACTTCAGGGGGCGCGCAGCCTTGTGGCCGCGCCCCATCTCGCTTCACCTTGTCCCTCCGCACGGGAGGCTCTCCCCGCCTTGGCCCTGTCAGCCGTACTGCCCGATGCCGCTCTGCGCGTAACGCGCACGGCGGCGGGGCGGCGTGCGCTGCAAGTGGCGCTGCTGGTGGGCGGGTTGTTCGTGCTGGGGCTCCTCTGCGGGGAGCAGGCGCGTGCGGCGGACGGGGTCGCGCCGGCCTCGAATCCCACGGATGTTGTGCGGTCGGTGACGAGTTCGGCCGAGCAGGTGGCGAAGGGTTCGGCGGAGCCACGGCCGAGGATCGGAGAGCGGCCCTCGGGCTCGAACTCACGGTCCGCGACGGTCTCGTCGGCCACCCCGCCGCCGCCCGCTTCCACCGCGACCTCCGAATCCGACTCCACCGCCACGGCCTCCGGCTCCGAACAGCCTGGGCTCCCCAAGGCGATCGCGCCCGTGACCGACGAAGTCCAGCGCGTCGTAAGGCCGGTCACCGAGCCGGTCGTGCGGCCGGTCGTCGAGCAGGTGGTACGCCCGGTCACCGAGCGCGTCGTACCGCCGGTCGCCGAGGACGTCGTACGGCCCATCGGTGATCTGGTGGATCAGATCACCGGCGGGGTCACCGGCGGGATCGTCGAGCGGCCGGCCCCGCCGCAGTGGTGGCCGTCGCTGCCTCAACTGCCCACGTTGCCGGGCCTTCCCGGGCTGCCGGAGTTGCCGGGGCTGCCACTGCCGGCGGTTCCCGGTCAGACCCTGCCGGTCGGTACGGCGCCGCAGCAGCCCGGCGGTGCGACGGACCGCCACCGGGCGGCCGAGAAGCAGTCGCGCGACGAGAGCGCGGCGACGGTGTACGGGCCGCGGTTCGCCGGTGGCCCAGCGGCGGCCGGTGACGACGTGCGCCACCACGTGGACACCCAGGGCACGCGGGCCGTGCAGGCACCCGTGCACCAAGTGCCCGACGGCGACCCCACGGGTGCGTTGGGGCGTCATTCCGCGGTCGACAACGGGTCGCCGCGGCACGGCGACGCGCAGGCCGTCGCGTCGAACGAGAGGGCCCGGCCGACGCTGGTGCCCGGCGCCGCCGCGGACGTCACCGCGGCCGGGACCCGGGACAGGCACCGGGACATTCCGGCGTTCCCCGGCTAGGGCCGGACTCCTTCCCCCGCTGAGACCTGCCGCGCGGGGGCGGAACAGGTCTGCCCGCGCCCGTCCGGACATCACTCCGATCACTCGGATCACCCCGATCACTCGGATCTCTCCGGACGCGATCGGCCGGACGCATCCCGGACGCGGGCCGCTGCCACGGCCGTCGGTGCTCGACTCCCCAGTCCGAAGCACCGACGCGGCGCATCGGCCCCTCCGGACGCCCGGTCCCTCTCCACACCACGTCCCGAACTCTCGGTCTTCCGAAGGACTGACGTACGCATGCACAAGAACATTCGCCGTTCCATCGTCATAGCCGCCGGGGTCACCGGCGCCTGGGCGCTCGGCTCAGCCGTCGCCAGCGCGGACGAACTGCCCGCCACGTCCGCCTCCGTACCCGACGCGTCCCTCTCCGTGGACGACGTGGTCGGCACGGTCACCGACACCGTCGACGGGGTGGTCGGTGACGTCCGCACCGACGTCTCACCGACCACCGGCACGACCACGGACACCCTCACCGACGTCACCGGCGATACGACCGCCAAGGCGCAGGACACCGTCACCGCCGTCACCGGCACTGTCGCCGACACGAAGTCGACCGCCGCCACGAAGGCGAAGGCGGCCGACCAGGCCCGCCGGTACGTCGACACCGAGCTGCCGGCCCGGAAGGCCCAGGCCAAGGCCAAGCCCGTTGCCCAGACCGCCGACGCGACCGCCAGGGCCACCGACGCCGTGCCTGACGCCCTGTCCGACGCCCCCGGCCCCCG
>NZ_LIQZ01000241.1 GCF_001418655.1 Streptomyces phaeochromogenes | reverse complement strand
GTGACGGGCCCGGCGGGGGCGAAATGATCCCTGGCTCCGCCCCCGCCGGGCCCGTCACGCCTGCACGATCGGCTCCCTCGTGAAGAGGGCGCCCAGTTCGGGGGCGTTCACTCGGCGGTCCGTGAGGCGTAGGGCCTCCCAGGCCGTGACCTGGTTGGCGGTGAGGACCGGCTTGCCGAGTTCCTTTTCCAGGGTCGGGATGTGGGAGGCGGTGTGGAGGGCCGTGTCGGGGAGGAGGACGACCTCCGCCTCCGGGTGGTCGCCCGCGCGGGCCAGGGCCAGGACTTCCGCCTCACCCCACGTGCCCACCTCGGCCGCCGTGATGATCCCGGAACTGCGCACGCCGAGGACGTCCAGGCCCGCGTCCCCCAGGAAGGTCCCGAAGAGAACGGCCACGTCGTCGGGGTACGTCGCCGCGATCGCGACCCGCTTCACGCCCAGCTCCCGTACGGCATGGACGAACGCGAAGGACGTCGAAGAGGCCGGCAGCCCCGCCGTCGTGGCCAGCGTGCGGACCTGATCGTGGGCGCCCTCCCAGCCGTAGACGAAACTGCCGCTCGTGCAGGCCCAGACCACCGCCTCGGCACCGGCCAGGCGCAGGTCCTCGATCCCGGCGGCGAGGCGTGCCGCCGAGCCCATCTCCAGCAGCGCGTCCACCCGATGGGCGTCCTCACCGATGTCGGTGTGGACGACCTGGAGGCGGATGTCGCTGCCGAGGAGCTGCTCGATACGCGGATAGTCGTCCTCGGCCGAGTGGCCCGGGTAGAGGAATCCGAGAGCCGTCATGCCCAACCTTCCTGTTCTTCCGGTAGCGCTGGTTCTGCCGGTAGCGCGGGCGGTACGGGCCGCTGTCGCGCCGACTCGTCGATCAGCGCCTGGTACGGCCCTACCGCCCGGGTACCCAGGTGACGCAGGGCAGCCCACATCGTCACCTGGTTGGCCGAGATCACCGGAATGCGCAGCTCTGCCTCCAGCTGCGGGATGACGTCGTACGTCGGGAGATTCGTGCAGCTGATGAAGAGCGCGTCCGCCTGGCCACGTACGGCGTCGCGCGCCATGTCGACCACGTTGCGGTACGGGACCTTCCAGATGTGCCTGGTCAGGCCCATGTAGGCGCGGCCGGTGACCGTGATGCCCGCCTCTGCGAGGTACTCCTCCAGCGACTGGGTCACGGAGACGGTGTACGGCGTGACGAGCGCGATCCGCCGTGCGCCCAGCTCCTCCAGCGCCTCCAGGAGGGCGCCGGACGTGGTCACGGAGGGGATCTCGCCGGCCCGGGTCATGGCCTCGCACATCGCGCGCTCGCCCGGGATGCCGCCGACGAAACTGCCGGACGTACAGGCGTACGCGACGATCTCCGGCCCGACGGCGTTCAGCGCGCGCACCGCGTCGCCGAGCGTCTCGTGCTCGCTGACCAGTCGGGCCAGGTCGAGGCTGACCTCGACGGGCACGAACGGCGTACGGGTGAGGTGGAGTGAGACCTCGTCGGGGACCCAGCGCCACAGTTCACGGTCGAGAGCGAAATCGAAGGGAGCGACGACGCCGACACCCCTTTGAGGGTGTGGTCCACCAAGGAAGGAGACGTCCATGAGCAGCCCCAACTCAGGTCGAACGAGCGGTGGTGACCGGCCCGGAGGCCGGGGGGACACAAGCCGGCGCATGCCGGGACGTCGGGACAGGGGAACGGACGGGACTCCGGGATTCCCACGGAAACTAGCCCTTGTTGACGAAGGTAGGTTCCGGTGCGAGCGTGGTCAATCCGCGCATCTGAGACGGCTGTGCGCCCCCGGCCCGACGGCCGGTCCCAGACGGTTCGGCCGATGTCCCGCAAGCACTCAGAGCCCGGCGTCCAGCATCCAGATACCAGAGAAGCGGACCCTCGTTGCGAAATGGTTTCCCCCCGATGACCTCTGCCACGCCCCCGAACCTGGCCGAAAAGACAACCCTCCTGGTGCTCGACACCGACCCGCCGCCCCGGCTCGGCCGGCTCACCGGCCGGGTGCGCGTCGAGCACGCCGACGAGTCGTCGCTGGCCGCGCTCCTGCCCACCGCTGACGTCCTGCTGGTCTGGGACTTCGCCTCGCACGCCGTACGCCGGGCCTGGCCCGGCGAGGGCCCGCGGCCACGCTGGGTGCACACGGCGAGCGCGGGCGTGGACCACCTGATGTGCCCCGAACTCGCCGCGTCCGACACGCTGGTGACGAACGCGCGCGGTGTCTTCGACCAGCCGATCGCGGAGTACGTGGCCGCGCTCGTCCTCGCCATGGCCAAGGACCTGCCGCGCACATGGGACCTGCAGCGGGCCCGGGAGTGGCGGCACCGCGAGTCGCAGCGGATCGCCGGCAATCGCGCGTGCGTGGTCGGTTCCGGGCCGATCGGGCGCGCGATCGAGCGGACGCTCAAGGCGCTCGGTATGACGACGGCGCTCGTGGGGCGCACACCGCGCGAGGGGGTGCACGGCCCGGAGGACCTCGACCGGCTGATGGCGCGCGCCGACTGGGTGGTGTCCGCGGCACCGCTCACCGATGACACGCACGGGATGTTCGACGCGAGGCGTTTTGGACTGATGCAGCCGTCGGCACGCTTCGTGAACGTCGGACGCGGGCAGCTTGTGATCGAGGAAGCGCTGGCCGAGGCTCTCGCGAGCCGCTGGATCGCGGGGGCGGCGCTCGACGTCTTCGAGCACGAACCGCTGGGCCCCGAGAGCCCGTTGTGGGAGGCCCCGGGTCTCATCGTGTCGCCGCACATGAGCGGGGACACGGTGGGCTGGCGGGACGAACTCGGTGCGCAGTTCGTGGAGTTGTACGAGCTCTGGGAGACGGGAGAGCCGCTGCCGAACGTCGTCGACAAACAGCGTGGATACGTACCTGGCCACTGAAACACGCCACTGAAGCACGCCACTGAAGCACGTTGGAGGGGCGGATGACCGAGCTCACCGAGCTGACCGCTGTACGACTCGTCGAGGGATACCGCAAGGGCGAATTCAGCCCCGTGGACGTGGTGCGGGCCGCGCTGCGCAGGGCCGAGGAGGTCCAGCCCGCGGTGAACGCGTTCGTACGCGTCGAGGCGGACGAGGCCGTCGCACAAGCCCAGGAGTCGGCCGGGCGATGGCAGCGCGGTGAGCCGGCCGGGCTGGTCGACGGGGTGCCGGTCTCGGTGAAGGACATCCTGCTCATGCGCGGCGGGCCCACCCTCAAGGGCTCGAAAACGATCTCCCCGCAGGGCCGTTGGGACGAGGACGCGCCCTCGGTGGCCCGGCTGCGCGAGCACGGGGCCGTGTTCGTCGGCCGGACGACGACACCCGAGTTCGGCTGGAAGGGCGTCACCGACTCACCGCAGGCAGGGGTGACGCGGAACCCGTACGACCTCTCACGCACCTCGGGCGGGTCCAGCGGCGGCAGCGCGGCGGCCGTGGCGCTGGGCGCGGGCCCGATGTCCCTCGGTACGGACGGGGGCGGCAGCGTCCGTATCCCCGGAGCCTTCTGCGGGATCTTCGCGCTGAAGGCGACGTACGGGAGGGTGCCGCTGTATCCCGCGAGCGCGTTCGGCACGCTGGCGCACGTCGGGCCGATGACACGGGACGCGGCGGACGCGGCCCTGATGATGGACGTCATCAGCGGCCCCGACCCACGCGACTGGTCGCAGCTCGGCCCGGTGAACGGCTCGTTCGTGGACGGACTGGCCGGGGGTGTGCGGGGGCTGCGCGTCGCGTACTCGCCGTCCCTCGGCGGGCAGGTGGCTGTCCAGCCCGGGGTCGCCGCAGCGGTGCGGCGCGGGGTGGAGGGGCTCGCGTCCCTCGGGGCGTACGTCGAGGAGGCCGACCCCGACTTCACGGATCCCGTCGAGGCGTTCCACACGCTGTGGTTCGGCGGGGCGGCCCGGGTCACCCAGCGGCTCGGCCCCGACCAGCGGAAACTGCTCGACCCGGGGCTGCGGGAGATCTGCGACGCGGGGGCGCGGTCCAGCGCGCTGGACTACCTCGCGGCAGTGGACGTACGGATGGAACTCGGCCGGCGGATGGGGCTCTTCCACGAGACCTACGACGTCCTGGTCACTCCGACGATCCCGATCACCGCGTTCGAGGCGGGTGCGGAGGTGCCTCGCGGCTCGGGGCACCGGCGGTGGACCGGGTGGACGCCGTTCACCTACCCGTTCAACATGACGCAGCAGCCGGCGGCGACGGTCCCCGTGGGCACGGATGCCTCCGGCCTCCCGGTGGGCCTCCAGATCGTGGCCGCCCGCCACCAGGACGCGTTGGTCCTGCGGACGGCGCACGCACTGTACGAGGCGGGGGTCGCGGGGATCGCGCCACCGAGGCTCCGCTGAGCGCTCCGTGGGAAGGCCGGTGATTCGAGCGCGGGCCCGTCGTGGCTGGTCGCGCAGTTCCCCGCGCCCCTAAAAGCAAAAGATTGCGCAGTTCCCCGCGCCCCTGAAAGGGGCGCGGGGAACTGCGCAGTCGGCCCTCACCGGCCCTCAGCCGTACAGCCGCTACGCCCGGGAGAAGCTCAGCGTCTCCCCCAGCGCGCCCGCGCGCCAGAGGTCGTTGCATGCCTCGGCCATCGCATCCAGCCCCTCCACCACCTGCCCCCAGACGATCCCGGGCACCCACCCCACATCCCCGTTGAGCAGCAGATTGTTCCGCTCGTAGAACAGGGCGAGGTCGATCACAGGCGTCCCCGCCTGCACGCCGGAGGCGCCCCCGTAGCCGTACGCCTGCGTACCCAGCTGCGTACCGGAGAAGGAGAAATAGCAGAGGTCGCCCGGAATGGGCGTGACGGTCGGGTTCTCCAGCGGTGGCTCGGCCGGGGCGAACGCCGGGAACAGGGCGTAGATCTCGTTGCGGGCGTACTTGGCGTGATACACGTCACTGCTCAGCGGCAGCGCGTTCCACACCGCCTCGCAGGTGATCGGCGCACGGTCGTCGAGGAGCTTCGCAGTGCAGTGGACTCCGCGCTTGGACAGGGACACGTCGATGTAGCGGTCGGTCATGATTTCCATGGTCCACCCCGGGTCAAGAGGGCCCTGCGCAAACGGGGCGCAAACAGATCCGCATAACTCGCATCGTCCCGGGTAGCCGCGCGCCCATGGCTCCACCATTTGGGAACGACGCGAAGGAAGCTTCCGCGGAAGAGAAGAAACGCGGCCCGAGCCGCCGGTCACTGCTGGCCGGCGTCGCGGCGTTCGGTGCGCTCGGCGCGGCCGGATGCAGCCGTGTGGCCACGGCGTCCGGCAAGGACGGCGGTGATCTCCTGGACCGTCTGAAGGCCCAGGGCGTCGTGCGCCTCGGCATCGCCGGCGAGATCCCATTCGGCTACATCGACAAGAACGGCAAGCTCACCGGCGAGGCACCGGAACTCGCGCGGGTCATCTTCAAGCGGCTGGGGGTGGACAGTGTCCAGCCCGTGCCCACGGAGTTCGGCTCGCTCATCCCCGGTCTGAGCTCCCAGCAGTTCGACGTCGTGGCCGCCGGCATGTACATCAACGCCGAGCGCTGCGAGCAGGTGATCTTCTCCGACCCCGACTACCAGATGCTCGACTCCTTCATCGTGCGCAAGGGCAATCCGAAGAACCTGCACGACTACAAGGACGTCGTGGAGTCGAAGGCGAAGTTCGCGACCGGAACCGGCTACGCGGAGATCCAGTACGCGGTCGACGCCGGGTACAAGGAGAGCGACATCCTGATCGTCCCGGACCAGGTCGCGGGTCTGAACGCCGTCGAGGCGGGCCGTGTCGACGTCTTCGCGGGTACGGCGCTGACCACCCGCGAGGTCGTCAAGAAGTCCCGGAAGACGGAGTCGACCAAGCCGTTCGCGCCACTCGTGGACGGCAAGCCGCACGTCGACGGCGGTGGCTTCGCGTTCCGTCCGACGGAGACCGGGCTGCGGGACGCCTTCAACGTGGAGCTCAGGAAGCTGAAGGAGAGCGGTGAGCTGTTCCGGATCCTCCAGCCCTTCGGTTTCACCAAGAACGAGATGACCGATATGACCGCGAAGGAGTTGTGCGGCGGATGACATCGGGACTCTGGGAACTCGTACTGAAGGGGATCTGGGTCACGGTCCAGCTGCTGGTGTTCAGCGCGCTGCTGGCCGCGGCCGTCTCCTTCGTGGTGGGCATCGCGCGCACCCACCGGCTGTGGATAGTCCGCTTCCTCGCGGGCTTCTACACCGAGGTGTTCCGCGGTACCTCCGCGCTGATCATGATCTTCTGGGTGTTCTTCGTGCTGCCACCGGCCTTCGGCTGGCAGCTGGTCCCCATGTGGGCGGGCACCCTCGCACTGGGTCTCACCTACGGGGCGTACGGCTCCGAGATCGTGCGCGGCGCCCTGAACTCCGTCGACCCGGCGCAGCGTGAGGGCGGTATCGCACTCAGCTTCTCGCCGTGGCAGCGGCTGCGGCTGATCCTGTTGCCGCAGGCGGTGCCGGAGATGATCCCGCCCTTCTCCAACCTGCTGATCGAGCTGCTCAAGGGCACGGCCCTGGTGTCCGTGATGGGCATGGGCGACCTGGCGTTCAGCGGCAACCTGGTGCGGCTCGCGCTGCAGGAGAGCGCGGAGATCTACACGTACATCCTGCTGATCTACTTCGTGATCGCCTTCCTGCTCACGCGGGTCATGCGCGGTCTGGAGAAGAAGCTGAAGGCCGGGCTGGGCAGGGTGCCCGAGGGTGGCGGGAAGAAGCTTCCCGCGCCCCGCCCGGAGACCACGGCTGTCGGTGCCGAAGCGGCAGGGGGTCGCTGATGAAATGGGACTGGAGTGCCGTCGGCGACTTCATGCCGCACTTCTGGGACGGACTGCTGGTCACCCTGCAGGCCCTGGTGCTCGGCTCGCTGATCTCCTTCGCCCTCGGGCTGGTGTGGGCGCTGCTGATGCGCACGCCGAGCCGCTGGGTGCGCTGGCCGGTCGGGGTCGTCACGGAGTTCATCCGGAACACCCCGCTGCTGGTGCAGCTGTTCTTCCTCTTCTACGTGCTGCCCGAGTGGAACATCACGTTCTCCGCGATGACCACCGGTGTCGTCGCCATCGGGCTGCACTACTCGACGTACACGATGCAGGTCTACCGGGCCGGTATCGAGGGCGTGCCGGCCGGCCAGTGGGAAGCGGCCACGGCACTGAACCTGCCCATGACCCGGACGTGGACCGCGGTGATCCTGCCGCAGGCGATCCGTCGGGTGGTGCCCGCGCTGGGCAACTACGTCATCTCGATGCTCAAGGACACGCCGCTGCTGATGGCGATCACCGTCCTCGACATGCTCGGCGAGGCGCGGCTGTTCTCGCAGCAGAACTTCCAGTTCACCGAGCCTCTGACGGTCATCGGCGTGGCCTTCATCCTCATTTCCTATCCCGCTTCCCTCCTCATGCGAGCCCTGGAGCGACGTCTTGTCCGCTGACACCCCTCTGATGAAAGAGCCCGACGCCAACTCCGACGCCAACCCGGCGGCGGACGGCAGCGAGCTGATCCGTTTCGACAAGGTCACCAAGCGCTTCGGGGACAACGTGGTCCTCGACGGGCTCGACTTCTCGGTCGCCTCCGGCAAGCACGTCACGCTGATCGGCCCGTCCGGCTCCGGCAAGACGACGATCCTGCGGCTGCTGATGACCCTGGCCAAGCCCGACGAGGGCACGATCAAGGTCAACGGCGACTACCTCACCCACGAGGAGAAGAACGGCAAGCTGGTCCCGGCCGGCGAGAAGCACATCCGCGAGGTCCGCAAGAACATCGGGATGGTCTTCCAGCAGTTCAACCTCTTCCCCAACATGAAGGTGCTGCGCAACATCACCGAGGCGCCGGTCACCGTGCTCGGCATGTCCAAGGACGCGGCCGAGGAGCGGGCCCGGGAGCTGCTCGAACTGGTCGGGCTGACCGAGCACGTCGACAAGTACCCGAGCCAGCTCTCCGGCGGCCAGCAGCAGCGGGTCGCGATCGCGCGCGCCCTGGCGATGCGGCCGCAGGTCCTGCTCCTCGACGAGGTGACCTCCGCGCTCGACCCCGAGCTGGTCGCGGGCGTCCTCGACGTGCTCAGGGACATCGCCCGCACCACGGACATCACGATGCTCTGTGTGACCCACGAGATGAACTTCGCCCGGGACATCTCCGACCAGGTGCTGATGTTCGACTCGGGGCGCGTCCTGGAGTCCGGTCCGCCGGAGAAGATCTTCGGCGACCCGGAGCACGAGCGGACGCGGGAGTTCCTGGGCGCGGTGCTGTAGTCCGCCGAAGTCCTTCGGGAGCGTCCCTGCCGGTCTTCAGGAAGTGAAGGACGGCGGGGTTCCGAGGCCGAGCCGATGGGGCATGACTTTGGCATATGCCAGAAGGATGCCCCGCTGTTGAGGGGACTGGAACGCGCCACCAATCTCGCCAACAGCCCCTCCCCGTACGCCTCTTGGCGGTTATCGTGGAGGGGGCCCGGCCGTCCGGGCTGCGTTGAAGTGAAAGCCGGGCCGAAAAGCGCAAGGGGATACCGTGGCGCTGAAGCACGAGCCGACCGTGCCGTACCACTCGGCCCAGGACGCCCTGCGCGTCCTGGAGACCGTGGCGGCGCGGCACACCACCGGTGTCACGGACGCCGAACTCGCCGGCCTCACCGGCCTCGGCACGGAGCGCCTCACCGCGCTCCTGCGGATGCTGCGCCGCGAGGGGTACGTCGAGCAGATCGCCGACGGGGCGTACGTCACCGGAGCGGCGCTCGGCAGGCTCGGTTCCGCACACGGCCGGGACGAGGCCCTGCGCGCCCAGCTCCAGCGGAACCTCGACCGGCTGCGCGACTCGGTCGGCGCCGCCGTCTACATGAGCCGGTACGTGGACGGCGAGATCCACGTCTCCCAGTGGGCCGACAGCCCGAGCACCCCGGCGGTCAACGAATGGGTGGACTTCCGCTCGGCCGCCCACGCCAGCGCGATCGGCAAGAGCCTCCTCGGCCAGCTCGACCTCAACGGCCGGCGCGACCACCTCTCCCGCCACCGGATGGCCCGCCTCACCTCGCGCACGATCACGAACGAGCGGGCCCTGCTGCCCCGGCTCGACGCCCAGGCACCCACCGTGCCCGTGCTCGACCTCCAGGAGTACGCGGTCGGCACGGTGTGCGCGGCAGTCCCCATCACGGCCGGCTCGGCCGTGGGCTGCCTCGCCCTCTCCCTCCCGCTCTCCCACGCCCACCGGCTGCGCGAGGCGGCGGCCACCCTGAACCGGGGCGCGGCGCCGGTACTGCTCTCGCTCGCGATCTGAATCCGCGAGCTGAATCCGCGAGCCGCCCGAGCTGCCGGCTCGCGTGGTCCGGAGCACCCGCTCGGACCAGGTATTATTTTTCTGTCGCCAGCCGCGAAAAGCGGTTGGCGAGAGTCATGCGCCGCTAGCTCAGTTGGTTAGAGCAGCTGACTCTTAATCAGCGGGTCCGGGGTTCGAGTCCCTGGCGGCGCACAAGACGAAGGCCTCCGCGAGAGCGGGGGCCTTCTGCGTTGCCCCTCGGCGTCGAAGACGGCGACCGGCCGGGTCCTGCCCTACCTCACCAGCAGCTCCTCGCGCCCCCGCGCCCGGTACCGCGCCACGAGCTCCGCCAGGTCCGCCTCGTCCAGCCGCCGGTACGCGGACTCCCCCGCCGGTCGCCACCACACCGGATCCGCGCACCGGAACCCCTCCCGCCGCAGCCCGACCCGGTGGATCTTGTTGGTGGCGGTGACCGGCATGCGGTCCACGATCCGTACGAAGCGGGGGGCCATCTTGGTGCCCAGGTCCGGCTGGGCGCGTAGGAAGGCCTCGAAGGCGAGGGGATCGAAGGAGCCGGCCACGGTGGCCATCACCTGGTCGCCCGCCACCGGGTCGGGCACGGCGTAGACGGCCACGGCGTCCGCGCCCTCGTAACGGGCGAGGATGTTCTCGATCACCGCCGCGGCCAGGTTCTCGCTGTCGACGCGGAGCCGGTCGTCCGTGCGCCCCGCGAAGTAGAGGAACCCGTCGGCGTCCCGGTAGAAGAGGTCCCCCGTCCAGTACCAGCCGTCGCGCTGCCGGGCCGCCTCCGCGGCCTCGTTGCGCCAGTAGCCCTCGAAGGGGTTGGGCCCGCGGTTCACCAACTCGCCTATCGCCTCGCGCCCGTTGAGCAGCCTGCCGTCGGCTGCGAAGGCCGCCGCGGGGCACTCGGTGCGGCTCGCCGGGTCGACCACCGCGAGATCGTCGCCGGGGGCGGCCCGCCCGATCGCCCCCTTCGGTGTGCCGGGCGTCCGCTGGATCGCCGCGCCTCCCTCGGAGGACCCGTACCCCTCCACCAGACGCACCCCGAACCGCTCCTCGAAGGCAGCCGCGTCCACCGCTCCCGCCTCCGTGCCGAAGCCCGTCCGCAGCGGATTGTCCCGGTCGTCGGCCCGGGCGGGGGTGGCCAGGATGTACTGCACGGCCCGTCCCACGTACGTGAAGTAGGTGGCCCCGTACGCCCGTACGTCCGTCAGGAAGCCCGAGGCCGAGAACCGCCGACGCAGGGCGACGCCCGCGCCGGCCGCGAGGGCGGGGGCCCAGTCCGCGATGACCGCGTTGCCGTGGAACATCGGCATGCAGATGTAGTGCACGTCGTCCGCGCGCACCCCGAAGTGGCCGACCAGCGACCGCCCGGCAGCCGCGAGCCGCCCCTGCGAGCAGATCGCCGCCTTGGGCGCCCCGGTCGAGCCGGAGGTGAAGTACAGGAGGAGGCGGCTCTCCGGGGCGGCCCGCGTCGGCTCGGGGCGCGCGTCCGCGTACGGCGCGAGCAGCTGCTCGTACGCCTCGGTGTCGGTCACCAGCAGCCGTACGCCCGGGAGTCGGAGCCCGTCGAGGAGCGGGAGGTGTGCCCGCTCGGTGACCAGGACGCGGCACTCGGTGTGCAGGATGTCGCGGGCGAGTTCGGGGCCGCGGCGGGTGGGGTTGATCCCGGCGACGGCCGCGCCCGCCAGGGCCGCCGCGCTCAGCCACAGGGGGTATTCGGGGGTGTTGTCGAGCAGCACGCCCACATGTGGTTCCGCGCCGGGCGGCAGCAGGTCCGCCAGCAGTGCGGCCCGCGCCGCCGCGCCCGCGGCCACCTCGTGGTGGGTCAGGGTCCGTTCCTCGAACCACAGCCCCGGCCGGTGGTCGCCCCACCGGTCCTGTACGAGCTCCGCGACGGTCCGCGCGCCGGTCCCCACGCTCCTGGATCCCATGGGGCGCACCATAATTGACGGCGCGTCAGATGTGGAGGGCCAGGTGCGGAAGGGTCACGGCACCTCGCTGTACGACCCGTCGTCGACCGAGGGCGGCTCGTCCACCTTGCTGACGGAAGGGTCGTCGTCCATGAAGGAGTTGTCGCCGAAGGTCTCGGAGTACGTGACCATGAAGCCGACGCAGAACACCACGACCACGGAGAGGAACGTCAGGATGCCCACGGTGGCGGCCGTGTTCCTGACGTGGCTCGGCGCCTGGGCGGTGGCCTTCACGGTCTCGCCCTCGGCGTAGTGCACGACGACGATGTCGCCCTCCAGCGTCGTACCCGGCCCGTCCTCCTCCTCGAAACGGATGGTGCGCCCGTCCCGGGCCGTGAATTCGTATACGTGGTGCAGCGTCGTGCGCACGGAGGAGTCGCCGCTGCCGCCGCTGGTCGTCGTGTACGTGCGCAGGCAGCGCGCCTCCGCGGTCAGTCCGCTGTTCCAGGCCCGCCTGAGCCCCAGCGCGCGGCGGATCACCCTGACAGCCAGGAAGACGGTCACGGCCATGATCAGGACCGGCACCGCATAGAACATGAAGTCCATCGACATCCCCCGATGTTCGGTACAGCTCCACGCACGCCGTCATGGTCATGTCGACGTGCGTGGAACCTACCCGTGGGGGGTGGGCCAGAGCCTCAAGAGATGCTCAGAGTTGCGCGGCGAACGGGTGGCGGGCGCTCAGAACGTCACGTCCGAGCAGGCGTAGAACGCGTTCGCCGTGTCGGCGATCGTCCACACCGCGAGGATGACGTGGTGACCGCTCTTGCCGGTCGGCAGGGTTCCGCTGTGCGAGAGCGTCGCCGGCGGCTGGCCGCTGTAGGGGACGGTCAGGAACGGGGCGGTGACCAGCGCGGACCGGGTCAGCGGAGCGTTCTGGTTCCAGCCGTTCTTGGTGACGTAGTACTTGAAGTCGGTCGTGGAGTGCCGGGCCGTGAACTGCCAGCGGAAGGTGTAGCTCTGCCCTCCGTTGACCTTGGTCGTCGGCCAGGCACCGCCCGAAGGCGTCGTCGCCTTGTCGAGCGCGTTGAAGTTGGTGTGGTTCCCGGAGCAGATCTGCCCGTCCGCGGGCCCGGCCGCCGGGAAACCCTTGGGGCCCTCGACGCTCTGGGGTTCCCACTGGATGGCACCGCAGTTGGTCACGGAGCCGTTCTGGCAGAGCTTCTGCCGGCTGATGGGGAGGTCGGTGTAGCCGTGGCCGGTGGCGCCACCACTGGAGAGCACGAGCGCTCCCGTGGTGGCGAGGCCGACCGCGGCGGCGTACCACTTCAGTCGCTTCCGGGGATGGGGAGTTTCTCGCATGCTGCCGCTCCTGGAGAACGTGGGGGAAGTTCCGTGAGCTGTGCGTGCGCATCGCGATGCGTGTGGCGATGATTCAGGTCTAGACCAAGTCCCAGATTATTGCTGACTGTTGAACATGTCCATACCAATAGTGGAGAGGATTCGCCGGCAGCGGTCCCGGGACTTCTCCACGAGTTCGCCGTTGGGGTCGTCGTTGGTCGCGACCCAGTCCCGCGCCTGCGCCTCGTCCCTCCCACCCGCCAACTGCCGTTCCACCAGCCTCACCTGACGCACGTCCCCGGGCGCCTCGACGTACCAGCACTCCTCCATGAACACGTAGGCGTCCCGCCACCCCGGCAGATCACAGGCGAGGTAGTTCCCCTCGGTGACGATCAGCCGGGCCGCCGGGGGCACCACGTGCCGCGCGGCGACCGGCTCGTCGAGCGTGCGGTCGTAGTCCGGTACGTAGATGTCGCGGCCGGTCTCGTCGAGGACCCGGCGCAGCAGGTCGACGTAGCCCCACACGTCGAAGCTCGGCTCGGAGCCCTTGCGGGCGGTCAGGCCGAGGCGCTCCAGCTGGGCGTTGGAGAGATGGAAGCCGTCGAGCGGGAGATAGGCGGCGCCCTCGCCGATCCGTTCGACCAGGGCGCGGGCGAGGGTCGACTTCCCGGCGCCGGGTGGGCCGGCGAGGCCCAGGACGGCGCGGGGGGTGTCGGCGGTCAGATTCCGGGCGTACTCGGCGAGCCCGGCGAGATTCGGTGCGGGGGTGCGGCGGTCAGCGATCTCCATGTCCCGTATAGAACGCCACCGTCAGGTCCTTCACCAGAGCCTTGCGCTCGTAGTCGTCGAGTTCGACGAGCCCGCGCACGGTCAGCCGGGTCACCGTGTCCTCGACGGAGTCGACGACCGAGGTGAGGACCTTGTCGCGGTGCTGCGCGTCGAGTGCCGCGATCCGGCGGCGCTGCATCACCGCGGCGACCTCGGGGGCGTACTCCACGCGCAGCGGCTGCGCCGAGAACACCTGGAGGCCGGCCGCCGCCGCGTCCGCGGCCACGATGCGGGTCAGCGAGTCGCCGACGGCCTCGGTGTTGCGCAGCGTCGCGGACTCGGCGGCCCTCGGCGAGTTCGGCGCGACATCGGCCGGCAGCTGGGCGAGCACCCGGGCGAGCGCCGCCTCCACGCACTCGCGCAGATACCGCTGGTGGTCCTCGACGCCGAGCGCGGCGCGCGCGGTGTCCCGCACCCGCCAGACGACGAGCACCACGACCCGGAGCGCGACCCCGTTCGCGTCGACCGCCGGCATCGGGTCGCTCCGCCAGTGCCGCAGCCGTACGTCGATCCGGCGGCGCAGCACCAGCGGGTTCACCCACATGAGCCCGGTGCGCCGGACCGTGCCCCGGTAGCGGCCGAACAGGCCGAGTACCCAGGCGCGTCCGGTACGGCCGCGGGCCAGCCCGCCGAAGCCGAACAGGGTGAGCGCCCCGGCCCCGGCGAGCGCCGCCCACTGCGGTCCGCCGAGCCCTGCGCTCATCCGCACCGGCAGCCCCAGCGTGTCCACGGCGAGCGGCGGCAGCACACCCGCCCACCACGACGCGAGGACGCAGCCCGCCGTACCGACGGCACCGGCCAGCACCCCGACCGTGCCCGGCAGCACGCCCGCGGGCCGCTCCACCAGGTCGGGGTCCACCTCGACCACCGGCCGAGGCCGCACCGGGCCGGGCGGGCGCCGGGTGACCCTCGGCTGCTCGCCCGTGCCGCGCCGCCGGCTCACGACGGCGGGCGCGAGCGCCACGGACACCGGCTCGGGCTCGTCGCGGAACAGCAGGTGGACCGGGATCTCGGTGGTCGCCTCGTTGTGGATGAGCCGCGCCCCACGGCCACCCGTGTCCCGACCGCCCGCCTCTGGGGTCCCCTCGAACTCCGGGGACTGTTCAGTCGTCGTACTCATAGTGCCTCCGTGCCTCCGCGCCAGGAAGAACTGTCATGAGAGAGCTGTCATGAGAAGTGCCGTCGGGAGCCGCCCGAGCCCCTCGGGCCGTCCGGACTCCTGAGGCCGTCCGCGCTCCTCAGGAGAAGAGCCGCCGCCAGGTCTCCGGGCCCGGATAGCCGTCGGCGGCACCGCCGCGCCAACCCTGCGCACGCTGGAACGCCTCGACGTTGCGCCGGTCGCCCTCGCCCCAGCGCGGTCCCGGCCCCTGCGTGTAGTGCTTGCCGAACCCCTTCTTCACCAGCTGCTTCCCGAGCCGGGTGACGTACTCGTTGCTGGCGCCCGGCCGGAAGAACGCCCGCCCCGGATAGCCGGCGACGCCGTGCGAGGCGACACCTCCGGCCGGGGGCCGCCCGGGCCTGCCCGAACTGCCGCCGCTCGGGACGACGACGTCCCGGCCCTTGTCGCTCACCAGGTACGCCCAGGTCGTCGGCCCCGGGAACCCGTCCGCGTCCGCTCCCGTCCAGCCCTGGGCCCGCTGGAACGCCTGGGTGGCCCTGCGGTCGGCCTCCGACCAGCTCGGCCCGGGCCCCGCCGAGTAGTACGCGCTCGCGCCCCGCTCGACGAGCATCCGCCCCAGCCGGGTGACGCTGGCGTTGGTCGCCCCGGGCCCGAAGGCCGCCGCACCCGGGTAGGGCGGCGCCGCCGGTTTCGTCCCCGGAGAGGTGACGGGGGTGGCCGGATTGGCCGGGACGGCCGGAGTCTTCGGGTCGCCCGGAGAAGCCGGACCCTCGCCCTCGATTCCCCCTTTCAGCCCCTTGTAGCGGTACGCCAGATAGCGGTCCGAATACTTCCAGTAGGCATACGGAGTGGCCTGCTTGCGGGCGCGCGGGCGGGCCTCCTCGTACGCGATGTAATAGTCCTGCGTGTAATCCGTCCAGCCCCCGAAAATCACGACGTGCGACCCCTTCTCGGGGTCCGCCGGATTGTGGAACAGGAGAATGTCACCGGGCTCCAGCTGCTCCCGGGGAATCCGGACGCCGAACTTGTCGAGGCTGCCCGTCCATTCGTTGCCGCCGAGGTTCCAGGCCATCGAGACGAAGCCCGAGCAGTCCTGGCGGTACCCGTCGGACCAGTACGCGCTCATGCTGTAGGGCACCTCCGCGGCGACCCACTCCTTGGCCCGGTTGATGATCTCGGACCGGGTCGTCGGGGGTGCCTTGACCTTGGCCGGAACACCTCCGGGGCCGTGGAGCGGGGTCTTGCCGCCCTGCGGTGTGTCGGGTTCGTCGGCCACGGGGGCGCCGGGCAGCCGCGGGGCGTGCGCGGCTGCCGCGACGGCCGGTACGACATGGCCCGCGCCGAGCGCCGTACCGGCCGCGGCGGCCAGGACGAGCGCTCGGTGGGCCGCCGGGTGGCCACCGAATCCGGTGGCCGCGGAATGGGGCAGCACAAGCCGCCAGTGGGCACATCCGGGGCATTCACAGTCGCTCTCGGGATCGAATTCCTCGAATACCGGAGCCGCCATGCGATTCCCCTCACACTCCTGGTGGAAAAGTCCGCGCTTCTGCACGTCCATCAGTTTCTCAACTGTCACCGGGTGTCGCATGTTGACGGTCCAAATGATGTACGGGCCGCCTGCGGCGGTTCGGGAGGGCCCGGGCCGGGGCACCCCCCGACACCAGGTAGAGTCTGCGGAGCAGCACGCGCCGCTAGCTCAGTTGGTTAGAGCAGCTGACTCTTAATCAGCGGGTCCGGGGTTCGAGTCCCTGGCGGCGCAC
>NZ_LIQZ01000240.1 GCF_001418655.1 Streptomyces phaeochromogenes | reverse complement strand
CCCGGACCCGGTCCCTCCATGCAGGGGAGATCTCCGCGGACGGATGAGGCGGGACGGACCAGCGAGGTCCGGTCAGGGGAGTTGGACGAAGACCGGCTCGCTGTACGCGGTCTGCCAGTCGGCGCTTCCCGCGAAGTACGCCCGGTAGTGGCCCTGTCCGGCGGGAGCAGTGAACGTGCCCTGGAACAGGGAGCCTTCCTCCGGATCGCCGAAGCCGGGTACGACCGTCGTCACCGTGGTCCAGCCGGTGGCGCCGTCGGCCGAGTACTGGATCTGCACCTTGCGGACGTCCTCCGGGGGCGTGCTCTCGCCGGTGTAGAGGCGTCCCTGGGCGGTGAGCCGGGAGTTCGTGCCGGCGGTCACGGAGAAGGAACCGATGGAGGTGGTGCGGGCGACGCTCACCCTCAGCGGCTCCTCCGCGCTCGCGTCGAGGTACGTGCCCGGGAGGACGTTGACCTGCACGGTGCCGGAGCGCGGCATCAGCAGTTCCCCGGAGAACCGGCCCTCGGTGNNGGCGGCGGCTCCCGATTCGGTGCTCCACAGCGCGCGGACCGTGGCCCCGGCAAGTGGCCGCCAGTCGTCGTCGATCCACACCTCGGCGCGGCCCGAGACCGTCACGGGCTCGCCCTCGACGGTGCTCAGCTCGTCGGTGTCGAGCAGTACCCGGGTGTCCGACCTGACCGGCGACACGTAGACCGTCGCGCCGTCCTGCGACCCCGGCGCGGCCAGTTGGAGCCACGGGGAGACGCTGCCCCCGCCGTCGTACGTGTGCGTGTACGCGGTGGAGAACCGGCCGTCGGCGTCCGTGCTCGCCGAGACGGTCTCGCCCGTGTTCGAGGTCGCGATCTCGACGGCGTTGTCCGCGGCGGGAGTCGTCTCCCCGGTACGCGGGTCCGTGATCGTGTACCGGCCGGACACGGACACCTGCTGGTGGCTGTGGTCGGGGTGCTCCGGCGTGACCTCGAAGTCGTGCAGGTCGGCCGTGCGCCAGTAGTCGAATCCGGCGGCGCTCTGTGTCGTTGAGGTGTCCCCGTCGGCGTCGGTCAGGTCGACGACGACGCGGTAGGTGCCCAGCTCGGCGAGGCGCAGCGNNAGCGGCCGTCCGACTCGCTGCCCGAGCCGAGGGCGAACTCGCTGACGGTGGCGACCTCTTCGGAGCTTCCTTCGGCATACAGATGAGCGGTGATCGAGGTGATCGCGCTGTCCGAGCGTGCGGTCACCGAGACCAGGCCGGTGGACTGTTCGCCGGTGCCGCCCGCGATCACCAGCTCGGGTGCGGTCGTCGCGGCGGACGCCGTCGGAACCGGCCCCAGCAGCAACCCGGCCGCGACCGACGCGCAGGCGAGCAGCATGGAACGCCGTCTCATATCAAGTCCCCCCGTGGGCATGATGATTGACCAAGGTGATTGATCAATGTGATCACCAAGGTCATCGACCCAGGTGATCGAGACGGCATCGTATGCCGGAGGGGCCTGTCATGAACAGGTTCAAAACTGGGCGCGTCTGAGGCAGCCCTATCCCTCCAGGAACCCCACCAGTGAGTTCGCCAGCAGGAACGGGTCGGTGGCGCCGCAGAGTTCGCGGGCGCTGTGCATCGAGAGGATGGCCACGCCGATGTCGACCGTCTTGATGCCGTGGCGGGCCGCGGTGATGGGGCCGATGGTGGTGCCGCAGGGCATGGAGTTGTTGGAGACGAAGGTCTGGAAGGGCACGTCGGCCCTCTCGCAGGCGGCGGCCCACACGGCTCGGCCCGAACCGTCCGTCGCGTAGCGGTTGTTGACGTTCACCTTGAGGATCGGGCCGCCGCCCGCGCGCGGGTGGTGCGTCGGGTCGTGCCGCTCGGCGTAGTTCGGGTGCACGGCGTGACCGGTGTCGGAGGAGAGGCAGACCGTGCCGGCGAAGGCGCGGGCCCTGTCCTCGTACGAGCCGCCGCGCGCGAACACCGAGCGCTCCAGCACGCTGCCCAGCAGCGGCCCGTCCGCTCCGGTGTCCGACTGCGAGCCGTTCTCCTCGTGGTCGAACGCCGCGAGGACCGGGATGTAGGAGAGGGTCTCGTCGGCCGTCGCCACGCCCGCCAGCGCCGCCGTACCGGCGTGCACGGACAGCAGGTTGTCCATGCGCGGGCCCGCGAGCAGTTCCTTGTCGCGGCCGAGGTAGGCGGGCGGTTCGATGGAGTGCACCATCAGGTCCCAGCCGGTGGTCTCGCCCTCGGTCAGCCCCGACTCCTCCTCCAGGAAGCGGATCAGGTCGCCGTCGCGCACGTCGTTGCCGAGGCCCCAGATGGGCTGCAGATGCCGCTGCTTGTCGAGCTTGAGGCCGTCCGAGGTGACGGACCGGTCCAGGTGGATGGCGAGTTGGGGCACGCGCAGCAGCGGCCGGTCGATGTTCACCAGGCGCGTCGAGCCGTCCCGGAGCGACAGCCGTCCGGCGAGGCCCAGGTCCCGGTCGAGCCAGGAGTTGAGGAGCGGGCCGCCGTAGACCTCGACCGCGACCTGGCGCCAGCCGTGCGCACCGCTGTCCGGGCGCGGCTTCACCCGCAGGTTGGGGGAGTCGGTGTGCGCCCCGACGATGCGGAAGGGGGTGTGCGGCTCGGCGCCCTCCGGCACGTACCAGGCGACGATCGCGCCCCCGCGCAGCACGTACTTTCCACCGCTCGTCCCGTCCCACGCGTCGGTCTCCGCGACCTGCCGGAAGCCTGCCTTCTCCAGCCGCTCGGCGGCGTTCGCCACGGCGTGGTACGGGGACGGGCTCGCCGCCAGGAAGGACATGAGGTCGTCGGTGTGTCCGCGGTCGAAGCGTGGGGGTGTGCGCATGGGTTCACCTTAACGACGTACGAAGGCCCGCTCCCGGGGATGGGAACGGGCCTTCGTGAGGGGTGTGTACAGACAGTGGGACGGGTCCGGACGTTCGGCGCGAACGCGACGGCTCACGGCCTGAGCGCCGACCCTGCGGGTGCGTGGGGGCCGGTCGCGCAGTTCCCCGCGCCCCTGGAGAAAGGCGGGAGCCCCGGGGGCGGCAGCCCCCAGAGGTGGGCCCCGGTGGCCCCGGTCAGAACGCCGACTCGTCCAGCTCCATCAGGTCCAGCTCGACGCCCTCGGCGAGCTTGCGCGCGCCGGTGACGCCCGGCAGGACGTTCGCCGCGAAGAACTTCGCCGCGGCGATCTTGCCGGTGTAGAACGGCCGGTCCTTCGCCGAGGCCGTCTCCAGCTTCTCGGCGGCGACGGCGGCACCCTTCAGGAGCAGGTAGCCGACGACGACGTCACCGGAGGCCATCAGCAGACGGGTGCTGTTCAGCCCGACCTTGTAGATGTTCTTGACGTCCTGCTCGGTCGCCGCGAGGTCCGTGAGCATCAGGCCGACGATGGCCTCCAGCTCGACGGCCGCCTTGGCGAGGTGCTCGCGGGCGCCGGACAGCTCCTCGCCGCCGGTGCCGAGCGCCAGGAACTTCTTGATGTCCTCGGCGAGGGAGTTCAGCGCCGCGCCCTGGTTGCGGACGATCTTCCGGAAGAAGAAGTCCTGGCCCTGGATCGCGGTCGTGCCCTCGTACAGGGTGTCGATCTTGGCGTCGCGGATGTACTGCTCGATCGGGTACTCCTGGAGGAACCCGGAGCCGCCGAACGTCTGGAGCGACTGGGCGAGCTGCTCGTAGCCCTTCTCGGAGCCGTAGCCCTTCACGATCGGCAGGAGCAGGTCGTTGAGGGCCTCCAGGGTGGACGCGTCCTCGCCCTCGGCCTCCTTGACCTGGATCTCGTCCTGGAGTGCGGCGGTGTGCAGCACCAGGGCGCGCATGCCCTCCGCGTACGCCTTCTGCGTCATCAGCGAGCGGCGCACGTCCGGGTGGTGCGTGATGGTGACCTTGGGCGCGGTCTTGTCCATGAACTGCGCGAGGTCGGGGCCCTGGACGCGCTCCTTGGCGTACTCCAGAGCGTTCAGGTAGCCCGTCGACAGCGTCGAGATGGCCTTCGTGCCGACCATCATGCGGGCGAACTCGATGATGCGGAACATCTGGCGGATGCCGTCGTGCTTGTCGCCGATGAGCCAGCCCTTGGCCGGGTGGCGGTCGCCGAACGTCATCTCGCACGTGTTGGAGGCCTTGAGGCCCATCTTGTGCTCGACGTTCGTCGCGTACGCGCCGTTGCGCTCGCCCAGCTCGCCGGTCTCGAAGTCGAACTCGTACTTCGGGACGAGGAAGAGGGACAGGCCCTTGGTGCCGGGTCCGGCGCCCTCGGGGCGGGCGAGCACGTAGTGGAGGATGTTCTCCGACATGTCGTGCTCACCGGACGTGATGAAGCGCTTGACGCCCTCGATGTGCCAGGAGCCGTCCTCCTGCTCGACCGCCTTGGTGCGGCCCGCGCCCACGTCCGAGCCGGCGTCCGGCTCGGTGAGCACCATGGTGGAGCCCCACTGCTTGTCCACGGCGATCTTCGCGATGTGCTTCTGGACCTCGTTGCCCTCTTCGAAGAGGATGCCCGCGAACGCGGGGCCCGAGCAGTACATCCAGACCGCCGGGTTCGCGCCGAGGATCAGCTCCGCGTACGCCCAGATCAGGGAGCGGGGGGCGGTGGTGCCGCCGATCTCCTCGGGGAGGCCGAGCCGCCAGTACTCGGAGTCCATGAAGGCCTGGTAGGACTTCTTGAAGGACGCCGGGACGGGCGCGGTGTTGGTCTCCGGGTCGAATACCGGAGGGTTGCGGTCGGCGTCCGCGAAGGACTCCGCCAGCTCGTTCTCCGAGAGGCGGGTCAGCTCTTCGAGGATGCTCTTGGCGGTCTCGGTGTCCATCTCCGCGAACGGGCCGGTGCCGTACAGCTTGTCGCGCCCGAGCACCTCGAAGAGGTTGAACTCGATGTCGCGGAGATTCGACTTGTAGTGCCCCATGGCGACGGCTCCGTTAAGGGATCGGGGAGGTGGTGAGTCCTCGGTGACGAGTCCTCGCACCTGGTTCGAGAGTTTCGAGTCTGGCGCGCATCTGGTTCGCGTACCAACCAGTAGCTACGATGATGCTACCCGTCGGTAATAAGAATCAACCCCTGATTGCCCAAGTGTGAGCAGGGTCTACATTTCGGGGTCCACCTTCGGGTGGGAGTGCACGGCTCCGCCACCTGTTCGAGGAAATCCGCCGGGGACGACCGGGCGGGCCGCCCCGCCAGTACTCTTGCCCCCATGTACGGCTACGACCAGAACGTGGGACCGGGGCAGCAGCAGTACGCGCAGTCCCAGCCGCCGCCGCAGCAGCAGATGCCCGGTGGTGTCGGCGGGGTCGGCGGATACGGCCAGCAGCCGCCGCTCTACCCCGAGCCGTCGCCGCCGTCGCTCGCCGACGCGGTGCGCGCGTTCACCACGGGGTCGCTGACCCCCGAGGACTTCCAGCAGGTCTTCGCCACCTCCAAGGTCTACTGCCCGCGCGGTGACAACCCCGGATTCCTGGCGCTGCACAACACCCAGCAGCCCGTGATCCCGATGTTCACCTCGCTCAAGGAACTGCGCCGGTACGCCGGCAAGGAGTCCAAGTACTTCGTGGTCATCGGCGCCGAGGTGATCGACCTGCTCCCCACCGGCTACGGCTTCGTCCTCGACATGGAGGGCGAGCACCGCATCGTCTTCGACGCGAAGGCGGTCGAGCAGATGGTCGACTTCGCGATGCGCCGGATGTACGGCTGACCGCGGCTGCTCCACGGCTGCCCGACAGACACCGCCACGCGCAGACGGCAAGCGCGTACTGCCCGGTAGGGCCGGCTCGCACGACCGGCTCGTGCGAGCGGTCCACATGGCCGGCCCGTGCAGCCGGCCCGTACGACCCGCTCCACACCGGAACGCCCGGAGGGAATGCCCTCCGGGCGTTCTGCGTTCCAGGTGGCAGAAAGTTCGAGATTCAACTAAACTTCGAGCACAAGGAGGTACCGACATGCCTGCAGTGACCGTCGAGAACCCGCTGACCCTGCCCCGTGTGGCCGCGTCGACCGAGGCCGTGGCACGTCCTGTGCTCGCCGTGACCACCGCGCCGAGCGGATTCGAGGGTGAGGGCTTCCCGGTCCGCCGCGCGTTCGCCGGGATCAACTACCGCCATCTCGACCCGTTCATCATGATGGACCAGATGGGTGAGGTGGAGTACGCGCCGGGCGAGCCCAAGGGCACCCCCTGGCACCCCCACCGCGGCTTCGAGACCGTGACCTACATCATCGACGGCGTCTTCGACCACCAGGACTCGAACGGTGGCGGCGGCACCATCACCAACGGCGACACCCAGTGGATGACCGCGGGCTCGGGCCTGCTGCACATCGAGGCGCCGCCGGAGGCGCTCGTCGTGTCGGGCGGTCTCTTCCACGGGCTCCAGCTGTGGGTGAACCTGCCGGCCAAGGACAAGATGATGGCGCCGCGCTACCAGGACATCCGCGGTGGCTCGGTCCAGCTGCTCAGCACGCCCGACGGCGGCGCGCTGCTGCGCGTCATCGCCGGTGAGCTGGACGGCCACCAGGGTCCCGGCATCACGCACACGCCGATCACCATGATCCACGCGACCGTGACACCCGGCGCCGAGCTCACGCTCCCGTGGCGCGAGGACTTCAACGCCCTCGCGTACGTGATGGCCGGCCGCGGCAGTGTCGGTGCGGACCGTCGCCCGGTCCACACCGGGCAGACCACCGTCTTCGGCGCGGGTTCCTCGCTGACCGTCCGCGCGGACGAGAAGCAGGACGCCAACACCCCGGACCTGGAGGTCGTCATCCTGGGCGGCCAGCCGATCCGTGAGCCGATGGCCCACTACGGCCCGTTCGTCATGAACACCCGCGAGGAACTCCAGCAGGCGTTCGACGACTTCCAGAAGGGCCGCCTGGGCACGATTCCGGCGGTTCACGGGATGAGCGAGGGCGGGCTGTAGCAGCCCGTTCGATGCCAGGTCCGCGATCAACTCGCGGGTCCGGTACGGTACGAGAAGGCCCGAAGCCGCAACTTCGTTTTGCGGCTTCGGGCCTGTTTTGCTGTGCGCCTACGGCTTTACGGGCAACTACGGGAGCACGTAGATCGGTGCCCCGTCCGGCGCGCAGCCCGTCTGCCGGACGCACCCCCGCCTGAGCAGCATCCGTACGCAGTCGTGGACACGCTCCTGCGGCAGACCCGTGCGGGTGGCGATCTCCTCCAGCGGGTAGCGGGCCCCGCCGCGCAGGAGGGCCGGAGCCAGGTAGGCCGCCACGGCGTGGACGTCTCCGGTGACGACGAGATTCTTCGCCTTCCAGGTGGCGAGGAGCTGCTGAGGTGTCAGCTCGGGCTCCGGCGCCGCGGTGGGGCGAGGACGGCCATGGCCATGGGCAGGCTTGAGCGCCTCGGCGATCTGCTGCAGCGCCTCGGCCATGACGTTCTGGCTGCGGCAGATCTGCCGCTGTGTTTCGACCATGGCGTGCTGGCTGTCGCTGATCTGCCGCAGCAGTTCGCCGCGCTCCTCCTGGAAGGCGAGCAGCAACTCGTCCGCCCGGATGTTCCGTTCTTCGAGCCGCACGATGGCGTCGGCGATCTGCTGGGGCATGACGTATGCGGTGGCGCCGTCGGGTGTGGGTTGGACGGGGGCTGGTTCCAGGGAGTAGGAACCGGTGCGCTGGATGGTCTCGATGACTGTGGCCACCCAGGATTTGAAGGGCTGGGACTCCGGTTTCGTACAGCCGTTGACCAGTCGGATCAGACCTTCGAGGCTCACGAGATTCATGTCTCGTCGCCACTCTCGACCTGCGGGAATGCTGAGAGTGTGCCTCCCAAGCACACTCTCGGCGCTTCCGAAATTGGCTTTGTCCGCAATGTCGCGCAGAGCGGAGCCCGTGTGGACGTAGCCCAGCTGCTTGCACACGTCGACTGCCGGGAACCAGTGCGAGCCGTCAGGCAGAGTCAGCCTCCGCAGCCGCGCCCCCGTGGCCGCGAACACGAAGTCGTTGATGTCGATCGCGTCCTGTCGCGGTGCCGTCGCACTGTTCGGCGGCATGTTGTTCTGCTCGTACATCGAGCATCACCTCCGCCCCGGAACGTAGGCACGCGGAGGTGTAACTCATGTCCACGGCAAGGATGTTCACCCGATAGGGGCGAGGGGTATCGATTCTCCGCGCACGGCCCGGACCAAGCGGCCGGTCCCCGGTGTTACGTGCGGGCCCGCACCCGTACCCGTGCGGGACCCGTTGCCTGGAGGGTGATTCCCGCTGTCAGGGGGACCTCCGTGTCCACGGCCTCCAGGTCGTACGAGCGCAGCAGGGCGGCCAGGGCCAGGACGGACTCCAGCATTGAGAAGTACTGGCCGATGCAGGCGCGCGGGCCGCCGCCGAAGGGGAACCAGGCGTAGCGGTGGCGGGCGGCCTCCCGTTCGGGGGTGAAGCGGTCGGGGTCGAAGCGTTCCGGGTCGTCCCACAGGTCCGGGTGGCGGTGGGTGACCCAGGGCAGGACCAGGACGTCCGCGCCTGCCGGGATCAGGTGCCCGTCTACCTCCGCGGCCTCGACGGACCGGCGGCCGACCACCGGAGCGGCCGGGTACAGCCGCATGGTCTCCTTCAGCACCCTTGTCAGGTACGGGAGTTCGTCGAGGTCGGCGGCCGAGGGTGCCCGGCCCGACGGCAGGCGGTCGGCCTCCTCGTGGGCCCGCTTCTGGGCCTCCGGGTGGCGGGCGAGGAGATGGAGCGCGAAGGCCATGGACGTCGCGGTCGTCTCGTGGCCCGCGACCAGGAAGACCAGCACCTGGTCGCGGAGTTCGGCGGCGTCGAGGCTGCCGTCCTCCTCGGT
This sequence comes from Streptomyces phaeochromogenes, assembly GCF_001418655.1. Taxonomy (GTDB): domain Bacteria; phylum Actinomycetota; class Actinomycetes; order Streptomycetales; family Streptomycetaceae; genus Streptomyces; species Streptomyces phaeochromogenes. The sequence continues at coordinate 26,057 of NZ_LIQZ01000240.1, read as the reverse complement.
GCTCGCCCGGGAGAGAAGGGAGAGCAGGTCGTCGCCCTCGGTGGAGGCGGCTCCGGTGGAGGCGGTGTCGGCCGTCGCGTCGGCCGCCCTGCGCTCCGCGATGATCCGGTCGCAGACCGCGTACACCGCCCGGGAGGCCGCCTCGGCCCGGCGGTTGGACGGGAGGGGCCAGGAGCGCGGCGGGTTCATGGGGGAGAAGCCGCGCCGCGTCACGTACTCGCTGACCACGGGGAAGTTGTCGTGGATGACGTCGACCGCGGCCTCGACATCCGCGCCGAACAGGATGCGCGAGACCGTGCGCAGCGCGAGCCGGTCCATCTCCCGGACCACGTCGACGACGCCGTCGGCCGCGTCCCGCCAGCGCTCGACCGTGCCGTCGGCCTCCAGCGTCACCGCCTTGGCATAGGTGTCCACCTGCCGTTTTGTGAACAGCGGCTGGATCAGCCGGCGTTGGCGCCGGTAGTCGGCGTCCTGCGCGGTGAGCAGGCCGTTGCCGGCGGACTGCCTCAGCTCCTCGTAGAACTGGTTGTCCTTGCGGAAGTTGGCCGCCTGCGAGGCCAGGATCTGCTGCACGCCCTCCGCGGAGAAGACACAGTGCAGCACCGTGCGGACTCCCGGCGGGCCCGCGGAGAGCCGCACCACGTCGCCGTGGTCCCGCCGGGCGCGGAGGAAGACCTCCAGCGAATCGCGCCGGAGGTCGAGTGCCGAGCCGAGCAGGGGGAGGCCTTTGGGCCCTGGTATCTCAGTGATGGCGGCCATGGTTCGCATCATCGCGCACCGGTCCCGCGCCCGGTCCCCCTTTCAGCCCTCCCGGAGCGCCGCCCCGCCTGACGCATGGTCAGGTGGAGGCGTGCAGCCCCTGCTTCCGGAACCCGCCCGGCTCCTGCCCGAACCCGTGCGCCGCGTGGCCGCCTGGTGCGTCGTCGCTCTGCTGGTCACCGGGGTCGTGGTGGTCGCGGTGCGGCTGTGCGTCGAGTTCAAGACCGCGGTGGTGCCGGTGCTGCTCGCGCTGCTCGGGACGGCGCTGCTCCGGCCGCTGTACGGGCGGCTGGTGCGGGCGAAGGTGAACCGGTCGATCGCGGCCGGCGTCACCTGCGCCGCGGTGCTCGCCGTCGTCGGCGGGGCCACATACATCGTGGTGGCCGCGCTGATCGACACCGGTGACGAGATCACCGCCTCGCTCAAACAGGCCGCCGAGTCGCTGTCCGAGCACTTCGGGGCGGCCGGCACCTCGCTCGACGATCTCGCCTCCAACGCCAAGGAGCTGCTGGGCAAGTTCGGCGGGACGGCGGCGTCCGGGGTGATCAGCGGGATCAGCGTCGTGGGCGAGGCCATCGCCATGGCCGTCCTCGCGCTGCTGCTCGTCTTCTTCTTCCTGCGGGACTCGCACCGGGCGGCCGGGACCCTGCGCTCGCTGGTGCCCCAGGGCTCGGGCGACATGACCGAGGCGATGGCGCGGCGGGCGTACCAGGCCGTCGAGGGGTTCATGCGCGGGACGACGTTCATCGCGCTCATCGACGCGATCTGCATCACCGTGGGTCTGCTCGTGCTGCGGGTGCCGGGGGCCGTCGGGCTCGGCGCGCTCGTGTTCGTCGGCGCGTACATCCCGTACCTGGGCGCTTTTCTCTCCGGCGCGGTGGCGATCCTGGTGGCCCTCGCGGACCGCGGTTTCGTGATCGCGCTGTGGGCGCTGGGGGTCGTCCTGGCCGTGCAGGTCCTTGAGGGGCATGTGCTCCAGCCGATGATCCAGAGCCGGACCGTGCAGATGCACCCCGCCGTCGTCATGCTGGCGATCACCGCGGGCGCGTCCGTGGCGGGCATCCTCGGAATGCTGCTGGCGGTGCCCCTGACGGCGGCGGCGTTCGGAGTGATCGCGGAGCTGCGGGGGCGTTACGCGTCTCCCGAGACCTCGGTGACCCCGGAAAAGCCGGGAACCCCGGGCTCGGCCTCGCCGCCCGGTTCCTGGCCGCCCGGATCCTCCCCGTCCGGTCCCTCCTCATAGAGCTCGAACCAGATGCTCTTGCCCTCGCCCCGCGGGTCCACGCCCCACGCGTCCGCGAGCAGTTCCATCAGCATCAAACCCCGCCCGGAGGACGCCAGTTCGCCGGGATGCCGCTTGTGGGGCAGGTCGTCGCTCCCGTCCGACACCTGGATCCGTATCCGACGGGACCCGGCCCCGCCCGTCATCTCGGCGACGAGCAGCGCGTCCGCGTCGGTGTGGACGAGGACGTTCGTGATCATCTCGGAGACCAGCAGGACCGCCGAGTCGACCTGGTCGGCGGAAGCCCAGTCGTGCAGGAACTCCCGCAGTTGCTGGCGGGCTCCAGCGACCCGCTCGTGCTCGGCCTGCGCGACGGTCACCATGGTGCGGCGCACGGAGGGCCGCTCGGCCACGGTGTCGCCACCGCGGCTCTCCCCCGCCCTGCTCAGCAGCAGCACCGCTATGTCGTCCTCGCGGCGGTCCACCAGCGGCCCGGTCGTGTGGTGGGAGGAGGGCCCGTGCACGGCTTGGACCAGCGCGTCGGCGAGCTCCTCCATGTCACCGTCGTGGCTCTCCAGGATCTTGCGGATCCGCCGCCAGCCGGTGTCCAGGTCGTGCCCGCCGGTCTCGATGAGCCCGTCCGTGCAGATCAGCATGGTCTCGCCGGGCTCCAGGACGAGCCGTGTCGTCGGATAGTCGGCGTCCGGATCGATGCCGAGCGGCAGCCCGCCCGCGGTCGGCCGGGTCAGCACGGTCCCGTCGGCCATGCGTATCGCCGGGTCCGGATGCCCGGCCCTGGCTATCTCCAGGACCCCGCTCTCCGGATCGACCTCCACGTACAGGCAGGTCGCGAAGCGCAGGTCCGCGATCTCCTCGTCGTACGTGATCCCGTACAGGAAGCGCGAGGCGCGCGAGAGGACGGCGTCCGGGCGGTGTCCCTCGGAGGCGTACGCGCGCAGCGCGATCCGGAGCTGGCCCATCAGTCCGGCGGCGCGTACGTCATGGCCCTGGACGTCGCCGATGACAAGCGCGAAGCGGCCACCCTCGGGGCTGTTCCGGGAGGTGCCGCCGGGCAGCGGGATCATGTCGTACCAGTCGCCGCCCACCTGGAGCCCGCCGCCGGTGGGCACATACCGGGCCGCGACGCTCATGCCCGGGATCTGCGGCCCCAGGGTGGGCAGCATCGAGCGCTGGAGGCCGTCCGTGAGCTCCCGCTCGGACTCGGCGACCCCGGCCCGCGAGAGGGCCTGCGCCAGCATCCGCGCCACCGTCGTCAGCACGGAACGCTCGTCGGGCGTGAACGTGACGGGGTACGTGAAGGCCGCCATCCACGCGCCCATCGTGCGCCCCGCGAACGTGAGCGGCAGGAACGCCCAGGACTGGCGGTCGAAGTGCTGGGCGAGCGGCCAGGAGGCCGGATAGCGGTCGCGGTAGTGGTCGGGCGAGGAGAGATAGACGGCACGGCCGGTGCGGACGACCTCCGCGGCCGGATAGTCCGTGTCCAGCGGCATCTGGGTGAACGGCTCCTCGTCCCCGGGGTTGTGCCCGTGGTGGCCGATGACCGTGAGCCGGTCGCCCTCCGCGCCGAAGACCGCGAGCCCGTCCGGCGAGAAACCGGGCATCGACAGGCCCGCCGCGACCCGCAGCACCTCCGCCGTGGACCGCGCCTCGGCCAGCGCCCGCCCCGCGTCCAGCAGGAACGCCTCGCGCGAGCGTCTCCAGTCACCCGTGACCGGCGTACGCGCGGCGGCGCCCGGCTGCGGCTCGGTGACCTCCTGCATGGTGCCGATCAGCTGGTACGACCCGGTGCCCGGGTCGATCGACGGCTTGGAGCGGCTGCGTACGGTACGGATCACATGGCCCTGCTCGTCCATGACCCTCAGCCGCAGCTCGGCGAGCGTGCCCTCGACGACGGCGAGCTGGACGACCCCGTTGACCTCGTTCCAGTCGACGGGGTGGAAACGGGCGCGTACACCTGCCTCCGTGAGCACGGTCGGCTCCGCGGGCAGGCCGAGGAGCCGGGCGGCCTCGGCGTCGAGGGTGACCTTCCCGGCGGCGTCGTCCCACCTCCACAGGCCGGTGGCGAGGGTGGCGAGGACGTCCCCCACTGAGGGAAGGGGATCACCGATGCGCATTGCCCCACTGTATGAAGAGGTGAACGAAAGCTGCCACCGAGGCAGGTGAGGGGCGCGTGGGCGCTGAGCGGCAGTCGGCGGCGGAACTATTGCGAACAGCGATCTTGGGGCGGCCGGTAGGCTTGCGGTGTTTCACGTGAAACAAAGCCCCCGACCGCGAAGACTGGATGAAACGACGATGCATCGGTACAGGTCCCACACCTGCGGCGAGCTCCGCGCCTCTGACGTCGGCAGCGACGTCCGGCTGAGCGGCTGGCTGCACAATCGCCGAGACCTGGGCGGCATCCTCTTCATCGATCTGCGCGACCACTACGGCATCACGCAGCTCGTCGCCCGCCCCGGCACCCCCGCGTACGAGGCCCTGGACAAGCTCTCCAAGGAGTCCACGGTCCGCATCGACGGCAAGGTCGTCTCGCGTGGCACGGAGAACGTGAACGCGGAGCTGCCGACCGGCGAGATCGAGGTCGAGGTGGGCGAGGTCGAGCTGCTCGGCGCGGCTGCCCCGCTGCCCTTCACGATCAACGCCGAGGACGGTGTGAACGAGGAGCGCCGTCTGGAGTACCGCTTCCTCGACCTGCGCCGCGAGCGCATGCACCGCAACATCCTGCTGCGTACGTCGGTCATCTCCGCCATCCGTCACAAGATGACGGCGCTGGGCTTCAACGAGATGGCGACCCCGATCCTCAGCGCCACCTCTCCCGAGGGCGCGCGCGACTTCGTGGTCCCGTCCCGTCTGAACCCGGGCCGGTTCTACGCCCTGCCCCAGGCGCCGCAGCAGTTCAAGCAGCTGCTGATGATCTCGGGCTTCGACCGGTACTTCCAGATCGCGCCCTGTTTCCGTGACGAGGACGCGCGTGCGGACCGTTCGCCGGGCGAGTTCTACCAGCTGGACGTGGAGATGTCCTTCGTCGAGCAGGAGGACGTGTTCCAGCCCATCGAGAAGCTCATGACCGAGCTGTTCGAGGAGTTCGGCAAGGGACGTCACGTGACGTCCCCGTTCCCGCGCATCCCGTTCCGCGAGTCGATGCTCAAGTACGGCTCGGACAAGCCGGACCTGCGGGCCCAGCTGGAGCTCACCGACATCACCGACGTCTTCGAGGGCTCGGAGTTCAAGGCCTTCGCGGGCAAGCACGTACGCGCCCTGGCGGTGCCGGACGTGGCCGCGCAGTCCCGCAAGTTCTTCGACCAGCTCGGTGACTACGCGGTCTCGCAGGGCGCGAAGGGCCTGGCCTGGGTGCGGGTGGCCGAGGACGGTTCGCTGACGGGCCCGATCGCGAAGTTCCTGACCGAGGAGAACGTCGCCGAGCTGACGAAGCGCCTGTCGCTCGCGGCCGGCCACGCCGTCTTCTTCGGCGCGGGCGAGTTCGACGAGGTCTCCAAGATCATGGGCGCGGTCCGCGTCGAGGCCGCCAAGCGTGCCGGGCACTTCGAGGAGGGCGTCTTCCGGTTCTGCTGGATCGTCGACTTCCCGATGTACGAGAAGGACGAGGAGACCGGGAAGATCGACTTCTCGCACAACCCGTTCTCGATGCCGCAGGGCGGTCTGGAGGCCCTGGAGACCCAGGACCCGCTGGACATCCTGGGCTGGCAGTACGACATCGTCTGCAACGGCGTCGAGCTGTCCTCCGGCGCCATCCGGAACCACGAGCCCGACATCATGCTCAAGGCCTTCGAGATCGCGGGCTACGACCGGGAGACCGTCGAGGAGCAGTTCGCGGGCATGCTCCGCGCCTTCCGCTTCGGCGCCCCGCCGCACGGCGGTATCGCCCCGGGCGTCGACCGCATCGTCATGCTCCTCGCCGACGAGCCGAACATCCGGGAGACCATCGCGTTCCCGCTGAACGGCAACGCGCAGGACCTGATGATGGGCGCGCCGACGGAGCTGGACGAGACGCGACTGCGGGAGCTGCACCTCTCGGTGCGGAAGCCGCAGCCGAAGTAGGGCCCTTCGGGCCCCGCTCTCCTCAGCTTCGGCTTGCGGGTCCGGCTCTTGGGCCGGGCCCGCGGGGGCGCTCCGCTGGGAGGCCTCGCTTTTTCTGCGGGTTGGTTGTGGCTGGGTGCGGCGGAGCCGCAAATGTCACAGCCCCGCGCCCCTTCAGGGGCGCTCTCTGTCTGGAGTGTCATCGCGGTCCGGGAGGGGCGGGAGTCGTAGGTCGCCCCGTACCGGGCCTTCGTCGTCGTGGCCTCGGGCGTAGCGGTGTATGCGTACCTGGAGGTTCATGCGCCGGGACTCCTTGCTGAGACGGCGTCGCTCGCGGCGGCCGGCTTCGTCGTCGTCCAGTTCGTTGTACCGTCGGCGGGTCTCCCAGAACGAGCGCTCCTGGGCAGCCGCCGCCTCCCCGGGCGTGACGTCCTCCGGGTCCTGCGAGTCGTCCCGGCTCCCGCCGGATTCGTCTGTCATGTGACCCAGAGTGGCACGAAGTGGCAGTCACGGAGAGTGAATTCCCGGATGCTGCCATGTGGGTGACGAAGATCCTTCCCACGCAGTAGAGATCCGGACAGCACGGGTGTGCCACGGCCACGATCTTCCCGGGAGTGTCGTGCTTCCTCCCAGGTCGGCGCCACCTTGCGCGGCTTGCTCCCGCGGAAAACGCGCCCCGTTTCACGCTCCTCAACTCTCCCTCGCGCGACGTCACTTACTGGCCATTTGCCTGTTTGACGACAAAGCGTCCCGGCCCACACGCTCCTTTGGCACGCGGTCTCCCTGTTGCTCAGGGTGACTCCGGATGGGCCCCAGGCTGCCCGGGGCCGGACGAGAGGAAGACCAACGATGGCCCGTAGCGCGGAGAAGCAGCAGAAGCCGGTCCGCAAGTCGCTGACCGAGCGCACCCACGACGAGCTGGAGATCGCAGGGTTCGACGAGGTCGATACCCCCGAGGCGGACATCGTCAGCCTCGGCGGCGCCAGCTACACCAAGATGCTCGGCAAGATCTACGCCTGACCGCTCCCCCTCGCGGCTCCGGCGTGCGATGCGCCGGGGCCCGAGATCCGTCGCGCCGGACCCCGGAGAGCCCGTCGATGCTGCGCATCACCTCGGAACTGCCCTACTTGGACCAGGCAGGTCACATCTACGTGCCGCTCGCCGGACCGGCACGGTCCTGTCTGAAGCTCAACCGTCACGCCTCCCGCATCTGGCGCGAGGCCCTGCGCCGCCCCGTGGACCTCGACACCCTGCCCGAGCCCGACCGGGACTTCCTCCTCGGCCTCACCCGCAACGGCGTCCTGCGCACCACACCCGCGCCGGCCACTGCCTCAAGGCCGGCGTCACGGCCCGCGTCAGCCCCGGTACCCGCGCCCGCGTCCCCGTCCGAGGGAGTGTGAGATGGGCACGCTGACACGGCCGGCCATCGCCTTCGTCAACCCCTCCGTCGGCTTCTCGGACCGCCGCAAGTCCAAGCCGATCGGGCTGGCCTACATCATGGCCTACCTGGAGAAATCCGGATTCCCCAGCTCGGGCTTCGACTTCGGGGACTCCGAGGACGACGCCGTCGAACTCGCCGCGCACTACGGCCTCGACCGCTTCGACGTCGTCGGATTCTCCGTCTACAACGAGTCGTTCCGCGCGGCGATCGCCATGGCCGAGTGGATCAAGAACCGCAGACCGGAGTGCCTGATCGTCCTCGGCGGCCCACACGCCACCGCCGTGCACGAGCACATCCTGCGCCGCTACTCCTGCGTCGACGTCGTGGTCCGGCGTGAGGGAGAGGAGGCGATGCTCGATCTCGTACGCGGCCTCGTACGCGGCCTGGACGTGGGCGTGAAGGCGGATGGGGATGTAGATGGGGATGTGGGCGACCGGGCCGGGCTGACCGGGATCAAGGGCACCACCTGGCGGGCGCCCGACGGCGGTGGCCTCCTGGTCAACGAGGACCGGGCCTTCGTGCCCGACCTCGACCAGATCCCGTTCCCCGACGCCGAGTTCACCTCGCACTCCGGCTACCCCGACCTCACGTACTTCGACGAGGTGCAGGGCAGGCTGAAGGCCGCGCTGACGATCTGCAGCAGCCGCAGCTGCCCGTACAACTGCTCGTTCTGCGGTGTGCTCACCATCGGCCGCAAGTACCGCTCGCGCGAGGCGGAGCGGGTCGTCGCCGAACTGCTCCACTTCCGCGCGCGGCACGGCGTCAACTACGAGCACGTGTACTTCAGCGACGCCAACTTCTTCGTCTCGCCGACCCGTGCCCTGGAGGTCGCCGAGGCGCTGTACGAGGCCGATCCGCAGGTCACCTTCAGTTTCGGCACCCGGGTCAACCAGGTCCTCAAGGCCGCCGAGGTGCTGCCCCGGCTCAAGGAGTGCGGGCTGCGGTTCATCGAGCTCGGCATCGAGTCCGCCTCGGAACCGGTCCTCGAACGGCTCGCCAAGCATGTGAAGCCCGAGGTCAACGTCGCGGCCGTACGCCTGCTGCGGCGCCTCGGCATCGAGATCTCCCTCGACTTCATCATGCTGGACCCGGCCACCACCCTGCCCGACGTCCGCGCCAACCTGGAGTTCCTGCGCGAGGCCGGGTTCTACGACTACGTGCCGCACGACCACCTCTACACCGCGCTCGTGCTCTACGAGGGCACGCCGATCCGGGACTTCTACGCCCGGCGGTTCGGCGTCGTCTTCGACCCGGACGATCTGCCCAGCCCCTTCACGCTCTTCGAACTGCCCGAGGTGCAGCGGTTCAGCGACACACTGCGGGCCTTCCGCAAGCGGTGGCAGGAGCGGATCGACGACGCCCTGGCGCAGGGGGAGCTCGCGCTCGCCTCCATGGCCGACGGCTCGGACGGCTCGGACGGCTCGGACGGCTTGGGCGGTCCGGACGACTCGTACCTCCCCCGTGCGTCGCACGCCCGGCTGCAACTCGACGTCGTGTCGCTGCGGCACGCGCCCAACCTCTTCATGGAACGGCTGCTGGAGGACGCCGAGGCCGGATTTCCCCTCCTGGACGAGGGCGGGGATGAGGCCGGAGACGACGACGGACTCGAAGCGCTGCTGCCCCGCCTCGGACACGACCACGTCCATCTGAACGACCTGATCGAACGCACCGAGGCCGTCGCGCGGGAGGCAGGCTTCGCGCAGGCCCCGGGCGCCGCCGCTCCGCACGGGAGGGACTAGCGCAATGGGAGGGACTGGCTCAATGGCAGGCACTGACCACATGCCCACAGCAGTCGGCACAGGATCCCCGATCCCCGAACTGGGTCCGCCCGGTGTCCACGGGATCTGCTTCAGCTGTGACTCGATCAAGGACATGGACATCGCCGAGGAGACGGCGACCAGGCTCGGCTCCACCGCCACCTGGTACAGCGTCGGAGTCCTCGCCACGGACCAGGAACTCGCCCTGCGCTGCGCGGAGTTCTGCCGACGGCACGGGCTGCACGCGCTGTTCCACCCGCTGGACCTGGACGTCTGCGGCACCGACCCGCTCGACGACCGGCTGCTGCGTCTGCTCGGGCAGCGGGCCGACGAACTGAACTCGCCCTGGCTCAACATCGACCTCGCGATGTGGGTCCGCGAGGGGGAGACCCTGCTGGAGTCCCTGGTGCCCATGCCGCTCGTCGACGAGGCCGTGGACTGGGCGGTGGACCGGATCAAGCACGCCCAGGACGTCATCGGCCGCCCGCTGACCATCGAGAACGCGCCCTATCCGTTCGTGGTCGGCGACCGGGACATCCTCACCCTGATGACGCGGATCGCCGAGCGGGCCGACTGTCTGATGACCATCGACGTCGGCCACCTCTACGGACTGCGGGTCCAGCGAGGCCTGCCACCGGTGCTGCCGAGCGACGACGACATCGCCTGGGACCGGGTCGTCGAGGCGCACATGAGCGGCACGTTCGTCCGGCGCTTCGAGGGCGGCGTACGCCTTGTCGACGACAAGCACGACTGGCCGGTCAGCGACGAGGTGTGGGAACTGGCCGACGCGCTGCTCCCCCGCGCACCCCATCTGCGGTCGGTGATGGCCGAGGCGGAGGGCATGACCGCCGACGAACTGACGGACAGCGTACGGCGCTTCGCCCGCCGGGCCGACCACTGGTGGAGTGCCTCATGACCCTCGATACCCGCGATACCTTCGATGCCGGTTCAGGAGCCGCTCTCGACTACGTCCGGGTGACCGACACGACCTGGCGCATCCTCAACGCGACCCCGGGGCGGCGGGCCGAACTGCTCGCCGAACTGCCCGCGGCCGAGCGTGCCGTCGTCGCCGAGGGCACCAGGGGACCGGGCTTCGACATGGAGCAGGCCCGGCGCCGCAAGACCGTCGCCAACGTGCTGAACGTCAGCTTCCCGGTCACCTTCTTCGCGTACTACGGCCGGACCGGCGCGGAAGGCCTGCACACCTTCCTGGACAGCGAGTTCTGGCAGCGGCGGCCCGCTCAGCCAGGTTCGGTGTTCCCGCCCGCGGCCACCGCGTCGGCCGCCTTCGGCGGGTTCCTGCGGTCCACCGACTGGATCACCCGCCAGGAGGACTGGGTCGGCGAGGCCTTCGCCTTCGAGGACGCGTATCTCTTCGGCCGGGCCACGGTCGACACGCGCCCGGGCCGCACGGACTCCTCCGGCCGCCCCCGTCTGGTGCCCGGCGCCTGGACCGCCGAGGCCGCGTTCGACGTCCCCGCGTACGGCAGGCTGCTGCGCGAGCGGGGCACCGTGGACCCGTGGACGGAGGCGTTGCTGCTGGTCAAACGCCGTCCCGCGCCGCTCGCCGTCGTCTCGGTCCCGGTCTCGGCCCCGGCCGGCGACCGCGTCCGCCGGGTACGGCTCACAGGTGACACCGTCGCCGCGCTGCGCTGGCTGTGGGACGCCGACGTACCCGTGCCCGAGGACGTCGCCGACACACCCACCTACGCCAAGGCGGTCGGCGCCGGACTGGTGGACGGGGCCGCCCAGTGACCTCTGGGACCTCTCGCGGCCCGGAGAACGAGAGCACGAGCCCCGGTCCGCCGGGTTCCGCCGACCAGGACCGAGCCAGTCATGTCGGCCTCGTCAGTCACGTCACCCGCGTCCGCCGCGGCTATCTCCTGGTCTCCGGTCTCGACTACTTCGCCGACATGCTCCTCACCGTCACGTCCGTCCTGCTGCTGCAGTCGCTGGGCATGGGATCGGGCGCGGTCTTCGCCCTGATCGCCGCGGTGTGGATCGTCGAAGGGGTCTCCGAGATCCCCACCGGCGTCCTGGCCGACCTGCTCGGCCGGCGCGCCTCGGTCGCGATCAGCTTCGTCCTGCGCGCGATCGGCTACAGCGCCCTGTTCTTCAGCGGCAGTGTGTACGTCGCTGCCGCCGGAGTCCTGCTCTCCGCGCTGGGCGGCACCTTCGCGTCCGGCGCCCTGGAGGCCTGGGCCGTGGACGAGACCGGGGCCGACGAGACCGGGGCCAAGGACCCGCGCGGCCTCGACCGGCTCTTCGCCCAGGGAAAGATCGCCGAGAACGCCGGCCTGGTCCTCGGCACCCTGACCGGCGCCGCACTGGGCACGCTCGACCTCGCCCTGCCCCAGATCGTCGCGGGCCTGACCTGTGCACTGGCGGCCGTACTGTCCCTGCGGCTCATGACCGGGCGCCCGGATCCGGACGGCCCCCCGGATCCGGACCGTCCCCCGGCCGCCCCGGGTCGCCGGGAAGCCTTCGCGCCACGGCTGCGGGAGTCGTTCGGCGAGGTCATGACCGGGACCCGCCTCACTCTGCGGGGCGACAAGGTGCTGATCGCCCTGATCGTCGCCGCCGCACTCCTGTGGCTGTTCCGGGGCATCCCCGGCGTGCAGTGGACGGTCGTGTACGAGGGACTCGTCGGCGGAAACCTGCTGGTGCTCGGCGCGATGCGCAGCGTCGGCTCGCTGCTGGAGATCCCGCTCCTCGGCTGGACCCTGAGCCTGCAGAAACGCCGGGCGTCCGCGCGCCGAACGGTCATCGTCACCGCGTCCACGGCCGGCGCCCTCGCACTCGTCTGCGCCGCCGCCGTGAAGGAACCGGCCCTCTCGATCGTCTGCTACGTGTGCTTTTCCACGGCGTTCGGCCTGTGCATGCCCGGTGTGCGGGCGGCCATGAACGAACGGATCGACAGCGGCCACCGCGCCACCGTCCTGTCCGTGGCCTCACTGTTCAACAGCCTGTTCACCGGCGGCGGCCTGATCCTGACCGGACTGGCCGTCGGCGACCTCGGCAGCACCGCCCTGGCCTGGCCGCTCGCCGCCGCCGGGTTCGGCATCGCGGGCCTGTGGGTGGCCTCCCTGGCCGTACGCCCGGGGACGGCACCGACCACCACCTCTACGACCGGATCGACCGGGCCCCAGGAGGTGCGCGCGCCATGACCGCCGCAGTACCCGACGCAGTACACCCCGGCGTACCCGATGCCGCACATGTCGTATACGTCGAGGACCTGCTCGCGGACCTCCAGCTGGAGCGCGCCGGGCTCGCCGGCCGCGACCCGGTACCGGCGGCCCGGCGTGCCCGGCAGGCCGCCGGTGAGCTGGCCGACCTTGGTCTTTCCCGGTTCGTCGCCGAGCTCCTGGGCGAGACGGCTCCCGTGCCCGCCCCCGTGTCCGTACTCGACCTGGAGGCGGACGAGGACGGCCGACGGGCCTCGTACGGGATCTGGTGCGCCGAGGCCCGCGAGCTGACCGACGAGGTCTGGCGGTGGCTGGCCGAGCGGCGCCGGGCCGCAGGTGAACTCCCCTGGTGGTGCGGGGAGTCGGCGCTCCCGCTGCCGCACGACTCCGTACGGCGGCTCGCCGAGGTGACGGCGCCGGTGCGGGACCTGTCGGAGATCGCCGCCGCCTGGGCCCGCCCGGCCGGACTGCGTGGCAGCGCGACAGCCGAGTACAACTGGCGCTGGCTGCTGCTCGGCAAGGGCGTGCTCGGGCTGTCGGGCGGGGTGCCCGGCGGTGCGTCCAGCGAGGCGCTGCCTCCGTTGCCCCCGCTCAACGAGCTGATCACCCTGCTCGTCGGTCAGGCGCGGCGGCGCGGACTGCTGCCGCCGGCCCACCAGGTGAAGGTGTTGCGGCGCCCGAACACCCCGTCCATGGTGATGCCCGTACGGCTGCCCGGTTCCTCGCTGCTGTCCCTGCCGACCGCGGTCACTCCGGTGACGGTCCAGTACCTGCAGCACGAGCTGGCCCATCTCGCCGAGCACGCGCTGCGTCCGGCCGACGCCCCGCTCGTCGAACGGTGGACGTTCGATCCGCTGCGGTCGGAGGGCTGGGCCCTGCTGCTGGAGCACCTGGCGGGATCGACCGCGTTCCTCGCCCGGCTGGGGATCGACGAGGCGACCGCCGCGGTCCTCGCCCGTTTCTACGCCGAGGAGGAGCGCTTCAGCCGCGGCCTGATGGCGGCAGACCTGGCGCTCGACACGGACCTCGCGGGCTGCCGTACGTCGGCCCAGGCGCTGGAGGCCGCGTCGGCCGTGGCAGCCGGCACAGGACTGCAGTGGGCTCCTGAGCTCCTCCTGCTGCGGCAGACCCGCGTCCTGCACTGGCGCTCATACCTCGCGGGTTACGCCTGGCGGGACACCGTCCGCGCCGAACTCGACGCCCGTTTCGGCGATGGCGACGGCGGCAGCGACAGCGACGGCAACAGCTGTGGTGGGGGCGATAGCTGGGTGGACCGGGACGAGGCCTGGGCGCTGCTCCGGAGCGCGCTGGCCCGAACCGGCCCGGCAGGATCCGCCGCGGGATTCCTGGACGCGCTGCGGCTTCCCGGGCCGACACCACCGCACGCACCCGCACGTACCTGCAAGAACCCGCACGCACCGCACGTCCCCGACCCCATGAGGAGGCCCGATGACGACGACCGAGGCAGCGAGCGGGACGGCGACCGGCCCGGCGGCGACGGCGACCGGCCCAGTGGCCAGGCCCACCACCGGCCCGCGGGACGGGCTCCGACTGCTCTGCCGTGACCCCCGTACCGCCGACGACCTGCCCTGGGGTGAGGCGCACGCAGTCTTCGACGCCGCGCAGGAGGTCGCCGCGATCGTGTCCCGGCAGGACCTGGAGGACTGGCTGGACTGCAGCCTGCTCCACTATCCGGTGCTGAACGCGATGCGCGGCGGCACCCCGGTGCCGCCCGAGGCGCTGACCAGGGTCATGCACGTGTCCGGCGACCCCCGGGCCGGCTACGTGGACGGGGCCAAGGTCCGCTTCCAGCTGGCGGCCGGGGCCACCGTGGTCGTGCAGAACCTGCACGAGTGGCACCGACCTGCCCAGCTGCTGTGCCGTCGCCTGGCACAGCTGTTCTCGGCCAAAGCCGGGGCCGTGGCGTTCTGGACGCGGGCGGGGGAGGACGGCCTGCGCGTCCACCGCGACGACGGCCACCTGTTCGTGGTGCAGATCTCCGGGACCAAGCGCTGGTATCTGTACGACACCCCGCGCGACGCGGCCGACTGGAGCCCCGGATACGTCGAGGACCTGGCGAGCGCCCGGACCGTCGACCTGCGGCCCGGCCAGGTGCTGTATCTGCCCGAGGGCATCGCCCACCACACCCGCACCCTCGACACGGAGTCCGTGCACGTCACCGTCGCGATCAGGGAGCCCCGACTGCGGGACACGGTCGAACTGGCCGTACGCGCCTGTCTCGCGCGCATCCCGGACCACGCGACCCTGTCGGGGACCGGAGCCGAGCGGGAGGAGACGGCCGACGAGCTCCTGACCCGGCTCGCCGAAGCGCTCGGACGCGTGGACCGGGCCGCCCTTGTCCGTGACCTGTCGCGCCGCGCGGCCGAGACCCGCGGCAGCCGCTGAGCAGCGGGGCTCCGGTCGTGAGTCGCAGGGCCACGGTTGCGAGAGGTAGGGCCACGGTCGTGAGAGGTACGTATGCGATCGATTCGCGCCACGTTCTTCATGGACACAGCAACCCACAGTCCGTGCCCACGTCCCTGACAGTCTTCTTACCTAACTTCCCTGTCCATGACGGGAATCCAAGGAAATCAAACAGCCCAGGGTCCGAAACACAAGCGGAACGTGACGCGTCGCAAGGTCGTCGTGGCAGGTGGCGCGGCGGTCGCCGCGGTGGGCGTGGGCGGCACGATCGCCGCGACCGCGAACGCCGGCCAGACGAAGAAGGGCGCCTCGCCGACCGCCTCCTCCACCTCCTCGGAGACGTGCTACAAGCTCACGTCGGAGACCACCGAGGGCCCGTACTACATCGACGCGGACAAGCTTCGCCAGGACATCACCGAGGACCGGGAGGGCATCCCGCTGACCCTGCGCCTCAAGGTGATCGACAACGAGACCTGCAAGCCCATCAGAAACGCCGCCGTCGACATCTGGCACTGTGACGCGTTGGGCCTGTACTCCGGGTACGAGGACCTCTCCTCCGGCGGCGGCGGTGGCGGCACCCCGCCCAGCGGAACGCCGACCGACGTTCCGTCCGGCACGCCGACCGGCTCCCCGCCCGCGGGCGGCGGCGGTGGCGGCCACGAGGAGCCGACCGACGACAAGCGCTACCTGCGCGGCACGTGGAAGACGGACAAGCAGGGCTTCGTCACGTTCAAGACGGTCTTCCCGGGCTGGTACCGGGGCCGCTGCGTCCACATCCACACCAAGGTGCACGTCAGCGGCACCTGGACGGACGCCGGCTACGAGGGCGGGAACACCTGCCACACCGGCCAGTTCTTCTTCGACGAGGAGTCGGTGCTCGCCTCGGCGGAGGTCGAGCCGTACTCCACGTCGACGACCGAGCGTACGACGCTCACCGAGGACACCATCTACGACCAGTCCGGCACGGCCGGTGGTCTCCTCAAGCTCAAGTACAAGAAGAACGGCATCGCGAAGGGCGTCCTCGGCACCATCACCATGGGCGTCGACCCGGACGCGACCCACGAGGGCACGGACGACGCGGTGCAGCCGGGCGCCTCGGCGACCACGTCCGCCTCCGCCTCGGCCTCGTAGTCCGCTTCGGCGAGGCGAGCTGATCACAGGGCGGGCCCGGGGAGTGGGACCCCGGGCCCGCACCCCCTTGCCGCATCCGTTCATATACATGATTCAAGTCCAACCCATTGACCCGGAAGTTTTGCCTCCGCTACGTTCCCCAGGTTCCCGCGTACGTGATCGCGGTTCACGTACATGTGCGACCTAAGGGAGACAACGATGTCGGAAGTCGCGATACCGGATGCCGAGCGTCGTGCGGTCAGCAAGTTCCTGCGCCGCATGCTGCCCATCCTGGTCCTGATGCTGCTGGTCAATCAGATGGACCGGACGAACGTGGGATTCGTCCAGGACGAGCTGCGGGCCGACGTCGGGGTGAGCGCCACCGCGTACGGTCTCGGCGCGGGCCTGTTCTTCATCGGGTACGCCCTGTTCGAGGTGCCGAGCAACATGCTCCTGGAGCGCTTCGGGGCCCGGGTCTGGCTGACCAGGATCATGATCACCTGGGGCGCGGTGATCGTGGCGATGTGCTTCATCCACAACGTGACGATGTTCTACGCCCTGCGTTTCCTGCTCGGGGTCGCGGAGGCCGGCTTCTTCCCCGGTGTGCTCCTCTACTTCACCCAGTGGCTGCCGGACTCCAGCCGCGGCCGGGCGAGTGCGATCTTCCTGGGCGGCTCGGCGACGGCGTACATCGTGACGGGTCCGATCACCGGTGCCCTGCTGGAGCTGCACGGGGCGGGCGGATTCGCCGGCTGGCGCTGGATGTTCGCGCTCGAAGGCGCCTTCTCGATCGTCGTCGGGATCGTCGCCGGTTTCTTCCTCGTCTCCCGTATCGAGGACGCCCGCTGGCTCACGCGGGAGGAGAAGGACGCGCTGAGCGCGGCGGTGGCCCGTGACGAGGAGGCCCGCAGCCGGGCGCCGAAGGTGTCGCGGATCAGGCTGATCCTGCACCCGCAGGTCGCCGTGCTGACCTCCGTCTTCTTCGCGATGGCCCTCACCGGGTACGCGATCACGTTCTGGCTGCCGAGCCTGGTCGACGACATCGGCGGCCTCTCGCCCTTCCAGGTGGGGCTGCTGTCGGCGATCCCGTGGATCTGTGCCGTGATCGCCATGTACTCGATGGCCCACTTCACCGACCGTGCCCGGGACCGGCGCCCGTATCTGGCCGCGGCCCTGGTCCTGTCGGCGACGGGTACGTACCTCGCCACCCTGGGCTCACCCTGGTTCGGGCTCGCCGCCATCACGCTCGCCGCGGTCGGCGGGAAGTGCGCGGCCACGCTGTTCTGGCCGATGGCCCAGTCGGGCCTCGACCTCAAGATCGCGGCGCCGGGTCTGGCGGTGGTCAACTCCATCGGAAACCTCGGCGGTTTCGTCTCCCCCACCCTCTTCGGCTACCTCAAGGACTCGACGGGCAGCACGAACGGCGGCCTCTACACGCTGTCGGCGGCCTCCATCCTCGCGGTGATCGGGGTGGCTCTGATCCGCAGGAACGGCGGCGGTACCGGGACCGGGTCGGGGTCCGGTTCGGGCTCCGATGTGGGTGAGCCTGCCCTGGTGAAGGGGCAGGTGGCGACGGGCGAGGCTCGCTGACATCCGCTCGGCGGCCATGGTTCGGCAATTTGTGGGCATCTGATCAGGTGGCGCACAGGATTCTCGTCGGAGACGCACAGCGGCAGGGAGTCTCATGGGCTGTGCGGGATGAGAGCCTCCCGCAGGAGACCGGAAGTGCCGGAGGAGACCACCGGAGGACATCATGGGATTCGCCGTGCTGCTCGCACTGCTGTTGATCGTCGGAGCGGTGGCCGCGGTCGTCGTACAGCGGCGGTCGAGCGGCGGGGGCGCCATGTCCGACCTGGACGCGGAGGCCGAGGCCAACCGCTGGGTGGTCCGGCTGGGCGGCAGCCTGTCCGCCTTCACCGTCGGCGCGCGTGCCGACCGGACCGCGGCCCGCGAACTGTCGGCCGCCGCCGAACGCCACCGCACCGCCCGGCAACAACTGGCGACCGCCCGCACCCCCGCCGAGTACGCGGTGGTGACGCGCACCGCCCTGGAGGGCATGCACCACGTCCGCGCGGCGCGCACGGCGCTGGGCATCGCCCCGCCCCCGGGCCTGTCGTCCGCGGGGATGCCGTCTCCGGGCCTACGCCGACACCAGAGAGATCAGGTCCGGACGTAACGAGTTCCCGTAGAGAGAGCCTGTCCGGACCCGGTGAGGCGACATCCGAGTACGTAGATTGAATCTACGTAGAAGCCATCTACAGAAGTACGCGCCGAGTCGCTTGTCGGGGGTGAGCGGGGCGTTCACGCCGTCTGGGCCAGTTCGCACCACACGAACTTGCCGTTGGTGTGGGGTAGTTGGGTTGCTGCGCCCAGGGAGTACCAACCCCACTTGTCCGTGCACTCCTCCACGAGGGTGAGGCCGCGGCCCGATTCGAGGGCCGGGTTCGGCGTGGCCGCCAGGGCTGGGGCTGCGGGAGGTCTGGGGTCCGTGTCCCATACGCCGATACGGAGGACCGGCGCCACCCAGCGAAGCCTTATGGCCGCCGGGCCCTTCGTGTGCTGTACGGCGTTGGCCACGAGCTCCGTCGCGACCAGCTCGGCCACCTCCGTGAGGTGGGGCAGGCCGTGGAGGGTGAGGATCAGACGGAGGGTGCGGCGGCAGATCGTCACCGCTCGGGGGTCGTTGGGCAGGGAGAGGGTGTACTGCCATGGTTCGCCGAACGGGTCTTCGGATGCGGGTGCGGGCATGACGAACTCCTGGTCAGGGAGGGAGGGGTGCGGTCGTCGGGCGGTGGCTGTGTCGCTCCCGTCGTGGCATGGCGGGGCGGTGCGCTTCCGGGGTCCCGGGGTTCCGCAGAGTGTGAGTCGCGTCACCGACGGTAGGGCCAAATGTTTCGCCCAGGCAAGTCGTTCGCGTAGCCTGACACCCGATCGGGGACGTTCAACCCCGTCTGAGGACCGTGTTGTTCAGGAAGTGGGGGCAGTGTGCCCGCGAGGATTCAGCCGACCGCTCGGCAAGTACGCCTTGGTGCTGAGCTGCGGAAACTGCGGGAGGCGGCGGGGCTGACATCCCGGCAGGCGGCAGCGTTGCTGGGGACGAACCCGGCTCAGATGAGTCAGATCGAAGCGGGCAACGCGGGAGTCAGCGGAGAGCGTGTGCGCAAGCTCGGGGTGCAGTACGACTGCTCCGACACCGAGTTGATCGACGCCCTGGTGGAGATGGCGACAGACCGTACGCGCGGTTGGTGGGAGGAGTACCGAGGTGTGCTGCCCGCCGTCTTCCAGGACTTGGCGGAGCTGGAACACCACGCCACTTTCATGCGGGTGGTCGGTACCGTCCACGTGCCCGGGCTGCTCCAGACCGAGGAGTACGCGCGGGCGGTGTTCGCGTACGTGGTGCCGGAACTTCCCGAGAACGAGGTGGAGTTGCGTGTGGAGCACCGGATGCGCCGCCGGCAGATCCTCTCCGGAGTCCCCTACGAGGCGGTGCTCCACGAGTCCGTACTGCGCACGCGCGTTGCCGATCGCCGGGGTGCCCGTGCTCAACTCGACGAGTTGCTGAGCCAGTCGGAGCGGTCGAACGTAAGCGTGCGGGTAATCCCGTTCGACGCCGATGGGTTTGCCGGGGCGGGCGCGATGATGCTCTACGCCGGTGGCCGAGTACCGGCGCTGGACACCGTGCAGCGGGACGCCCCGTACGGCTCGATGTTCCTGGACGCCTCTGCTCGACTGCTGGCCATGCGAACGCTCTTCCGTAGGGTGGAGTCGGCAGCGCTGACACCTGCCCAGTCTCGGGACTACATCAGCCGACTGACTAAGGAGCTGTGAGCCGTGATCCAGTGGCAGAAGTCCTCATTCTCCGGTGGTGGAGACGGCAATGAGTGCGTTGAACTCGCCCCCGGAGACGGCTTGTTGCTCCTCCGAGAAAGCGATGACCCCGCCCGAATACTCTCCGCCACCCCCACCGGCCTTGCCGCCCTCCTCCACCACCTCCGGGCGAACCGTCCCTGACCGTGGACGACGACGAGGAGTTCACGTACGCCCTGCGACCGTGGCCGGGGTCCTGGACCAGCTCGACGGCCCGCCGTGAAGGTCGCCCGGCTCGGCCCGGCCGTGCCTGACCTTGCCCACCGGACCCTGGCGGTGCGGCGGACCGAGCACACCCACCTCGTCTGCTTCGACGACCTCAGCACCGACCTGGTGACCGGCCGGCTGCGCGATACGGGCCGCGTTCGACCAGGTCGGGGCGCTGCCACGGCAGGTATGGGCCGACCGCATCCTGGATGAGGCCCGGGAGGTCACCGACCCGGTCCACCTCTTCGGCGTTCACCCCGCCGTCGCCGTGAAGTACGTGCACGCCGCGCACCCGGACAAGGCCCTGCCCCGGATCCGCTGACCGGACGACACCGCCTCCCTTCTCGAAATGCCGGACGTGGCCGCTTGCCAGCGACCGACGATCCCCTTATGGTCGTACGAACGTAAGGCATACGAACGTAAGTCAAAAACTCAAGGAGTCCTGATGGCGACAACTCGGCCGGTGGCGCTCGTGACAGGGGCCTCATCGGGGATCGGCAAGGAAACGGCCCGCGCCTTCGTCGCGGCGGGTTTCGAAGTGATCGGAACCGGCCGCAAGACCTCCGGACTCACTCCGCCCGCCGGTGTGACGTACCTCGATCTCGACGTGGCCGACAACGACTCGGCCACCGCCGCGGTCGGAGAGGTGATCGCCCGGTTCGGACGCATCGACGTCCTGGTCAACAACGCGGGCATCGGCTCGGCGGGCGCCGTCGAGGAGAACTCCGTCGCCCAGGCCCAGAACGTCCTGAACATCAACGTGCTCGGTGTCATCCGTATGACGAAGGCCGTCCTGCCGCACATGCGCGCCCAGGGAGGCGGACGCGTCATCAACATCTCGTCCGTCCTCGGGGTCGCCCCACAGCCCTTCATGGCCCTCTACGTCGCGTCGAAGCACGCCATCGAGGGCTACTCCGAGTCGCTGGACCACGAGGTCCGCGAGCACGGCGTCCGGGTCCTCCTCGTCCAGCCCGCCTATACCAGGACCAGCTTCGACACCAACGCCGCGCAGCCCGACACTCCGCTGCCTCTGTACGCGGAGCGACGGCGCGTCTTCGACGAGGTGATGGCGGTTGCGATGAAGGACGGTGACGACCCCGCCGTCGTCGCCGAAGTGATCGTCACCGCGGCCACCGACAAGAAGCCGAAGCTGCGCTACACCGCCGGCCCGCTGGCCTCACGCGTCACCAAGGCGCGCCGCCTCGTCCCCGCCGGAGCGTTCGACAAGCAGATCCGCAAGAACAACCGCATGCCCACCTGACATCCCGGTCCGGCTTCAAGGGCGCTGATTCCCCGACCAGGGCGGTAACCGGAGCAGAGGCCCCGGCCGCGATGGAGGAACGCATGGTGCGGTACACGAAGGAACACAAACAGGAGACAAGGCAGCGGATCATTGCGACGGCCGGTCGCCGGCTCAAGCGCAACGGTATCGACGGCTCCGGAGTCGCCACGCTCATGAAGGACGCGGGGCTGACCAACGGCACCTTCTACGCCTACTTCGCGTCCAAGGACGAACTCGTCGCCACCGCGGTCGCCGACCAGATGCGCGCACAGCACGCGAACATCGTCGCGCAGGCGGCGCCCGGCCGGGCCGGACTCGAACAGTTGATTCGCTGGTACTTCTCCACCGAGCAGCGTGACAACGTCGAGGACGGCTGCCCCAACGCCGCCCTGCTCGACGAGATCGGACGCTCCACGGATCCCACCAGACAGGCGTACACCGACGGCGCGCTCGTTCTCATCGACGGTTTCGCCGCCCGCCTGGCGCCCCACGATCCGCCGTCGGCGCGTCTGAAGTCACTCGGCCTCCTCGGCATGATGGCCGGGACGCTGCAGCTCTCCCGTGCCCTCACCGACCGGCAACTCGCCGACCAACTCCTCGAACAGGGCATCCGCAACGCCCTCGCGCTGCTGGATGCCGAGCAAGACGACTGAGACGTCATCCGCGTATCGATCACCACCTTCTACGGCGGCGGCGAGCCCGGCTGCGCCGACTGCCCCACCCACACCACACCGCCTGACAACCCCCGGCCATACCGGTCCTGGCGGGCCGGTATGCCCAAATGACCCCATGGAGGTACCACGTGTCCGAGCACGCTGCAGTCGAACTGAGCCCGGAAGCGATCGCGTTCGCGGAATGGCTGGCCACAGGGGCGAATCCCCCGTCCGAGCTGGACGCGGCGCGCATCCAGGCGGAGCAGGTCCATCTCGCGGCCCGGGAGCCGGAAGGCGTCACCTATCGGGAGGTGGACGCGGGTGGCGTGCTGGGAATCTGGTGCGAACCCGTCGACGCCCACACCGACCACGTCCTCCTGCACACTCACGCCGGGGGCTCCGTTCTGGCGTCAGCACACGTCGACCGAAAGCTCGCAGGTCATATCGCCAAGGCCGCCGGAGCCCCCGTACTGGTCCTGGACTTCCGGCGGGCACCGGAACACAAGTACCCGGCTCAGGTGGACGACGCGGAGGCGGCCTTCAACTGGCTGCTGTCCGAAGGGTACGAGCCGGGAGACATCATCACGATCGGCCACTCGATCGGGGGGTTCATCGCCGTCGCCCTGGCGCTTCGCCTCCGCGACAAGAAGCAGCCGCTGCCCGGCGCCATCGTGTCGATCTCCCCCTGGTGCGACCTTGAGATCGCCAACGAGACCATCACGGCCAACGCCGAGACGGACAAGATCCTCAGCAAGGATCTGCTGGAGTTCTTCCGTGACGCCTGGATCGGCGGCACGGGCGTCGAGTTCACGGACACCCGGATCAATCTGAACCGGGCGGACCTGAGCGGCCTGCCCCCGACCCTCGTCTCCTGGGGCACGTACGAAGTCCTGGCCGGCGAGGACGAGGAGTTCGCCGCCCGCGTCAAGGACGCCGGAATCGACACGGCGACCGTCGTGGTCCCCGGAGGCCAGCACTCGTACGTCTACGGTGCCGGCCGGGTTCCGGAGACCGACACCGCCATCGCACAGATCGGCGCGTGGGTCCGGGAGAAGACGAAGATCTGACCGAGCGGTACGGCCCCAGTGCCCGACCCATGCGGATACCCACCCGTCGGCCGTGACCGTGGACGAGGGGAAAGAGGGGGAAGGGGGGAACACGGCTTCCGTGGCGTCGAGTTCACCCCGGGTTTCCCGGGCGTACTTCTCAACGGTGGTTAAGGAAACCCAAAGGGATCCCACAGGTTGAGCCCTGATCGTCGTCGGCATGAGCGTATTCATCGCAGTCGACGGCAGATCCCAGGGAGACCGCTGACATGGACCGGTTGCTTCTTGTCGGCGCCGATCTCGTCGCCATCTCCCTCCTGACCTTCGCGGTCTACTTCCCGCGGCATCACCGGCGGGACCTGGTCGCCGCGTTTCTCGGTGTCAATGTCGGGGTGCTCGCCGTGGCGATGGTGCTCGGGTCGACGTCGGTCGGGATCGGGATGGGGATGGGGCTCTTCGGGGTTCTGTCGATCATCAGGCTGCGGTCGTACGAGATCGCGCAGCACGAGATCGCCTACTACTTCTCGGCGTTGGCGCTCGGTCTGCTGACCGGGCTGTCCGAGTCCCTCGACCTTCTCCACACCGGGCTGATGGTGCTCGTCGTGGCCACGCTGTACGCCGGTGACCATCCCCGGCTGTTCCCGCGCCACCGGCAGCGGGAGCTGCGCCTGGACTCCGCGTACACCGACGAGGAGGCCCTGCGCTCGCACCTCGAAGTCCTCCTGGGCGGGCGGGTGTTGAACCTGTCCGTCAAGGGCATCGACCTCGTCAACGACACGACGCTCGTCGAGGTCCGGTATGTGGTCCCCAACGCGTCCCGGGCCGCGGTTACCAAGCCCCGGGAGGGCGACCCCCGTACCGACGACTCCCCCCGCGGGCGCGGAGTGCGGGCATGACAGCCCTCGACCCCGTCGACTCCATCGGGCGCGTGGTCGGTTCGCTTCCGCCCATCGGGCTCGACGAACTCGTCGCGCAGGCCTCGCTGTTGACCCGGCTGGACCGCAAGTACATGCTGCCGGTCGCCGATCTGCCCCTCGTGCTGGGCGGCCTCGACGAGGACACGCGGGTTCTGGACGTGGACGGCGCGCGGGAGTTCGCGTACCGGTCCGTCTACTTCGACACCCCGGAGATGGACGGGTACCTGGGCGCGGCCCGGCACCGGCGGCGGCGGTTCAAGCTGCGGATCCGTACCTACCTCGACTCCGGGCGTCACTACTTCGAGGTCAAGACGCGTGGCCCGCGCGGCACCACGGTCAAGCAGCGCATCCCGTACGAGGGGGACGTCCGGCGGCTCGGACCCGGCGCCCGGGCCTACGCCGACACCGTACTCGCCGAGGCCGGGATCAACTCCGGGCGTCTGCGCTTCGTACCCGCGCTGACCACGTACTACCGGCGTACGACCCTCTTCCTCCCGGCCACCGGGAGCCGGCTGACCGTCGACACCGATCTGACCTGGGCACTGCCCGACGGGACCGCGCTGCGTACGCCGGACCGGGCCATCGTCGAGACGAAGTCGGGCCGGGCGGGCTCGGGGGCCGACCGGCTGCTCTGGTCGCTGAAGCACCGGCCCTGTCCCGTGTCGAAGTACGGCACCGGGCTCGCCGCCCTGCGTCCCGACCTGCCCTCCAACCGCTGGCTGCCCGTACTGCGGCGCCACTTTCCGACCGCGCTCGACGGGAGCCCAGCATGAAGACCTACCTCAACACCCAGCCGAGCACGCCTCCGAAGAGGGCACGACGGTTTCGTACGAAGGCCGTCGGTGCCCTCGCCTCGATGGCCCTCGCCACGGCCGCGCTCGCCGGGTGCTCCTCCGGGAGCGACTCCGACTCCGGCGCCTCCTCGTCGGGCTCCGACGGTACGAGCGGGTCCGCAGCCGCCGTGGACGGAGGCCAGGACGCCGCCGCCGTGCTCGCCGACAACAAGGAGTCGCACGCCGGGGACTCCGACGCCGAGTGGGACGAGTCGGACGCCGTCGAGATCCAGCTCAAGGGCGACTCGGCCTCCGTGGACGGGGGTGGGGCTACCGCTAAAGGCGCCACCGTCACCATCACCGCCGGTGGTACCTACCGCATCAGCGGCACCCTCTCCGACGGGCAGATTGTCGTCAACGCCCCTGACCAGGACGTGAAGTTGGTGCTCGACGGGGCGAAGATCTCCCACTCCTCCGGTGCGGCGATCGACATCACCGAGGCGGACGAGGCCGTCGTGATCCTCGCCGACGGCAGCGAGAACACCCTCGGTGACGCCGACTCGTACGCCGATGACGTCGAAGCCAATGCCGCGCTCCACAGCGTTGCCGACCTCACCGTCACGGGCGACGGGAAGCTCACCGTGCGGGGCAACGGCAACGACGGGATCACGAGCACGGACGGTCTGGTGATCGCCTCCGGCACGGTCGTGGTCGATGCCGTGGACGACGGCATCCGCGGTAAGGACTACCTGATCGTCGAGGGCGGTTCGGTGACCGTCACGGCCGGTGGCGACGGGCTCAAGGCCGACAACTCCGAGGACAAGGACTCCGGTTACGTCGCCGTCGGCGGCGGCACGGTGAAGGTGACCGCGAAGGGCGACGGGGTCGACGCGGCCACCGACCTGGTGGTCACCGGTGGCACGCTGACCGTCGAGAGCGGCGGCGGCAGCGGTACGCAGCCCTCGGACGACGCGTCCACGAAGGGGCTGAAGGCGGGCGTGATCAACGTCCTTGAGGGCGGAACCGTCGCTGTGAACGCCTCCGACGACGCCGTCCACAGCGATGGTGCTGTCCACGTCAACGGCGCGAAGGTCACGGCCGCGAGCGGTGACGACGGGGTCCACGCGGAGGGCGATCTGACCGTCGACAAGGGGACGTTGAAGGTCACGTCCGCCGTCGAGGGCATCGAGGGCGCCGACATCTCCGTGAACGGCGGCACGGTGGACATCCGCTCCAGTGACGACGGGATCAACGCGGCGGGCGGTACGACTTCCTCGGGTAATGGCGGAGGCGGTGGTGGCGGCTTCGGCGGAGGCCCGGGTGGCGGAGGCGGCGGAGGCGGTGGGGGCGGTGGAGGC
>NZ_LIQZ01000024.1 GCF_001418655.1 Streptomyces phaeochromogenes | reverse complement strand
GCGCGCCGGACGCCCGGAGCCGGGCAGGCTCCGGGCGTCCGGCGCGCGGTAGAAGCGGTCGAAGACCCGATCGAGGTCCTCCTCGGCGATACCGGGCCCACGGTCGAGAACCTCGACACGGACAGCGGCACCGGAGCCGACACCAGTACCGGCACCGGCGCCCGCGCCCGCATGCGCCCCGACTCCCGTGACCACGATGTCGATCGGCTCGCTCCCGCCCCGGTCGAACTTCGCCGCGTTGTCGACGAGGTTGGACAGCGCCCGTTGCAGCGCGCCGGGCCGGCCGTCGACCACCGTGTCGCCGGACACCCGCACCGTGACGGCCCGCCCCGTCCGCCGCCTCGCCGCCACCGCCACGTCCTCGGCGATGTCGGCGAGGGCCACCCGCTGGAGCGGCTCCCGGTCCGACTGGCCGGCCGCGAGGTCGACCAACTCGTTGACCAGGTCGGTGAGTTCGCGGGACTCCTGGGCGAGGTCGGCGACCAGTTCCCCGCGGACGGCGGGCGGGAGCTCGTCGATCCGGCGGAGCATCGAGATGTTGGTGCGCAGCGAGGTCAGGGGCGTACGGAGTTCATGGCCCGCGTCCTGGACCAGGCGCCGCTGGTCCTCCTCGGACTGGGCGAGGCGGCCCAGCATCCGGTCGAAGGAACGGCCGAGCCGCGCCACCTCGTCGTATCCCGCGACGGGCACCTGGATGCCGAGCCGCCCGGTGCGCGCCACGTCCTCGGCGGCCCCGGCGAGCCGGACGAGCCGCGAGGTGATGCGCCGGGCCAGCCACCAGCCGAAGAGACCGGCGGCGATCACGACGGCGCCCACCAGCAGCACGGTCCGCTGCTGGAGTTCACGCAGCAGGTCCTCGGTGTCGCTGAATTCCTGCGCGATCTGCACCGCGCCCCGCCCGTCGCCGAGCGAGACGGTGGCCACCCGGTACATGCCGTCGCCGACGTCGACGTCACGGTGTTCCACCAGTTGGCCGGCCGTCCGCGCGGCAGCGATCCGCCTGTCGTCGGCGCCGACGGGCAGCGGCGGATGGCCGCGGTCGACGACCGACGCGTCCGGCCCGAGAACCTGCACGACCGTGCCGCTCGGCCTGATCAGTTCGTCGCGCGGGCCGCCGTCGGCGTCCGCGGTGGCGAAGTCGGCCGGGGTCAGCGCGCTGTGGCGCACCTCGTCGAGCAGATCCTGCACGACACCCTCGAACACGGTCTGCTGGTCGACGCGTACGAGCCGGGCGGCGGCGTCGTACGACAGGAACCCCACGAGGACGGTGACGGCGGCTGCCACGGCCGCGAACGACACCGTGAAGGTGGTGCGCAGCGAGGACAGCCGCGCCCGGGCCACCCAGCGCCTCAGACGCGCGCCGGAGCGCACTCAGTCCTCCCTCAGCACGTACCCCACACCGCGCACCGTGTGGATCAGGGAGGGCGCGCCCGGCTCGTCGAGCTTGCGCCGCAGATAGCCGACGTACACGGCGAGGTTCTTGGAGCCGGGCCCGAAGTCGTAGCCCCAGATGCGGTCGTAGATGGTCGTGTGGTCGAGGACGATGCCCGCGTTGCGGACGAGCAGTTCCAGGAGGTCGAACTCGGTGCGGGTGAGCTCGACCTCGTGCGGGCCCCGCCACACGCGACGGGCCTGCGGATCGATGCGCAGACCCGCGGCGGCGATCTGGCCGTCGGGCATGCGCGGCGGTTCACTGGGTACGTCGACGGGGGCGCCCGTACGCCGGAGCAGGGCCCGGAGCCGGGCGAAGACCTCCTCGACGTCGAACGGCTTTACCACGTAGTCGTCGGCGCCCGCGTCCAGACCGGCGATACGGTCCGCGGTCTCGACGAGTGCGGTGAGCATCAGGATGGGGGTGCGGTTGCCCTCTGCACGCAGGACGCGACAGACCTGGAGGCCGTCGATGCCCGGCATCATCACATCGAGAACGAGCACGTCGGGTGGGGTGCGGTGGGCCTGCGCGAGCGCCTCGACGCCGTCGGCGACCGCCGTGACCGCGTATCCCTCCAGGGTCAGGGCCCGCTCCAGGGCATGGCGGATCGCACGGTCGTCCTCGGCGAGCAGCAGATTCTGGGGCACGGGACCAGTCTGCCAAGCCCTGGGGAACGTACTACCTGCTGGAGAGGGGTACGGCCGGGCCTCTTACCCGGCTCTCACCCTGCCGGGACCGGTGGCTTACCTCGCCCCGCCACTGTGTCCCCGATGCCGGGGGCGAGCGCCGCAACGGGGAGGCAGCGCACCGCATGAAACGTAGGGAGACCACCGAACGCATGAGGATCGTGTTCCTTCTGCACAACGCGTACGCCATCGGGGGGACCGTCCGCACCACGCTCAACCTCGCGGCGGCGCTCGCCGGGCGGCACGACGTGGAGATCGTGTCGATGAGGCGGCACCGGGACGAGCCGAGGTTCACCGTCGACCCGCGGATCACGGTGGTCCCGCTGGTCGACGAACGGGACGGCAGCCAGGACCTCACGGACCCGTCCTACGCGCAGCCGGCCGTCGACTTCCCCGCCTCCGACAAGCGCTACGACCAGTACACCCGGCTCACCGACCTGCGCGCCCGCGACTATCTGACGGGCTGCGACGCGGACGTGGTGATCGGTACGCGGCCCGGCATCAACGTGTACGTGGCCCGGTTCGCCCCGCGCCGGGCGCTGCGGATCGCCCAGGAGCATCTGCGGCACGACTCGCACAGCAAGCGGCTGCGGGGTGTCCTGGCCCGCGCCTACCGCTCGCTGGACGCGGTGGTGACGACGACGGAGGCGGACGCGGAGGTGTACCGGCAGCGGATGCCGCTGCCGGGCGTACGGGTCGCCGCGGTGCCGAACATGGTGCCCGCGCCGCAGGGCCTCACCCGGGACGGGACCACGAAGGTGATCACCGCGGCCGGCCGCCTGGTCCGCGGCAAACGCTTCGACCTGCTGATCGAGGCCTTCTCCGCGGTCGCCTCCAAGGAACCCGACTGGCAGCTGCGGATCTTCGGCGGCGGTCCCGAGCGCGAACACCTCCAGCACCTGATCGACGGCCTGGGCCTGGCCGGACACGCCCGCCTCATGGGACCGCGTACGCCGATCGAGGCGGAGTTCGCCAAATCGGCGATGGTGGTCTCGGCCTCGGACGCGGAGTCGTTCGGGATGACCCTGGTCGAGGCGATGCGCTGCGGGGTGCCGGTGATCAGCACGGACTGCCCGCTGGGCCCCGCCGAGATCATCACGGAGGGCGTCGACGGCCGTCTGACGCCCGTGGGCGACGCCCGCTCCCTCGCCGAGGCGATGCTCGACCTGATCACGGACGACCCGCTACGGCAGGCGATGGGCGAGGCGGCCCTGCGGAGCTCCCACCGCTACGACGCCGACCCGATCGTCGACCGCTACGAGGCCCTGTTCACGGAACTCAGGGCCACCCGCGTCCGCCGCGCCTGGACCCGCGGCCGGGTCCGCGCCACGGGCTGGGCCCGCCGCCAGACCCACCGCTTCCGCCGCCCGACGAACGGCCGGCCCCCCGCCATCAACAGCACAAGACCCACAGGACCGTGACGCCCGGGGCTCCGAGGGCGTCACATCCAGTACGCCGGGCGGCCCACATGGGTTCCCAGTCCCCCAGGACCGCCCGGCTCCCGCACCGGCCCGCCCGGCTTCCCGGGCCGATGCGACGAGCCGCCCGCTTTCGCACGGCGGGCGGCTCGTAGGGGGAGTCCTGACATCTGCGGCTCTTGCTGAAGGCCCGAAGAGAACCCGCGGACCCCACAAACCCGCCCGGCCGGCCGGAGGACGCCCCCAGCACCCCGGCCGGCCGGTGCGGCAACACCCCGAGCCCCCGAGCCCCGCTCGCTACTCCGGTCGCAACGCGGCGAGCTGCTGCTCGAACGGAACCACCTCGAACCCACCGCCACGCACGAGCTCCACCCCGCCCTGCGTCGGCACCGAAACCGGCACCGACCCTGACCGTCCGGCCGCCAGGCCGTTCATCAGCCCCGCCAACTCCCCCGCGGCCCGGTCGATCCGCTCAACGAGCCCCTCGGCCCCCCAGTCCTCCGAAGCCGCGTACACCCCGGTGGGCACGACCACCGCCCGCAGATACGCGAACAGCGGCCGCAACGCGTGCTCCAGGACCAGCGAATGACGGGCCGACCCCCCGGTCGCCGCGACCAGCACGGGCTTCCCGGCCAGCGCTTCCGGGTCCAGCACGTCGAAGAAGGACTTGAACAGACCGCTGTACGAGGCGGAGAACACCGGCGTGACGACGATCAGCCCGTCCGCCGACGCCACCGCTTCCAGGGCGGCACCCAGCGCGGGCCCCGGAAAGCCGTTGGTGAAGTTGTGCGCGATCTCGACCGCGAGGTCACGCAGCTCCACCACCTGGACGTCCGCCGAGGTGCGCTCGGCGGTCGCGTTGGCCAGCCGGTCACCCAGCAGCCGCGTGGACGACGGAACGCTCAGCCCCGCGGAGACGACGACGAGCTTCATGACGAGGTCACCTCCTTGTCGGCGTCAGCCACAGCCGCGGCAGCGACCCGCGACGCGTGCGTCGGCGCATCCGGCACCCCGGCCGGACGCCGCTTCGCGAACTCCTCGCGCAGCACGGGCACGACCTCCTCGCCCAGCATGTCGATCTGCTCCAGCACGGACTTCAGCGGCAGCCCGGCATGGTCCACCAGGAACAACTGACGCTGGTAGTCACCGGCGTACTCCCGGAAGCCCAGCGTCTTCTCGATCACCTGCTCCGGCGAGCCGACCGTCAGCGGGGTCTGCTGGGTGAAGTCCTCGAGGGACGGCCCGTGCCCGTACACCGGCGCGTTGTCGAAGTACGGCCGGAACTCCCGGACCGCGTCCTGCGAGTTCCTGCGCATGAAGATCTGGCCGCCGAGCCCGACGATCGCCTGCTCCGCCGTGCCGTGCCCGTAGTGCGCGTACCGCGACCGGTACAGCTCGACCATCCGCTTGGTGTGGTCGGCCGGCCAGAAGATGTTGTTGTGGAAGAACCCGTCGCCGTAGTACGCGGCCTGCTCGGCGATCTCGGGCGAGCGGATCGAGCCGTGCCAGACGAACGGCGGCACGCCGTCCAGCGGCCGGGGCGTCGACGTGAACGACTGCAGCGGCGTACGGAACTTGCCCTCCCAGTCGACGACTTCCTCGCGCCACAGCCGGTACAGCAGCGCGTAGTTCTCGACGGCGAGGTTGATGCCCTGCCTGATGTCCTTCCCGAACCAGGGGTAGACAGGCCCGGTGTTGCCGCGCCCCATCATCAGGTCCACGCGCCCGTCCGCCAGATGCTGGAGCATCGCGAAGTCCTCGGCGATCTTCACCGGGTCGTTGGTGGTGATGAGGGTGGTGGAGGTGGAGAGGATGAGCTTCTCGGTGCGCGCGGCGATCCAGCCGAGCATGGTCGTCGGCGACGACGGCACGAACGGCGGGTTGTGGTGCTCGCCGGTCGCGAAGACGTCGAGCCCGACCTCCTCGGCCTTCTGCGCGATGGCGACCATGGCCTTGATCCGCTCGTGCTCGGACGGCGCCCGGCCCGTGGTGGGGTCCGGCGTGACGTCACCGACGCTGAAGATCCCGAACTGCATGGCTGCCTCATCCTCCGCAGGTTGTTTACGATTCAACTATACCCGCCAACGATGGACCCCGCCGGGCTATTCCCAGCCTCCGACACCCCCGGTGCCACGGCATCCCCGTACCAGGCATCCCCGGTACGCGCAGGCCACCGGGCCCCCGGCCACCCGTGCCCCGCGCCGCTGTCAGTGCCCCGTCCTACCATCCCGATATGGCCGCCCCAAGCCGTGACGCAAACCACGACACCGACCGCGACGCCGACCGCGACCGCGACCGCGACACGAGAGGCATCGTCGACGCCGCGGAGTTCCTCGCGCAGGTGGACTTCCGCCGACCCGAGCCCGCCGAGCCCCTCCGTCGTCACGTGGAGTACTACTGGCTGATCGACTGGGACCTCCCCGAGCCGTACGTCTCCCATGTGGTCCCGCACCCCGCGGTCCACGTCGTCTTCCAGCAGTTCGAGGGCCAGGACCCCTTCGTGGAGTTCGCGGGCATCCAGCTCGGGCTCTTCACCCAGAAGCTGGAGGGACGGGGCCGGGTCTGCGGCATCAAGTTCCGGCCGGGCAGCTTCCACCCCTTCGCACCGCGGCACCCGGTGTCCGAGTGGACGGGCAGGCGCCTGCCCCTGACGGAGGTCCTCCCCGCGGCCAGGGACGACCTGGACGCCGTGCTGACCCCGCCCGACGAGACGGCCCGTGTGGCGGCGCTCGACACGTTCCTGCTGGGCCTCGCCCCGGCCCCCGACCCCCGCGCCGACCTGGCGAGGGACCTGGTCGACACCATCCGGACCGACCGCACGATCCGCCGCGTCGCCGACTTCGCCCGCGCCCAGGGCATGACCGTACGAGCGATGCAGCGCCTCTTCTCCACCTACGTCGGCGTGGGCCCCAAGTGGATCATCCTCCGCTACCGCATCCACGAGGCCCTGGAGCACGCCGAGTCCACCCCGTCCACCGACTGGGCCACCCTCGCGGCAGACCTCGGCTACGCGGACCAGGCCCACCTGATCCGCGACTTCACAGCGACGGTGGGGGTGCCTCCGACGGCGTACGCCCAGAGCACCCACTGAGGGCGCGGCCGGGCCTCAAGGGGCGCGGGGAACTGCGCGCTCAGCCGAAACTCACCCGCACCCAATACCCCACGCCGCCCCTAGAAGACATACGTGTCCCCGGTGTCCAGCACCAGCACCTCCTGCCGGTCGTTGTGGTGGTTGCGGTCCACCGCGCCGCCGCCCCACACCGTGTCGATGCCCAGCGTCACTTCCGAGGGCGCCCCCCTCAGCCGTACGGCCATGGTGATCGTCTCCCCCCACCCGTCCGCGGGCAGCGCCCCAGTGCGGCACATCACCGTGCGCACCTCCGTGCGCGCGCACCCGGCCGGCAGCCCCTGCTCGTCCGCGAGCGGCACCGACCACCGCAGCCGTACGGTCGCCTCCGCGATGCCGGAGGGGCCGTGGTTCTGCGGGGTCATCCGCAGGTCCACGCGTCCGCCGGTCATCGACAGGTGCCCGTGGTAGGCGAGATCGGCCTCGGGCGCCACGGCCGGGGCCGCGTCCACGACCGGTGCCGCCGTGGCAGTCGCAGCCGGAGAGGCCAGGGCCACCAAGGCAGCCGCACCCAGCCCACAAAGAATCCGCATCCGCATGTGTCATGTCCTCCGCGTCGACCCGCATGTCTCCGTACGTCGACGGATGTATGCCACCTGGGCCGCACGACAGGCGCCGCCCATCAGGTGAGACGCCCGACGGGGCCGTACACCCCGCCCGCCTATCCTGGCCGGTGAAGCAATCGACCGTACGAGCGAGCGGCGGCCCCGCACCACGGCCGCGCCCGCCCCCTCCCCCGAGGAGCAGCCCATGACCGCCGCCGCATTCGCCGCGCCCTCCGCCGCCTCCCGCATCGCCGTCGTCACCGGCGCGAGCAGCGGAATCGGCGCCGCGACGGCCAGGCAGCTGGCGGCGGCGGGCTACCGCGTCGTCCTCACCGCCCGCCGCAAGGACCGTATCGAGGCGCTCGCGGAGGAGATCGACGCGGCGGGCGGCCAGGCGACGGCGTACGCGCTGGACATCACGGACCGCGCGGCGGTCGACGAGTTCGCCACCGCCTTCAAGAAGATCGGCGTCCTCGTCAACAACGCGGGCGGCGCGCTCGGGGCCGACCCGGTCGCGTCCGGCGACCCGGCGGAGTGGCGCCAGATGTACGAGACGAACGTCATCGGCACGCTGAACATCACCCAGGCGCTGCTCCCCGCGCTGACCGCGAGCGGCGACGGCACGGTGGTCGTCGTCTCCTCGACCGCGGGCCACAGCACCTACGAGGGCGGCGCGGGCTATGTGGCCGCCAAGCACGCCGAGCACGTCCTGGCCGAGACCCTCCGGCTGGAGATCGTCGGCACCCCGGTCCGCGTCATCGAGATCGCCCCCGGCATGGTCAAGACGGACGAGTTCGCCCTGACCCGCTTCGGCGGCGACTCCGAGAAGGCCTCGAAGGTCTACGCCGGCGTCGCGGAGCCCCTGACCGCCGACGACGTCGCCGACACCATCACCTGGACGGTCACCCGCCCCTCCCACGTCAACATCGACCTCCTGGTCGTACGCCCCCGCGCCCAGGCCTCCAACACGAAGGTCCACAGGGAGCTGTAGTGCCGGACACCGAGCCCACCCCGCAGCAGGACCAGGAACAACGCCGCCTGGACCAGGAAAAGAAGGACGAACGCTACGTCTGGTGGTACCTCGCGTACTTCCTCTTCGGCATCCACCTGGTGGCGTTCGTGATGATCTACGCGGTAACGCACGCGAAGTAGCGCGGCCGGGCCGGTCTCATGACCGCCTCCTCTCCTGCACACCTTGGTAGTCGACCACGAAGATCCCTTCCTCCCTCATCGGCGGGGAACCCCAATAACTCACTGGCCAGCAATGGCAGTTCCCTTCGGTGAGATGAAAAAAATGAGGCCCGGGCCGACAACAGCCCGGGCCCCACTCGTGGTTCAGCCCTTTTCGCACACAGCGTTCAGCCCTTCACGCACACAACCTGCTTCAGCTTCGCGACGACCTCCACGAGGTCGCGCTGCTGGTCGATTACCTGCTCGATCGGCTTGTACGCGCTCGGGATCTCGTCCACGACGCCGGAGTCCTTGCGGCACTCCACACCCTGCGTCTGCTCCTCCAGGTCCTTTGTCGAGAAGCGACGCTTGGCGGCGTTACGGCTCATGCGCCGGCCCGCCCCGTGCGAGGCCGAGTTGAACGCCTTCTCGTTGCCGAGCCCCTTCACGATGTACGAACCCGTGCCCATCGAGCCCGGGATGATCCCGTACTCGCCGGAGCCCGCGCGGATCGCGCCCTTGCGGGTGACCAGCAGGTCCATGCCCTCGTACCGCTCCTCGGCCACGTAGTTGTGGTGCGCGCTGATCTCCGGCTCGAAGGTCGGCTTCGCCTTCTTGAACTCCTTGCGGACCACGTCCTTCAGGAGCGCCATCATCAGCGTGCGGTTGTACTTCGCGTACTCCTGCGCCCAGAACAGATCGGTGCGGTACGCCGCCATCTGCGGGGTGTCCGCGATGAATACGGCGAGGTCGCGATCGACCAGACCCTGGTTGTGCGAGAGCTTCTGGGCGATACCTATGTGGTGCTCGGCCAGTTCCTTGCCGATGTTCCGGGAACCGGAGTGCAGCATCAGCCAAACAGAACCGGTCGTATCCGTGCACACCTCGACGAAGTGGTTTCCGGATCCGAGCGTCCCCATCTGCTTCGTGGCCCGCTCCTGACGGAATTTGACCGCTTCGGCCACACCGTCGAACCGCCCCCAGAAGTCGTCCCACCCCGCCGTGGCCAGCCCGTGGAACCCACCAGGGTCCACGGGGCTGTCATGCATCCCCCGCCCCACCGGAATGGCCTGCTCGACCTTCGACCGCAGCCGGGAAAGGTCCCCGGGCAGGTCGTTGGCCGTCAGCGACGTCCTGACCGCGGACATCCCGCACCCGATGTCGACCCCGACCGCCGCGGGACACACGGCCCCCTGCATGGCGATCACGGAACCGACCGTCGCGCCCTTGCCGAAGTGGACGTCCGGCATGACGGCGAGGCCCTTGATCCAGGGGAGCGTCGAGACGTTGCGGAGCTGCTGCATCGCGACGTCCTCGACCGACGCCGGGTCCGCCCACATGCGGATCGGAACCTTCGCGCCCGGCACTTCCACGTACGACATATCGTCCTCATTCCCCCGTAAAACAAGCAGAAGTCACAAATCGCAAAACCGGCGCCAAGGTCAACGTTTGGGACAACGGACCGGCGTTCACGGCAGTGCGTGCGATACACATTGTCTCCAGGAGCCGCCCCCGCGCGGCAACTGAATAACCAACGCATAACCACAGGACACCCCGGTCGCGCGCCCAGCGCGGCGACCCGTCGAGAGGAGCCCCACCGTGCAGCGGAAGGCGTACGTACCCGGCGTCGCCGCGCTCCTCGCGGTGCTGCTGGCCGGCTGCACCGGTGGATCGGGCAACGACGACGGCACGACCGACCCGAAGCCGGGCGAATCGGCCACGACACCGACCGCGGCCCAGCCCGGCAAGTACCGCACGCTCCCGGAGCCGTGCGCCGCGGTGTCGCACGGCACGCTGGACTCGCTGCTGCCCGGCATCAAGCAGGTCACGGACGAGGAGCAGCGCGAGAAGGCGTACGAGGGCACGGCGACGCAGACGTACGACACGGACCGCAAGGTCGGTTGCCGCTGGAAGGCGCAGTCGACCGGGGCGACGGATCACCTGCTGGTGGACTTCGAGCGCGTGGTCTCGTACGACAACGCGGTCAGCGACGACGACCGCGCGACGGACATATACCTGAAGCGGGAGACGGCGGCGGACCTCCCGGAGCCGGTCGCCTCGTCGGAGTCGTCGGATGCATCCGAGTCGCCCGAATCATCCAGCCCGTCCGGTTCATCCCCCGACCCGAGCGGATCCCCTTCGGGCGGCACCGGTTCCGGTCCGAGCTCCAGCGCGTCGGGCGCGGAGGGCGACGACGAGAGCGGTTCCGCCACCCCCTCCGACGGCTCCACGCCCTCCGCCCTCCAGCCCCGCACGCTCGACGACCTGGGCGACGAGGCGTTCCTGGACGACGCACTGAGCAGCTCCCGGCAGCGCACGGTGACTGTGGTGTTCCGCACGTCCAATGTGGTCGTGACGATCCAGTACGACGAGCAGCCGGCGACCACGACCGACGTCCCGAGCAGCAAGGACATGCAGGACAGAGCGCGGAAACTGGCCAGTCAGCTCGCCGGGACGTTCGACGACTAGGGGCTCCCGGGAGGGGTTTCGGGCTGGGCGGAACCCGAGTCACCCGTGTCCCGTTCGGCGTACCGTGGCCCCTCGGACCC
The DNA here is from genome assembly GCF_001418655.1 of Streptomyces phaeochromogenes. Taxonomy (GTDB): domain Bacteria; phylum Actinomycetota; class Actinomycetes; order Streptomycetales; family Streptomycetaceae; genus Streptomyces; species Streptomyces phaeochromogenes. The sequence continues at coordinate 4,581 of NZ_LIQZ01000024.1, read as the reverse complement.
GACCGAGTGCGGCCGACCGAGGACGCGGCCGTTCGCACGCACACCCAGCGTCTTGAGTGAAGGAACCATGCACCGACCCGCACAGCGCCAGCGTCAGCGACTCACCCGCATCCTTGTCGGCGCGGCTGCCGTCCCGATGATGCTCGTCGCCTCCGGCTGCTCCTCGGACTCCGGCGACGGCTCCGGCGACGACGCGAAGAAGGACTCCGGCGCCTCGGCGTCGTCGTCCGCGACGGAGGCCGGTTCGGTGGTGAAGGAGGCCGCGTACGCGAAGCTTCCGGAGCCCTGCAAGGTGTTCTCGTCGAAGACGTTGAAGGAAATGGTGCCGAAGGGCACCAAGTCCGACAAGGAGGGCAAGTCGGGCGACGGGGCGACGCGCGGCAACTGCTCCTGGAACAGCCTGGACAACAACGGCGTGGACGGTTCGCAGTTCCGCTGGCTGAACGTGTCCCTGCTGCGTTTCGAGTCGGACGCGACCCGCGGTACGGGCGAGAAGCTGGCCTCGGAGTACTTCACCAAGCACGCCGAGGACGCCCGCTCGGTCGAGGGCGCGAAGGACACCAAGTCGCAGCCGCTGACCGGGATGGGCAACGAGGCGACGCTGGTGACGTACGACCTGAAGAAGAAGGAAGGCACCTTCAAGCAGCAGACGGTCGTGACGCGCGTCGAGAACGTCGTCGTGACGGTCGACTACAACGGCGCGGGTCTGGCGGGCGACAAGGCCCCGAAGGTGGCCGACCTGACGAAGGCGGCGGAGAAGGCCGCCAAGGAGGCCGTGGAGGCGGTCCGGACGGCGAACGGGGCCGGCGGCGGCTCCGCGACCGGTGGCAGCACGGCGCCGAGCAAGAGCCCCAGCCCGAGCAAGAGCGCGAGCAAGAGCGCGGGCCAGGGTTCGGACCTCGGCAAGGACTCGGGCACGAGCAAGAGCCCGAGCAAGTCGGCCACGAAGAAGGACTGACGACCGTTCCGGAAATCCGGCCGCCGCCCAACTCCCGGCCGGACCAGGACATTTGCAGCGGCCCGGCCTCCGTGGGGGCCGGGCTGGTGCCGTACTGGGCGCCCGGACCCCGTACACATGTGCCACTCTGTTGCGCGCAACAGGTCGTCATGGGAGGGGAGTACGGGTGTCCGCGCCTATGGAGCTCACGAGGACGCACCGGATTCTCATCGGGGTGGTCGTCTTCGGAGCCGTCGTCATCGCCGGGATCGGCTTCGCCGGTTCGTACGCGGCGGTGCGCGAACTCGCCCTCCAGAAGGGCTTCGGGAAGTTCAGCTACGTCTTCCCGATCGGTATCGACGCGGGAATATGCGTCCTGCTCGCGCTCGATCTGCTCCTGACCTGGATCAGGATCCCGTTCCCGCTGCTGCGCCAGACGGCGTGGCTGCTGACGGCGGCGACGATCGCGTTCAACGGCGCCGCCGCCTGGCCGGACCCGCTGGGCGTCGGGATGCACGGTGTGATCCCGATCCTGTTCGTGGTCTCCGTCGAGGCGGCACGGCACGCGATCGGCCGGATCGCGGACATCACGGCCGACAAGCACATGGAGGGCGTGCGCCTCACCCGCTGGCTGCTGTCCCCGCTGCCCACGTTCCTGCTCTGGCGCCGGATGAAGCTGTGGGAGCTGCGCTCCTACGAGCAGGTCATCAAGCTGGAGCAGGAGCGTCTCGTCTATCAGGCACGGCTGCGTTCGCGCTTCGGCCGCGCCTGGCGCCGCAAGGCCCCGGTCGAGTCCCTGATGCCGCTGCGGCTGGCCCGCTACGGCGTGCCCCTGGCGGAGACGGCCCCTTCGGGTCTGGCCGCGGCGGGCATCGAGCCTGCGCTGCTGCCCCCCGCGCCGCAGCCCGCCCTGGAGCCGGTCAACGCGGCGCCGGGCCGTCACACCCCCGAGACCGTGCCCGCCGTACAGAACGACGCGGCACATGCCCGGTCGCAGGGTTCCGCTCCCGCGGGCGACGAACCCCCCGAGCAGCCGGAGTACGCCGAGCCGCAGAACCCGTGGCTGCATGCCCGGGACCCCCAGGCCATCGCGTACCAGGGCGGCTACGACCCGACGTACGACCCGGACGCCGCGTACACCGAGTGGTACGGGGAGCAGCAGGCCGAACAGTTCGAGGACCGGCAGCAGTTCGAGAACCGGCGGCAGTTCGAGGAACAGCAGCGCTTCCAGGATCCGCGGCAGTTCGAGGAACAGCAGCGGTTCCAGGACCCTCGGCAGTTCGAGCAGGAGACGTTTCCGCAGCAGTTCGAGGAGCCGCCGGCTCCGGCCCCGGAGCCCTCCCCGGAGGACACCGGTACCTTCCCGATCCCGGCAGGACCGGGCCGTACCCGTGAAATGGGGGCGGGCGGCGGCACGGAGCCGACCGAGGAGGACTACTACCTGGTCTTCAAGAAGTCGATAGACGGCAGCTACCCGACCTCGGGCCAGTTCAGGGGTGACGTGGAGGCGACGTACGGCACGATGCTCCCGCAGCGCGAGGCCGACCGCATGGTCAACCGCTTCACCAACCGCCACACGGCGGAACTGCAGGAAGACCACATCGCGTAGCACCAGCACCCGGCGTGGATACGCGTGGAGGGGGCGCCCGGAGATCTCCGGGCGCCCCCTCCACGTACAGGCACATACGACGACCGTGCCGCGGCCTGGCGGTCGCCAGGCCGCCCGGGTCGCCTACTCGCCGAGCAGCTTCCTGACCCGCTCCTGGCCCACCGCGAGGAGCAGGGTGGGCAGGCGGGGGCCGGTGTCGCGGCCGACCAGCAGGTGGTAGAGCAGGGCGAAGAAGGTGCGCTGGGCGACCTTGATCTCGGCCGGGAGCTCCTTCGGCGTGGCGTCGGCGGAGAAGCCGGCCTGGACCTTCGGGACCCCGTACACGAGGTGGGTGAGTCCGTCGAGCGACCAGTGCGAGTCGAGTCCGTCGAGGAGGAGCCGCAGCGAGGCGCGGCCCTGGTCGTCGAGGGACTTGATGAGCTCGGTGTCGGCCTCCTTGCGGACGACCGTGCGCTGGTCGGCGGGGACCTGGGTGTTGATCCAGGCCTCGGCCCTGTCGAGCCGCGGCCGGACCTCGTCGAGGGACGAGAGCGGGTCGGCGGGGTCGAGTTCGCTGAGGATGCGCAGGGTCTGGTCCTCGGCGCCGGCGGTGATGTCGGCGACGGAGGCGAGCGTGCGGTAGGGCATCGGGCGGGGCGTCTTCGGAAGCTCGCCGGCGGCGGTGCCGACAGCACGCGAGTGCGCGGCGACGTCGGCCGGCAGGGCGGACCCGTCGGCGACCTTGCCCTCCAGCTTGTCCCACTCGTCGTAGAGCCGCTGGATCTCCTGGTCGAAGGCGATCTTGAAGGACTGGTTGGGACGGCGGCGGGCGTAGAGCCATCGCAGGATCTGCGGCTCCATGATCTTCAGCGCGTCACCGGGCGTGGGCACGCCTCCCTTGGAGGAGGACATCTTCGCCATGCCGGAGATGCCCACGAAGGCGTACATCGGGCCGATGGGCTGCTTGCCGCCGAAGATGCTCCCGACGATCTGTCCGCCGACCTGGAAGCTGGACCCGGGCGAGGAGTGGTCGACGCCGGAGGGCTCGAAGACGACGCCCTCGTACGCCCAGCGCATCGGCCAGTCGACCTTCCAGACCAGCTTGCCGCGGTTGAACTCACTGAGCCGTACGGTCTCCGAGAAGTCGCACGCGGTGCAGGTGTACGTCAGCTCGGTGGTGTCGTCGTCGTAGGCCGTGACGGTGGTGAGGTCCTTGCCGCAGTCGCCGCAGTAGGGCTTGTACGGGAAGTACCCGGCGGAGCCGGTGCCGTCGTCGTCGGCCGCCGCGCCGGACCCCTCGGCGGCTTCGAGCTCGGCCTCGTCGAGGGGCTTCTGCGACTGCTTCTTGGCCGGGGCCTTCTTGGTCCGGTACTGATCAAGAATCGCGTCGATGTCCCCCCGGTGCTTCATCGCGTGCAGGATCTGCTCGCGATACGTGCCGGAGGTGTACTGCTCGGTCTGGCTGATGCCGTCGAACTCGACGCCCAGCTCGCCCAGTGCCTCGACCATCGCGGCCTTGAAGTGCTCGGCCCAGCTCGCGTACGGGGAGCCCTTCGGGGCGGGGACGGCGGTCAGAGGCCGGCCAATGTGCTCGCCCCAGGAGTCATCGACACCCACAACCCCGTTCGGCACCTTCCGATACCGGTCGTAGTCGTCCCAGGAGATGAGGTGCCTGACCTCGTGGCCCCGGCGGCGGATCTCGTCGGCGACGAGGTGCGGGGTCATGACCTCCCGGAGGTTCCCGAGGTGGATGGGCCCTGACGGGGACAGTCCGGACGCGACGACGACCGGTTTGCCCGGGGCCCGACGCTCCGACTCCTCGATGACCTCATCCGCGTAACGGGAGACCCAGTCGGTGGTCTCGGTGCTCTGAGCCACGATCGGCACGTCCTTCTTTCCTCAGGAGGCGTCTTCGGCCGGCGGTACGGTTCGCACGGCTGACCGTCCCATTCTCCCAGCTAGGCCCGCATCCACGAAAACGGCTTTTCATCGCCCCCGCCGCCCCTTCCCGTTCCCGTCCCTGGGGGCTGCGCCCCCAGGGACGGGAACGGGAAGG
>NZ_LIQZ01000239.1 GCF_001418655.1 Streptomyces phaeochromogenes | reverse complement strand
GACGAGGCCGTTCAGGCCGATGCGGGGGTCTGGGGGCGGCAGCCCCCAGGGACGGGACGGGTAAGGGCGGCGGGGGCGAAACCCGTTCCGTCAGGACCAGCGGCCCGTGCGGGTCAGGAGCAGGGCCGTCGCCGCCGTGCCTGCCGTGGAGGTGCGCAGGACGCTGCGCCCCAGCCGGCAGGCCTTCGCGCCCGCCTCGGCAAAGGCCTCCAACTCCGCAGGAGAGACACCACCTTCGGGGCCGACGACGAGCACGATCCGCCCGGAGGAGGGAAGTTCGGCGGAAGCCAGCGGCTCACTCCCGTACCCCCGGTCCTCGTGCAACACCACCCCAAGGTCCGCTTTGGCGAGAAACGCGGCAACCTGCTTGGTCGTCATCGCGTCCGCGACCAGCGGAAACCGCACCCGCCGAGACTGCTTCCCCGCCTCACGCGCGGTGGCCCGCCACTTCCCGAGCGCCTTGAGCCCCCGCTCACCCTTCCACTGCGTGATGCAGCGGGACGCGGCCCACGGGACGATCTCGTCGACACCGGTCTCCGTCATGGTCTCGACGGCGAGTTCACCGCGGTCGCCCTTGGGAAGCGCCTGGACGACGGTGATACGGGGAGCCGGCTCGGGCTCCTCACGCACCTCGGCGATACCCGCCACCACGAGCCGGTCCTTGCCCTCGGCCGCCTTGACGACGCCGTCCACCCAGCGCCCCTGCCCGTCGGTGAGGACGACGTCCTCGCCCGCCCGCAGCCGCTTCACGGACACGGCGTGCCGCCCCTCGGGGCCGTCGAGGACGAACTCGGGCCCGCCCGGCACCACGTCCACCACGAACACCGGGGCGGTCAACGGACCGGGCCTCCGCCCGAGTTGGACGACAACGCTGTCTTGGCGGCGGCGAGTTCGGCCGTGAGCACCTCGACCAACTGACCTGCGGGCAGCTCGCGCGCTAGCCGGTGGCCCTGTCCCGCCCACAACGCCATCCCCTGCGCGTCCCCCGCCTTGGCGGCGGCCTTGCGCAGGGGGGAGGTGAGGTGGTGAACCTCGGGGTAGGCGGCGGGCGCGTACGGCCCGTGCTCGCGCATGAAGCGGTTCATCAGACCCCGCGCGGGCCTGCCGGAGAAGGCGCGCGTCAACTGCGTACGTACGAAGAGGGGGTTGGTCAGCGCCTGCTTGTGCACGGCGTTGGCGCCCGACTCGGGGGTGGCGAGGAACGCCGTGCCGAGTTGGGCGGCGCTCGCGCCCGCGGCGAGCGCGGCGGCGATCTGGCTGCCGCGCATGATGCCGCCGGCCGCGACGATCGGGATCTGCACGGTCTCGCGGACCTGCGCGATCAGTGAGAGCAGTCCGATGCCGGAACCGTCGGTCTCCGGGTTGTCCCGGTGGGTGCCCTGGTGGCCGCCGGCCTCCACGCCCTGCACGATCACCGCGTCGGCGCCCGCCCACTGCACGGCCTGCGCCTCCTCGGCGGTGGTCGCGGTGACGAGGGTCAGCGTGCCGGCCCGGCTCAGGGAGTCCAGGACGTCACGCGTAGGGCAGCCGAAGTGGAAGGAGACGACCGGTACCGGGTTGTCGAGGAGTACGGCGAGTTTGGCGTCGTATCCGTCGTCGCGTCCGCTGTCGCGGTCGCCCAGTTCGGTCTCGTACCAGGAGGCCTCGCCGGCCAGCTGGTGGGCGTAGACCTCGACCGCGGCCGGGTCTGCGTACTCGGGCTGCGGCATGAACAGGTTCACGCCGAACGGGCGGCTCGTGGCGCCCCGCAACTGCTTGATCTCCTGGTACATGCCGTCGGCCGTTTTGTAGCCGGCGGCGAGGAAACCGAGCCCCCCGGCTTCGGACACGGCCGCTGCGAGCTGCGGCACGGAGACGCCGCCCGCCATGGGGGCCTGCACGATCGGGAGTGGGAAGAGATCGGTCAGCGCGGAGGACATGACGGCATGTTGTCACGTCCTCCGTACAAGTCCGAATCCGGCCTTCCCCCGGGCATAAGCCACGGGAATCAGGCCGGGAGGATCCCTTCCCCTGGGGGCTGACGCCCCCAGACCCCCACTTGAACTTCAGCCCCTCCGGCGTTTGAGGAGCGGGGGTTCGGGGGCGGAGCCCCTGAGTCAGGGACGGGAATGGGTAAGGGCGGCGGGGGCGAAACAAACCCCCAGCGCAAACCCTCAGCGACCGTTGAACGCGTCCTTCAGCCTGGAGAACAGCCCCTGCTGCCCGGGTTGAAACTGACCCGTGGGCCGCTCCTCCCCCCGAAGCTGCGCAAGCTCGCGCAGCAGCCGTTCCTGCTCGGGATCAAGCTTGCTCGGCGTCATGACCTCGACATGCACGATGAGATCACCACGCCCGCCACCCCGAAGGTGCGTGATACCCCGCCCGTGCAACGGAACCGACTGCCCGGACTGGGTACCCGGACGGATGTCGATCTCTTCCATCCCGTCGAGCGTCTCCAGCGGAACCTTCGTCCCGAGAGCCGCCGCGGTCATCGGGATGGTGACCGTGCAGTGCAGGTCGTCACCGCGCCGCTGGAAGGTGGAGTGCGCGACCTCGTGGATCTCGACGTACAGGTCACCGGCGGGACCACCACCGGGCCCGACCTCACCCTCGCCCGCGAGCTGGATCCGCGTGCCGTTGTCGACACCGGCGGGGATCTTCACGGTCAGGGTCCGACGCGAGCGGACCCGCCCGTCACCGGCGCACTCGGGGCACGGCGTCGGAACGACCGTCCCGAACCCCTGGCACTGCGGACACGGCCGGGACGTCATGACCTGGCCCAGGAAGGACCGCGTGACCTGGGACACCTCACCGCGACCGCGGCACATGTCACAGGTCTGCGCGGAGGTGCCGGGCGCGGCGCCCTCGCCACTGCACGTCGTACACACGACGGCCGTGTCGACCTGGATGTCCTTCGTCGTGCCGAAGGCCGCCTCGTCGAGGTCGATCTCCAGCCGGATCATCGCGTCCTGGCCACGCCGCGTGCGCGACCGCGGGCCCCGCTGCGACGCCGTGCCGAAGAAGGCGTCCATGATGTCCGAGAAGTTCCCGAACCCGCCGGCGCCGAAGCCGCCCGCGCCCTGGCCGCCCGCCTGGGACAGCGGGTCACCGCCGAGGTCGTAGACCTGCTTCTTCTGCGGGTCCGACAACACCTCGTAAGCGGCGTTGATCTCCTTGAAGCGCTCTTGCGTCTTCGGATCGGGATTGACGTCCGGATGCAGCTCGCGTGCGAGCCGCCGGAATGCCTTCTTGATCTCGTCCTGGGACGCGTCGCGGCGCACGCCGAGTACGGCGTAGTAGTCCGTGGCCACTTACGACTCCGCCAGGATCTGTCCTACGTACCGTGCCACCGCTCGTACCGCTCCCATCGTTCCGGGGTAATCCATGCGCGTCGGGCCGACCACGCCAAGTTTTGCTACTGCCTCGACGCCCGAACCGTAGCCGACCGAGACGACGGACGTGGAGTTGAGTCCCTCATGGGCGTTCTCGTGACCGATCCGTACGGCCATGCCCGAATCATTGACCTCACCAAGGAGTTTGAGGAGAACGACCTGCTCCTCAAGTGCCTCGAGGACGGGACGGATGGTGAGGGGAAAGTCATGTCCGAAGCGGGTCAGATTGGCGGTGCCGCCGATCATCAGCCGCTCCTCGGTCTCCTCGACGAGGGTCTCCATGAGGGTGGAGAGCACCGTCGCGACCGTACCCCGGTCGTCCGACTCGAAAGCGTCGGGGAGATCCTGCACCAGCTGCGGGACGTCCGCGAAACGGCGGCCCGCGATCCGGCTGTTGAGCCGCGCGCGTAGATCGGCCACAGAGGCCTCCCCGAAGGGCGCCGGGCAGTCCACCATGCGCTGCTCGACCCGGCCGGTGTCCGTGATCAGTACGAGCATGACGCGGGCCGGGGCCAGCGACAGCAGCTCCACATGACGCACGGTCGAGCGGGTGAGCGACGGGTACTGCACGACGGCGACCTGCCGCGTGAGCTGCGCGAGGAGCCGGACGGTCCGCCCCACGACGTCGTCGAGATCGACGGCGTTGTCGAGGAAGCTGTGGATCGCCCGCCGCTCCGGTGCGGTCATCGGCTTGACGCCCGCGAGCCTGTCGACGAAGAGGCGGTAGCCCTTGTCCGTGGGGATGCGGCCGGCGCTGGTGTGCGGCTGGGCGATGTAGCCCTCGTCCTCCAGCACGGCCATGTCGTTACGGACGGTCGCCGGGGAGACGCCCAGCCGGTGGCGCTCCGTGAGCGCCTTGGAACCGACCGGCTCCTCGGTGCCCACATAGTCCTGGACGATGGCGCGCAGCACTTCGAGCCTGCGTTCACTGAGCATCGCGCACACCTCCAGCTGGTCTTCCCCGCGGTCTTCGATGCGGTCTCGATGCGGTCCTCGATCATCCTTGATCGCCTTGCCTGGCACTCAGCGTGCGCGAGTGCCAGCATCCCCGGGCCAAGTGTACGGCCGGTAGGTGCGCCCCGGGCAAGGGCGGCCCTGCGATGTCACGACGACGTGTACGGGGCTGTCCTGCTCTGTCCCGACTGCTGTCCGCCGCTGTCTGCGCACTTCATGGGGCGTAGAGCTAGCGTCGGCGTATGAGCGTGACTTGGGAAGAGGCCGGGTGGGAGGAACTGGGTCCGCGTGTGGGGCGCTGCCGGCTTCCGGTGTGGGACTGCACGGCCGGGCTCGTGGTGGGCGAGGGTGCGGCGCTCATGATCGACGCGGGGTCGGGGCTGCGGGAGGGCGCGCGGCTGCGTACGGAGGCGCGGCGGTTGCTCGGGGGCGGGCGGGTCACCCATCTCGCGCTCACCCACGCGCACTTCGATCACGTCTTCGGCGCGGCGGCCTTCGCGGGGGTCGAGATCTTCGGGGCGGCCGGCCTTGAGCGGGTGCTCGCCGACGGACGGGACGAGTTGCGGGCGGATGCCGAACGCAACGGCGCCGACCCGGGCGAGGCGGCCGAGGCGGCGGACCTCCTCGTCCGCCCCCAGCACCTCGTCTCCGGCGAGTGGACGCTCGACCTGGGCGGCGGAGTGCGGGTCCTGCTGGCGAACGTGGGCCCGGGCCACACGGGCCACGACCTGGCGGTTCTGGTCCGCAGCGACCTGGGAGACCCCGGTGGCGCCGACAGCCCCCGTACCGGCTCGCCGGAGATCGTCTTCTGCGGTGACCTCGTCGAGGAGTCCGGCGAACCCCAGGCGGGCCCCGACGCCGTCCCCTCCCGCTGGCCCGCGGCCCTGGACCGGCTGCTGGCCCTCGGGGGCGAGGACGCCGTGTACGTGCCCGGCCACGGGGCAGCGGTGGACGCCGGCTTCGTACGGGCCCAACGGGACGCGCTGGCACGGCGTTTCGGCGTGTCGTAGAGAGCTCGTGAGCGTGTCGCAGGAGGCTCGGCGACGTGTCTCAGGAAGCTCAGTCGGCTGTCCTGGGCGGGCTGTCGGCGTGTCGCAGGGGGGCTCGGTGCGCCGGGCGGGGGCCTTCTCCTATCGTCATCCGAATGCGCCAGTACTCAGCGGACCTGACCCCTCCGTGGAAGAAGCCCAAGCCCGTGCCCGAGGTGGCGGCGGAGCCGGGGCTCGTGGTCGAGGAGCCCGGGACCGGGTTCTGCGGTGCCGTGATCCGTTGCGAGGCGGGGACGGTCACCCTTGAGGACCGCTTCGGCAAGCACCGGGTGTTTCCGCTGGAGCCCAGGGGGTTCCTGCTGGAGGGGCGCGTGGTGACGCTGGTGCGCCCGTCGTCCGCACCCGTACGCCCCTCTCGTACGGCTTCCGGTTCGGTTGCCGTGCCCGGGGCTCGGGCCCGGGTCGCCCGAGCGGGACGCATCTACGTCGAGGGGCGGCACGACGCGGAACTCGTCGAACGGGTCTGGGGCGACGACCTCCGGATCGAGGGCGTCGTCGTCGAGTACCTGGAGGGCATCGACGATCTGCCCGCCATCGTCGACGAGTTCGATCCCGGGGCGGATGCGCGGCTCGGGGTGCTGGTCGACCATCTCGTCCCCGGCACGAAGGAGTCGCGGATCGCGGAGGCCGTGACGAGTGAGTACGCGCTTGTCGTGGGGCATCCGTACATCGACGTCTGGGAGGCCGTGAAACCGGCGTCCGTCGGCATCCCTGGCTGGCCCCGTGTGCCGCGGGGGCAGGACTGGAAGACGGGGGTCTGCCGGGCCCTGGGCTGGCCCGACAACACGGGCGCCGCCTGGCAGCGGATCCTCGGCTCGGTCCACTCCTACCGAGACCTGGAGCCGGAGCTACTGGGCCGCGTGGAAGAACTGATCGACTTCGTCACGACACCAGGGTGAGCGCGGCGACCGTGGGTTTTTCTCGCCCCCGCCGCCCCTACCCATTCCCGTCCCTTTTCAGGGGCTCCGCCCCCGAACCCCCGCTCCTCAAACGCCGGAGAGGCT
>NZ_LIQZ01000238.1 GCF_001418655.1 Streptomyces phaeochromogenes | reverse complement strand
CGCTCCTCAAACGCCGGAGGGCTGAAAAGACAAGGGGCTGGAAATCGATCCTGGGTGGCGTCGGGCAGAATCGGGGTATGACGACGCCCGACCAGCAGCCGACCGTGCCGGAGACGCCGGATCCTCAGTTCAAGGATCGGGTCTATCGGTCGCCCTCCGGTATCGCGGGTGGGGTGCTGTTGCTCGCGATCGCGGGGTGGCTCGGGATCGATGCGCTGGTCACGGGGGAGGGGCGGGCGCCGTGGGTGGCGCTGGCCGCGCTGCTTTTCCTGGTTCCGCTGGTGCTCGCGTTCACCGTGCGGCCGGCCGTGTACGCCAATGAGCGGCGGCTGCGCATCCGTAACCCCTTCCGGGTGATCGTGCTGCCCTGGGGGACGGTCGAGGCGTTCAGGTCGGGCTACTCGAACGAGGTGCTCGACAAGGCCGGCGCCAAGTACCAGGTGTGGGCCGTGCCCGTCTCGCTGCGGGGCCGCAAGCGGGCGGCGCGGCGGGAGGCGCGCGGGGAGGCCCGCGGGGCCGCGGCGGCAGCCCGTGGCGGTCAGCAGCACCATGCCGCGGCGGTGGCCACCGGACCGGTGCGGTCCGCGGGCGACCAGATCATGGAGGAGCTGCGCGAGCTGCTGGAGGCCCGGGGCAAGGATCCGCGGGCGCAGGGCGAGGCGTCGGTGCGGTGGGCGTACGAGATCGTGGCGCCCGCGGCGGCCGGTGCCGTGCTGCTGGCGATTCTGCTGGCTATGGGCTGAGGCCGCCGGGACCTGCTGGATGGTGTCGGTGAATTCCGTCACCGGCTGTCGAGTGGTGTGAGAGTCCCGGCGACGCGGTGTGCGGACGGCTTGTCGCCGGGACCGCGCGCCCACTTGGCTCTCGCTCGGCGATTCGCCGGCAGCATCCGGCCGGCCGGGGCCGTCGGGCGTGCGCGCTCGTCCTGGCGGTTTCTTGAAGGGGCTCTCGGTTTTCGTGGCCCGACGTCCCCGCCCGTTTGAGGCGATGGGCGCGTCCGGCCGTACGAGAGGGCGGCATTTCGGTGGGGGCGAAGGCGGTCCGGTGGCCCGGGCAGGGGCGTCCGGTCGCTACTGTCACCACCTGTGCCGGCGCCGGTGCCATCACCGGCGTTCCCACGCGATCCAGGAGTGCATGTGTCGTACGACGAGCCGCTGCGACTGCCCGTGGCCGCGATACCCGACGGCTGCAGGGACTGGACGGCCGGGCGGGCCGGCGTCTGGTCGGCCGCACTGCCTCCGCGCTGGTCGTTCCTGGGGGTGCGCAGGTCGGTCGCGGCAGCCGTGTCCACCTTCGCGCTGTGCGCGGGCGCCTGGGCGGCGATGCTCGGCGGACTGTGGCCGTTCGTCGCGGCCGGGTTCGCGGTGTACGTCCTGTGGGTGCTCGCACGGCCCGAACTGGTCTGGGCCGGGGCGCCCGTCCTGCTGCTGGCGCTCGCCCTGGAGGCGCGGTCACTGCCGTGGCCCCTCACCGCCGTCCTGGCGTTCGTCGTGGTGGTCACCTGGGCCGCCGTCGCCGTACGCCTGCGGGCCCGTGGCGGTCAGCTCGAACGGGCGCTGGAGGCGGCCGGGGACACCACGGCACGTACCCCGGACGCGGACGCCGTGCTCCAGCGTGGCCGTTTCCTGTTCCCGGTCGGCCTCACGGTGCTCGGGCTCGGTGTGCTCACCGGCGCCACCGCGGGCCTGTGGGGCACGCCCGACGACGAGCGGGGCTCCTGGGTCGTGGCCATCTACCTGGCCGGGCTCGCCGTGACCGCCCTGGCCTCGGCGTGGCTGGGCCGCCACCGGGCCCTCGCCCTGCGCCGGGCCCCCGCGCCCGTCCTGCGCGTCCTCGTGCGCGACGACGCGCAGGGCACCACGGAGGTGTACGCGGCGGACGACCTCGCCGCGGTGCGCCCGCTCTTCACGGTGGACCTGACGTCGTACGACGGTGAGGAGCCGGACGACGACGAGGACGAGGACGAGGCGGACGGCGAGGCGGACGACGAGGAACTGGAGCGGCTCCTCGACGCGGTGGACGACGACACGCCCGGGCCGGTCCGCGAGGCCGTCCTCTACGGCGCTCCCTTCGACGGCGCCGAACTCGTGGTCGTCAGCGCCGACGAGGACCCGGACCAGCCGCCGCTCACGGAGTGGTCGACGGGACCGGTCCGGCCGCTGTCGCCGAGCGCGGGCATGAGACGGGCCGCCAAGGAGAAGGCCCGCGAGGAGCAGAACCGCCAACTGGAGGAACAGGCAAGGGAGTTGGTCGTCGACCGGCCGCCCGTCCCGGTCCGCCGCTGGCGTGCGGGCTGGCTCGACTGGCTGGCCGCGGCGCTGCTCGTGCTCTGGGGCGCCTGGTTCGTCGGGATGTGGTTCTCCGAGTCCGGAGCGCCCCTGTGGAAGCTGGCACTCCTCGGCGTACTCGGTCTCTACGGAGTCGTACGCGTCCCCATGAAGCTCGCCTGGCGCATCACCGCCGACCGCTCGGGCCTGTGGGTCACCGGGCTGCGCGGCCCCCGGCACGTCCCCTGGGACGACTTCCGGTCCGTACGCCGTCAGTCCTTCGAACTGAAGCTCCGCTGGCGGGGTGACAACTGGTCGGTCGCGGCGCCGCGTTGGGCGTGGTTCGAGCGACGCCAGGGCCTGGTCCACCCCTACGACGCCCTGGCGGCCGAGCTCACCGCCATGCGTACGGATCCCGCGCTGCGGCCCACCGGAGAGAGCACCGCACCAGAACGGGGGCGCCCGCTCTGGCCGTTGGTGCTGCTCCTGGGGCTGGTGTGGGCGGCGGTGCTGGTGGTGTGGGGCTGAGAGGCTGAGGTGCCCGACCGGCAACCTTCGCGGGAGTCGGCGGCGACCTGAGGGTGAAATCCCGTCCCCCACCAAGGGAGTTCACCGTGCACAGACACTTGGCGCGGCTGGTCACCGTTCTCGCCGCCCTGGTCGCGTTGGTCGCCTCGCCCCTCACGTCGGTGTCCCCGGCGAAGGCCGCCGACCAGTGGAATCCGCCCGCGAACCTCGTACAGCCGCTGGGCGAGGTGTGGAACCACGTCTCGACCACCTACCCGGACCTCTACGGCTTCCGCAACTACGGCTGGGACCAGGTCATGGCCAACCGGGGAAGCATCAACTACTGCGTCCGCTGGGAGTCCGACGCCCCGGTCAGCACCGATCTGCGCGACCGGATCCACGCCGCCCTGAAGAAGCAGTTCGGCAAGTGGACGGCCGCCATGGTGGACAACGGCACGGGCCACAACGCCTGGCCGTACACCAGCGTGCCGGTCAACATCGTCGGCTGGGCGGTGAAGAACCGCTCGACCCTCCAGTGGACCGACAACTCCGTCGACATCTACACCGGCCTCGACGAGGGCGGCGCCCCGCAGTGCGCGCCCGACTGCGGCCGCTTCTTCCACCAGGACGGCAACTACTCCCGCTGTCCGGGCGGCGCGGCCCGCCACTACGACCAGTCCCTCTGGCTCACCAAGGGCTTCCAGGGTGGCGCCGGCGGCGACTGGGGCCAGCGCGTCGGCCAGGAGTACTTCACGGGCGCCCTGTCGCAGGAGAACATCCACATCTACCTGCACGAGGTCGGCCACACCTTCGGCCTCGACGACTTCTACGACTGGACCCCGACCGGCCAGTGCTGCTTCCTCATGAAGGCGGGCAGCGCCGCTCAGATCACGGAGTTCGACAAGTGGATGTACCGGGACTTCTGGCGCCACTTGAAGAGCAGGTACGGCCTGTGACGGCCGGTACCTGACTGGGGTGTCCGACGGGGGCCGCGGTGAAGCGCGACCCCGTCGGGTGTCCGTCCGGTCCTCAGATGCCCGCTGCCGCCGAGAGATCCCGCTTGATCGCCGCCAACAGCTCCGTCGCCTTCGCGCGGGCCGCCGGGAGGTTGTCGTGGGTGCCCACCGGGACCACGACCTCCAGGTAGCACTTCAGCTTCGGCTCCGTACCGCTGGGGCGGACGATGACGCGGGCGCCGTCCAGCGTGTAGCGCAGGCCGTCGGTGGGCGGGAGCGTGTCCGTGCCCTTCGTCAGGTCCTCGGCCTTCGTGACGGACAGGCCCGCGAGCCGTGTGGGCGGCTGCTCGCGCAGACGGCGCATCGCGTCCGAGATGAGGGACAGGTCGTCCACGCGGACCGAGAGCTGGTCCGTGGCGTGCAGGCCGTGCTCGACCGCGAGATCGTCGAGGAGATCGAGGAGGGTCCGGCCCCCGGACTTGAGCTCCGAGGCCAGTTCCGTGATCAGCAGGGCGGCCGTGATGCCGTCCTTGTCCCGTACGCCCTCGGGGTCGACGCAGTAGCCCAGCGCCTCCTCGTAGCCGTACCGCAGGCCCTCCACGCGGGCGATCCACTTGAAGCCCGTCAGCGTCTCCTCGTACGGCAGGCCCGCCTTCTCGGCGATCCGGCCGAGGAGGGAGGACGAGACGATCGACTCCGCGAAGGTGCCCCGCGCGCCCCGGCGTACGAGGTGCTCGGCGAGGAGCGCGCCCACCTCGTCGCCGCGCAGCATGCGCCAGGCGCCGCCCTCCTTGACGGCCGCCGCGCAGCGGTCCGCGTCCGGGTCGTTCGCGATGATCAGGTCCGGGTCCGTCTCGTGGGCCTTCGCGAAGGCCAGGTCCATCGCGCCGGGCTCTTCCGGGTTGGGGAAGGCGACGGTCGGGAAGTCCGGGTCGGGCTCGGCCTGTTCGGCGACGAGGACCGGCTCCGGGAAGCCGGCCCGGGCGAACGCCGCCAGCAGGGTCTCCTTGCCGACACCGTGCATCGCCGTGTAGACCGTGCGGGCCGTACGCGGGGAGCCGGCGGCCAGTACCTCGTCCGTACGGGCCAGATAGGCGTCCAGGACACCGTCGTCGAGGATCTCCCAGCCGCTGTCCGGGCGGGGGACGTCGGCCAGGCTCGTGATCGCGGCGATCTCCGCGGCGATCTCGGCGTCCGCCGGGGGCACGATCTGGGAGCCGTCGCCGAGGTAGACCTTGTAGCCGTTGTCGCGCGGCGGGTTGTGGCTGGCCGTGACCTCCACGCCCGCCACCGCGCCCAAGTGCCTTATGGCGTACGCGAGTACGGGTGTGGGGAGGGGGCGGGGGAGTACGGCGGCGCGCAGGCCCGCGCCCGTCATGACCGACGCCGTGTCGCGGGCGAAGTCGGCGGACTTGTGGCGGGCGTCGTAGCCGATGACGACGAGGCCGCCGGTCTGGCCCTTCGCCTTCAGGTACGCGGCGAGGCCCGCGGCGGCGCGGATGACGACCGCGCGGTTCATGCGCATCGGGCCGGCGCCGAGTTCGCCGCGCAGGCCGGCTGTGCCGAACTGGAGGGTGCCGCTGAAGCGTGCGGTGAGCTCCGCCGTGTCCTCGGCGTCGATCAGCTTGGCGAGTTCCTCACGGGTTTCCGCGTCGGGGTCCTCGGCCAGCCATGCCTTGGCCCGTGCGGTGAGTCCGTCCTGCACGTCGGGTCAACCTCTCTCTTTGCCTGTTGTCCTGTGGTGCCGCGTGCCTGTCCTGTCCCTGGGGGCTGCGCCCCCAGACCCCCTATCGGCCTGAACGGCCTCGTCCTCAAACGCCGGACGGGCTGAAAGTGTCGGCCCGGGCCACGAAGTATTCAGCCCCTCCGGCGTTTGAGGAGCGGGGGTTCGGAGGCGGAGCCCCCGAGGGACTACAGGCGATCCAGAACCTGGGTCAGCAGCGCACCCATGTGGGTGGCGGAGTCGCGGCCCGCCTGGAGGACCTCCTCGTGGTTGAGGGGCTCTCCGGTCATGCCGGCGGCGAGGTTGGTGACGAGGGAGATACCGAGCACCTCCGCACCCGCCTCACGCGCCGCGATGGCCTCGAGAGTCGTCGACATCCCCACCAGGTCCGCCCCGATGACACGCGCCATCCGAATCTCCGCGGGCGTCTCATAGTGCGGCCCGGGGAACTGCGCGTACACCCCTTCCTCAAGGGTCCCGTCGATCTCCTTGCACAGCGCGCGCAGCCGCGGCGAGTACAGATCCGTCAGATCGACGAAGTTCGCGCCGACGATCGGCGACGCCGCCGTCAGGTTGATGTGGTCGCTGATGAGGACCGGCTGCCCGGGCCGCATGCCCTCGCGGAGCCCCCCGCAGCCGTTGGTCAGCACGATCGTCTTGCAGCCGGCCGCCACGGCGGTACGGACGCCGTGCGCGACGGCGGCGACACCGCGGCCCTCGTAGAAGTGGGTGCGGCCCAGGAACACGAGCGCGCGCTTGTCGCCGATCTCGTACGAGCGGACCTGGCCGCCGTGGCCCTCGACCGCCGGCGGCGGGAAGCCGGGCAGCTCGGTGACCTGGAACTCGGCCGCGGGGTCGCCGAGGGCGTCCACGGCGGGTGCCCAGCCGGAGCCCATCACGAGGGCGACGTCGTGGGTCTCGGCGCCCGTCAGTTCCCGTACGCGCACGGCGGCGGCGTCGGCGGCGGCGTACGGGTCGCCCTGGATGTCGTCCGGAAGAAGAGATGCGTTCACGCGCACGAGGGTAGCCGGTCCGGGCCTACGCGCGTAGATGGTGATGGTCACGGGATTGCGATCGTTGTCTTGTTGTTTCCGCCGAAGACCGCGAGGGCCGCCCTGCGACGGGCACCCGTGCGGGAGCCGAACGCCGATCCCGTGCGTCAGCAGGGACGCTTGCGCAGCTCCATCACATAGTCGTGCGGGGCGCCCGCGGATTCCGCCGCGTCGGCGATCTCGCCGAGGTAGCGGGCCGAGGGGAGCCCTCCCTCGTAGCCGTTGAGGACGTAGACCCACGCGGCCTCCTCGCCCTCCAGCGTGTGGATCCGTACCCGCATCCGCCGGTAGACGTCCAGGCCGACGCCCTCCCAGCGGTCCATGGACTCCTCGTCCGGGGGCGCGATGTCGTAGAGGGCGACGAAGACCTGCGAGCGCGGGGCCTCGACGATGGTGGCCAGTGCGCCCTCCCAGCCCATGTGCTCGCCGCCGAACGTCAGCCGCCAGCCGTTCAGCCATCCCGTGGCGCGCAGCGGCGAGTGCGGAGCGCGGCGCGTCATGAGCCGCGGGTCGAGATTGCCGGCGTACGCGGCGTAGAGCGACATGGATCGAGAGTACGGCAGCGAACGCGTGCGCCTCTCCCGTAACCGGAGCACCCGGAATTCCGTATCCGCGCCGCGGGGATTCTCGCGGGGACGCCGCGGGGATTCCGTATCCGGGCCGCCGGGATCGTGGGTCCGTGTCGCCGGGATTCCGTGTCCGTGCCGTCCGGATCCCGTGTCCGTGCCGCCCGGATCCTGTGTCCTCGCCCCGTCGGCGGCCCCCGGGCGGAAGCACCTTGAAGCGTGCGGGACAATGGAGTACGTGACTCGGATCGTGATCATTGGTGGCGGACCCGGCGGATACGAGGCGGCCCTGGTGGCCGCCCAGCTCGGCGCGGAGGTGACCGTCGTCGACTGCGACGGTCTGGGCGGGGCGTCGGTGCTCACCGACTGCGTCCCGTCGAAGACCCTGATCGCGACGGCGGAGGTGATGACCACCTTCGACTCGTCGTACGAGGAGCTGGGGATCATCGTCGCCGATGACACTCCTCACATCGACACGCCCGCGCGGGTCGTCGGTGTCGACCTCGGGAAGGTCAACCGCCGTGTGAAGCGGCTCGCGCTCGCCCAGTCGCACGACATCACCGCCTCCGTGACGCGCGCCGGTGCCCGCGTCCTGCGGGGCCGCGGGCGGCTCGAAGGCATGCAGGGCCTGGACGGCTCGCGCAAGGTCGTCGTACGGGCCGCGGACGGCAGCGAGGAGACGCTCGTCGCCGACGCCGTGCTCATCGCCACCGGCGGGCACCCCCGCGAGCTGCCCGACGCGCAGCCGGACGGGGAGCGGATCCTGAACTGGACGCAGGTCTACGACCTCGACGAGCTGCCCGAGGAGCTCATCGTCGTCGGCTCCGGTGTCACCGGTGCCGAGTTCGCCGGCGCCTACCAGGCCCTCGGCTCGCGCGTCACGCTCGTCTCCAGCCGCGACCGCGTGCTGCCGGGCGAGGACCCGGACGCGGCGGCCGTCCTGGAGGACGTGTTCCGGCGGCGCGGGATGAACGTCATGGCCCGCTCGCGCGCCGCGTCCGCCAAGCGCGTCGGCGACCGCGTCGAGGTGACGCTCGCCGACGGCCGGGTCATCACCGGCTCGCACTGTCTGATGGCCGTCGGCGCCATCCCGAACAGCCACGGCATGGGTCTCGAAGAGGCCGGGGTCAAGGTCCAGGAGTCCGGGCACATCTGGACCGACAGGGTCTCCAGGACCTCCGCCCCGGGCGTGTACGCCGCCGGTGACGTGACCGGCATCTTCGCGCTCGCCTCCGTGGCCGCCATGCAGGGCCGGATCGCGATGTACCACTTCCTCGGGGACGCGGTCGCCCCGCTGAACCTCAAGACGGTCTCGTCCAACGTCTTCACCGACCCCGAGATCGCCACCGTCGGCTACTCCCAGGCGGACGTCGACGGCGGCGTCATCGACGCCCGGGTCGTCAAGCTGCCCCTGCTGCGCAACCCGCGCGCCAAGATGCAGGGCATCCGCGACGGCTTCGTCAAGATCTTCTGCCGCCCGGGCACCGGGATCGTCGTCGGCGGTGTGGTCGTCTCGCCGCGCGCCTCGGAACTCATCCACCCGATCTCGCTCGCGGTCGACAACAACCTGACCGTCGAACAGATCGCGAACGCCTTCACCGTGTATCCGTCCCTGTCGGGTTCGATCGCCGAGGTGGCCCGGCAGCTGCACACCCGGAAGACCGAGGGCGAATCCTGACGGCGTAAGACGGTTCCCCGCTGGTCACGGGGATCGTCGGGCCTTTGGTGACGGTGAGTCGCGGCCCATTCGTGCGGCATAGGCTCCGCGATTAGGCGCGTATACCACTTCGTGCCCTGCGGTGCGAACAACTTCTGTTATTCGGCGCAAACTGCTGAAAGCAGACGGTCGTTGGGGTTACTGTCAGTTTCGTGTTCGCTGCAGAACGTCGCCAATTGATCCTCGAAATGGTGCGAGCGAATGGGGCCGTGTCGCTCCGTGAGCTCGCCCGCGTCGTCCAGACCTCCGAAGTGACCGTACGGCGGGACGTGCGCGCACTGGAGGCAGAAGGACTCCTCGACCGCCGGCATGGCGGTGCGGTATTGCCGGGCGGGTTCACGCGGGAGTCCGGCTTTCCGCAGAAATCTCATCTCGCGACCGCCGAGAAGACGGCCATCGCCGATCTCGCCGCAAGTCTCGTCGAAGAGGGCGAGGCCATTGTGGTGGGGGCGGGAACCACGACACAGGAGCTGGCCCGCCGGCTCGCGCGGGTCCCCGGTCTGACCGTCGTCACCAACTCCCTGCTGGTGGCCCAGGCGCTGGCCCACGCCAACCGCGTGGAGGTCGTGATGACCGGCGGCACCCTGCGCGGTTCCAACTACGCCCTGGTCGGCAGCGGGGCCGAGCAGTCCCTCCAGGGGCTGCGGGTCTCCCGGGCCTTCCTGTCGGGGAGCGGACTGACCGCCGAGCGCGGCCTGTCCACCTCCAACATGCTGTCGGCGTCCGTCGACCGCGCGCTGGTGCAGGCGGCTGCCGAGGTCGTCGTCCTCGCCGACCACACCAAGCTCGGCACCGACACGATGTTCCAGACCGTGCCGACCGACGTGATCACCAGGCTCGTCACCGACGAGCCGCCCGCCCACGACGACCGAGCGGGCACCGAACTGCAGGCCCTGGCGGATCAGGGCGTACAGATCGCGGTGGCCGGAGCCGGTGGTTCGGGCGGGGATACGGTCCCGGCGGGGCGCCAGCCGCCACGCCGGGACGTGCCGCTGCCCGGCCCCAGGCGTGGCCAGGTCCCCGGTGGAAGCCCGCAGTTGCGCAGTGCCGCCGCGGTTCTGGGGGATCAGCCCCAGAGTGAGCGGGCGCGCGTCGCGGACCTGCGCCGACGCTGACGGGCGGTCGGCGGCCCGGCCCGGATCCTGACGGACGACGGTCCAGTTCGTACGTCGGGAAGCGCGGCCACGGCAGAACGCGGGCCGGTGGCACGCGGGTCGGTGGTACGTACGTGTCGGGGCGTCAGGCCTTGAGGCCCCGTAGCGTCAGTGTCAGCAGGCGGTCGGCCAACTCCGGATCGTCCGGGGTCTCTTCGGCCGCCAGCGCGATGGCGTTGGTCAGCTGGAGCAGGTCGCCGATGGAGACATCGGAGCGCACGGCGCCCGCCCGCTGCGCACGGGCGAGCAGGGCGCTGCCCGCCTCACGCATCGGACCGCTGCACCGGGCGAGTTCCGATGCGTCGTCGTGCGAGGCCGCCATGAGCGCCCGCGCCAGACCGCGGTACTCACTCGCATGAGTGATGATGGCGCGCAGCCATGTCACGAGCGCCGTGCACGGCTGCGGGTCGTCCAGCAGTTCGCGCGAGAGGTCGAGGAGATCGCTCACCGCGTCCGAGAAGACCGAACTCAGCAGCGCCTGGCGGTTCGGGAAGTGCCGGTAGAGCGTGCCGATGCCCACTCCGGCCCTTCTGGCCACGTCCTCCAGGGAGGCGTCCGCGCCGAACTCGGCGAATGCCGTGCGGGCCTCGGAGATCAGTCGCTCGTGGTTGCGGCGGGCGTCGGCGCGCATACCTGCCGGTGGCTTGGCCATGTGAGTCACCTCGCCTCTCCTGCGTGCCGGGGGTGGGATGTGGTTGCCCGATCCCAACTGGTCTGCCCCATTGTTGTTGTTCGGGGGTTGCGGATGCGTTGTGGCTGGTCGCGCCCACGCGGCGGAGCCGCATATGTCACAGCCCCGCGCCCCTGACGGGGCGCTTGCCCCTGACCGGGCTCTTAAGCCGAGGCGCCCGACGGACAGGCTGATCCTGTTCGTCGGGCGCCTTGAGGCTGTGCGGGTGGGTCAGTCCTTGATTTCGCAGATGAGGGCGCCGGAGGTGACGGAGGCGCCGACTTCGGCGGACAGGGCCTTGACGGTGCCGGAGCGGTGGGCGTTGAGGGGCTGCTCCATCTTCATGGCCTCCAGGACGACGACGAGGTCGCCTTCCTTGACCTCCTGGCCCTCCTCGACGGCGACCTTGACGATCGTGCCCTGCATCGGCGAGGCGAGGGTGTCGCCGGAGGCGGCCGGGCCGGACTTCTTGGCCGCGCGGCGTTTGGGCTTGGCGCCGGCCGCGAGGCCGGTACGGGCAAGCGACATGCCGAGGGAGACCGGCAGGGAGACCTCCAGGCGCTTGCCGCCGACCTCGACGACGACCGTCTCGCGGCCCGGCTCGTCCTCCACCTCGGTGTCCGCGGGAGCGGCGAAGGGCTTGATCTCGTTGACGAACTCGGTCTCGATCCAGCGGGTGTGGACCGTGAACGGGTCGCTGGAGCCGGTCAGTTCGGGGGCGAACGCCGGGTCCGTCACGACCGCGCGGTGGAAGGGGATCGCGGTCGCCATGCCCTCGACGTTGAACTCGGCCAGCGCGCGGGCGGCCCGCTGCAGGGCCTGCTCACGGGTGGCGCCGGTGACGATCAGCTTGGCGAGCAGGGAGTCCCAGGCCGGGCCGATGACGCTGCCGGTCTCCACGCCCGCGTCCAGGCGCACGCCCGGACCCGACGGCGGGGCGAAGGTGGTCACCGTGCCGGGAGCGGGCAGGAAGCCCCGGCCCGGGTCCTCGCCGTTGATGCGGAACTCGAAGGAGTGGCCGCGCAGTTCCGGGTCGCTGTAGCCGAGTTCCTCGCCGTCGGCGATGCGGAACATCTCGCGTACGAGGTCGATGCCGGCGACCTCCTCGGTGACCGGGTGCTCCACCTGCAGACGGGTGTTGACCTCCAGGAAGGAGATCGTGCCGTCCGTGCCGACCAGGAACTCCACGGTCCCGGCGCCGACATAGCCGGCCTCCTTGAGGATGGCCTTGGAGGAGGAGTACAGCTCGGCGACCTGCTCGTCGGACAGGAACGGCGCGGGCGCCTCCTCGACCAGCTTCTGGTGGCGGCGCTGCAGCGAGCAGTCACGCGTCGACACGACGACCACGTTGCCGTGGGAGTCGGCCAGGCACTGGGTCTCCACGTGCCGCGGCTTGTCGAGGTAGCGCTCCACGAAGCACTCGCCGCGGCCGAAAGCGGCCACCGCCTCGCGGACGGCCGAGTCGTACAGCTCGGGGACTTCTTCCAGGGTGCGGGCGACCTTCAGGCCGCGACCGCCGCCGCCGAAGGCCGCCTTGATGGCGATCGGCAGGCCGTGCTGCTCGGCGAAGGCGACGACCTCGTCCGAGCCCGAGACCGGGTCGGGGGTGCCGGCGACCAGCGGGGCGCCGGCGCGCTGCGCGATGTGCCGGGCGGCGACCTTGTCGCCCAGGTCGCGAATCGCCTGCGGCGGCGGGCCGATCCAGATCAGCTGGGCGTCCAGGACGGCCTGGGCGAAGTCGGCGTTCTCGGAAAGGAAGCCGTAGCCGGGGTGGATGGCGTCCGCGCCGGAGTCCTTGGCGGCCTGCAGCACCTTGGCCATGTCGAGGTAGCTGGTCGCGGGGGTGTCACCGCCCAGCGCGAACGCCTCGTCCGCGGCCCGCACATGCAGTGCGTCCCGGTCCGGCTCGGCGTACACCGCCACGCTCGCGATACCGGCGTCTCGGCACGCCCGGGCGACACGAACAGCGATTTCGCCACGGTTGGCGATCAACACCTTGCGCACGTTGGCTCCCTCTCCTTGAAACAAGCCGAGTTTAGGGACTGCCGACACGACGTATCGACCCGTCCCCGGTGGTGAGCTTGCCCACACGGAGCGTGATACGAGGCCCGCTCGTCCGCGAAATCCCTTGTCGCACCGCGGTACGCAGGGGGCTTCCCAAGAACCCTAGCCCTCCGATGTGGTCAAGGTCTCTGTGAGAGCGTGCTGCGCCCCACTCCGTTTCTTTGTGGAGTCCCTACGAATGGCCCAACGAATCTTTGCCCTCCGTAGATCCCTTGTCCCGCGGTTTACCCGTTAGTAGCGTGCAGGCTGTCTCGAACGTACTTGAGGTAACAGCAGTTTTGGTCGAGCGGCAGTCGGAAGTGGGTGGGGACCGGTGGTGCGCAGACCGGTGGCATGGGTGACCGCGATCGTGCTCTTCGCGGAGGCGATAGGCATCGCGTTGGTCAACTGGTTCATGGGGATAGTCGTCGACCGGCAGGACATGTCGCTGGCGGGGCTCGACTCGGACGTGATGTCCACGTCCTCGAAGGTCGCCGGCCTGCTCTTCGGCCTCTACTTCGCGCTCTGCGGTGTCGTCGCGCTGCGCGTGGCCCTGCGCGACCGCGCCCCCGCCGGCGTCGGCCGCATCCTGCTGTTCAGCGCGGCGGTGGTGCACGCCCTGCTCGGCGCGTTCACGGTGGGCCTGGTGGGCTGGGGCGCGTTCGCCTTCATGATGGTGGTGCTCGGGCTGATCGTGCTCATCTTCATGACGTACGACCGTCGCGAGGGCACCGTCTCCGACGCCGGGCCGGACGACGCCAAGCCGGACGGCGGGGCGACGGGCGGCGGCGCCGCGAACGGGAGCAGCGGCGGGACGCCGGTCATCCCGCCTCCGGCGCCCTCGGCCTCCTGACGGCCCTACTCCCTCTTACTGCCCGACCGTTCGTCCCGCCCCGCGCGTCACTTCTCGCGCGGGGTCCACAACTCCGTGATCCCGACGCCCAGTTCGGCCAGCAGACGGCGTACCAACGGCAGCGAGATCCCGATGACGTTGCCGTGGTCGCCGTCGATGCCGTCGATGAACGGGGCCGAGCGGCCGTCGAGCGTGAACGCCCCCGCGACATGGAGGGGCTCGCCCGAGGCGACGTACGCGGCGATCTCGGCGTCGCTCGGCTCGCCGAAGCGGACCACGGTGGAGGCGACCCCCGAGGCGTGGCGCCCGGCCGTCGTGTCCCAGACGCAGTGCCCGGTCTGAAGCGTGCCCGCGCGGCCACGCATGGCCTTCCAGCGCGCGGTCGCCTCCTCGGCGTCGGCGGGCTTGCCGAGTGCCTCGCCGTCCAGGTCGAGCACCGAGTCGCAGCCGATCACCAGGGCGCCCTTGACCTCCGGCCTCGCGGCCACCACGGACGCCTTCGCCTCGGCCAGCGCGAGTGCCAGTTCGGCGGGGGTCGGGGCGCTCACGGCGTCCTCGTCGACCCCGCTGACGATGACCTCGGGGGCGAGTCCGGCCTGGCGCAGCAGTCCGAGCCGGGCGGGGGACTGGGAGGCGAGGACGAGTCGGCGGCGTGGCTGATCAGTCATGCGGCCAGGGTATCGGCGGGGCCGGGGCGGCTCACATCACGCCGAGCACGATCATCGCGAGCACCGCGGCCAGCGCCAGGAGAATGCCCAGCCGCCGCAACATGTCCTGCATGTCACGCAGTTCCTTGGGCGGCTCGTTCTCGGGGTCGGACCACAGCATGACAACGATCGTGACTCCGTCGCGGGCGCGGGCGCCTGAGTACGCGTACTCATTTTGAGTAAAAGGGTCTGGGGTTCCATTAGGGCCATCCTCCCTGCTACCGTTCCGGGCATCACTAAAGGGACTGTGATTCCATTAGGGAACGGGTCCCGATCCTCTCAGGGAGGGATGTGCCGTGTTCACCACCGCCTGGACCGCCTCGCCCCAGCTGCCCAGCACGGGCTTCACGCCCAACTGGTCGCAGGAGGGCTTCTGGCGTCAGTCCCTGCGTCAGGTCGTCCGCCTCGGTGCGGGCGGCGACCGGGTCCGTATCCGCCTCTCGAACGCGTACGGGACCTCGCCGCTCCGGATCGCGGGAGCCACGGTCGCCCGTACGGCCCGCGGAGCCGCCGTGCGGCCGGACTCCGTCCGGCGGCTCACCTTCGCGGGGGCCGCCTCCGTCGAGGTGCCCGCGCGAGGGGAGATCATCGGAGACGCGGCCGAACTTGCCCTGGAATCAGGCGAATCCGTGACGGTCACCCTCCATCTGGACGCCGTCACAGGGCCCGCCACCTTCCACGCGCAGGCCTTCACCACCAGCTACCGGGGCACGGGCGATCTCCTGGAGGACACCGGGGGCGAGGCCTTCGACGAGGCCAGTGAGTCCTGGTACTTCCTGTCCGGCGTCGACGTCTCAGCGGGGCGTACGGACGCCGTGGCGTTGTTCGGCGACTCGATCACCGACGGGTTCGGGTCCACGCCCGGTGCGAACCGGCGCTGGTCCGACGCCCTCGCCGAGCGCACGGGGCGGCCCGTCCTCAACGCCGGCATCGGCGGGAACCTGCTGCTCAACGACTCTGCCTGGTACGGGGAGAAGGGCGTCCGGCGCGTGGAGCGGGACGTGTTCGCGCTCGCGGGCGTCGACACGCTCGTCGTTCTGCTGGGGCTCAACGACATCGGCTTCAGCGAGACGGACGAGCAGCCGACGTATCGGCCCGCGCCGCTCGTGGAGGTGGGCGAACTCGTCGCGGGGCACCGGGAGTTGATCCGGCAGGCCCGGGAGCGCGGGGTCCGGGTCGTGGGGGCGACCCTGCTTCCCTTCGGCGGGTCCGATCACTGGGGGGAGCGGGCGGCGAAGGTGAGTCATGAGGTGAACGAGTGGGTTCGTTGCTCGGGGGAGTACGACGCGGTCGCCGATCTCCACCGGGCGCTGGGGGATCCCGACGCGCCGGATGTGCTGCGCGGGGCGTACGACTTCGGCGATCACCTGCACCCGAATGATGCCGGGTACGAGGTGATGGCCGACGCTGTCGCTCGTGTTCTCTGACCGCGGGTGCGCCGTGGCTTGTTGCGCCCACGATGGGGGTCCCCCCGGTCGAGCGAAGCCGAGAGTGGGGGAGGAGCCGCATGTGTCACAGCCCCGCGTCCCTGTCGGGGCGCTGTCCTCTAGCCGGGCCAGAAGGTGCGGGCCCATGTTCGTGGACCCGGTGTTGGCAGGCGCCTCTGGGCCACCCGGGACGGGTCGGACCAGGCCGGCCGTTCCTGTGTCGCGCCGGGCGGAGTGGTTGCCGCCGCCGCGGCGCGGGCCTGGACCACCGCCAGTGCGGCGGCCAGCTCCTCGGGGGTCGGGTTGCCCCTTACGACCTTGATCATGAACGTTCCCGCTCTCGACTCGTCTGCTCTCGACCGGCGTCCTACAGAGGGATGTTGCCGTGCTTCTTCGGCGGCAGGGACTCCCGCTTCGTACGCAGCGACCGCAGGCCGCGTACGACGTGGGAGCGGGTGTCGGACGGCAGGATCACACCGTCGATGTACCCGCGCTCGGCAGCCGTGTAGGGGTTGAGGAGCGTGTCCTCGTACTCCTGGATCAGGCGGGCCCGGGTGGCCTCCTGCTCGTCGGCGGGGGCCGCGGCGATGGTGCGGCGGTGCAGGATGTTCACCGCGCCCTGCGCGCCCATCACGGCGATCTGGGCGGTCGGCCAGGCGAGGTTGAGGTCCGCGCCCAGGTGCTTGGAGCCCATGACGTCGTACGCGCCGCCGAAGGCCTTGCGGGTGATGACCGTGATCAGCGGGACGGTGGCCTCCGCGTACGCGTAGATCAGCTTCGCGCCGCGGCGGATGATGCCGTAGTGCTCCTGGTCCACGCCCGGGAGGAAGCCGGGGACGTCCACGAACGTGATGACGGGGACGTTGAAGGCGTCGCAGGTGCGGACGAAGCGCGCCGCCTTCTCGCTCGCGTCGATGTCGAGACAGCCCGCGAACTGCATCGGCTGGTTGGCGACGATCCCCACCGGGTGGCCCTCGACCCGGCCGAAGCCGGTGAGGATGTTCGGCGCGAACAGCGGCTGGGTCTCGAAGAACTCGGCGTCGTCCAGGACGTGTTCGATCACCGTGTGCATGTCGTACGGCTGGTTGGCGCTGTCCGGGATCAGCGTGTCGAGCTCGCGGTCCTCGTCCGTCAGGGCCAGGTCCGCCTCCTCCGGGAAGGCGGGCGGCTCACTGAGGTTGTTCGACGGGAGGTAGGACAGCAGCGACTTGACGTACTCGATCGCGTCCTTCTCGTCGCCCGCCATGTGATGGGCCACGCCCGACACCGCGTTGTGCGTGCGCGCGCCGCCCAGCTCCTCGAAGCCGACGTCCTCGCCCGTGACCGTCTTGATAACGTCGGGCCCTGTGATGAACATGTGCGAGGTCTGGTCGACCATCACCGTGAAGTCGGTGATCGCGGGGGAGTAGACCGCGCCGCCCGCGCACGGGCCGACGACCAGGCTGATCTGCGGGATGACTCCCGAGGCGTGGGTGTTGCGGCGGAAGATCTCGCCGTACATGCCGAGCGCCGAGACGCCCTCCTGGATACGGGCGCCGCCCGAGTCGTTGATGCCGATGACCGGACAGCCGGTCTTCAGCGCGAAGTCCATCACCTTCATGATCTTCTGGCCGTAGACCTCGCCGAGCGCGCCGCCGAAGACCGTGAAGTCCTGGGAGAACACGGCCACCGGGCGTCCGTCCACCGTGCCGTAGCCGGTCACGACCCCGTCGCCGTACGGGCGGTTGTCCGCCAGGCCGAAGTCCGTCGAGCGGTGCTGCGCGAACTCGTCGAACTCCACGAAGGAGCTCTCGTCCAGCAGCAGCTCGATCCGCTCACGAGCCGTCAACTTGCCCTTGGCGTGCTGCTTTTCGACGGCACGTGCCGAGCCGGCGTGCGTCGCCTCGTCGATGCGGCGCCGCAGATCCGCGAGCTTGCCCGCGGTGGTGTGGATGTCGATCTCGTGCTGCTGTTCCGGCTCGGACATCGGGATGCGGCTCCCTGCCTGCTCAGTGGGGACGTGAGGGTGAGGTGACACGAGGTGCTTCGGACGTGCTGAACGCTGCTGGGTGGTGCTCAGAAGGGGGGTTGGCTACTCATCCGTAGCGTAGTGGCGTGCCTACCGTTCGGCAGTGCGGCGTTTACCACACCTAGGGTGGGTTGCATGACGCCGCGAGACGACTCAGACGCGAACAGCAATCGGTGGTCCGACCTGGACCGTCCCCCGCTCAACGCCGTGGCCCTGCGCCGCGCGCTCGTGCGCAACGGGGGGCACGAGGGGCTCTGGCGCGCTGTCGACGTCGTACAGCACACCGGCTCGACCAACTCCGACCTCGTCGCCCTCGCCACCGAGGGCAAGGCGGAGGAGGGCACGGTCCTCGTCGCCGAGGAACAGGACGCCGGGCGCGGGCGCCTGGACCGCCAGTGGACGGCACCGGCCCGCTCGGGCCTCTTCTTCTCCGTCCTGCTGAAACCGACCGGAGTGCCGGTTGAGCGCTGGGGCTGGCTGCCGCTGCTCACCGGGGTCGCGACGGCCACCGCGCTGTCCCGCGCCGCCGGGGTCGACACGGCACTCAAGTGGCCCAACGACCTGCTGGTCACCGTGGACGGCCAGGAACGCAAGACCGGCGGCATCCTCGCCGAGCGTGCCGGACCCGACGCGGTCGTCGTCGGCATCGGCATCAACGTCACGCTCCGCGAGGACGAGCTGCCCGTGCCGGGCGCGGGTTCGCTCCTCCTCGCGGGAGCGACGACCACGGACCGTGACACGATCCTGCGGGCCGTGCTCCGGTCCCTCGGCCAGTGGTACGAGAAGTGGCGCAGCGTGGGCGGCGACCCGGCCAGGTCCGGCCTCCAGGACACGTACGCCGCCGGCTGCGCCACGCTCGGGCGGGTCGTACGGGCCGAACTGCCCGGCGACAAGTCGATCACCGGAGAGGCGGTGGCCGTGGACGGCGACGGACGACTGGTCCTGGCCACGGCGGAGGGCGTGCAGCAGCCCGTGGGCGCGGGGGACATCGTGCATCTGCGGCCGGCGGGGGATCAGGGGGATACGGGAGACACGGGCGACCGGTGACGGATGACGGGCGACCGGTGACGGACGTGACCACAGGGGCGCGCGGGAAACTTCGTGCCAGTCATGCCTGCCGTGCCTGGTGGTGAGCAAGGGGCGCGTACGAGCCGTACGAGTGGGGGTGGGCCGCCGGACCCACGCAGGAGGAGTGGCCCTCGGGCCGTCCGGCCTCGGCGGTCGGGAGTGAGCCAGAGCACACCTGCCGTAGAGTTGAGGCCGGTCGATACCTGACCGCGGCAGATCGGAAGGGCAGCAGGCGTGACCGTCGACGACACGGGCTCCGGCACGGGTGACACCGCCTCCGACGGTGAGCCGGGGCGTACCACCGGGTCTGTCGCCGACACGGCGGCCGCACGCATCGATCGGGCCGAGGCGCACGCGCGGGTGGAGGAACAGAACCGAGTGGACGCGCAGGACGGCCGAACGGACCGGGCGGAAACGCCGGACCGGACGGAGACGCCGGATGGGGCGCCGAGTGCGCCCGAGGCGTCGGATCAGGCAGGTCGGCGGGCGGATCAGCAGGCTGATCAGGTAGAGGCGTCGGGTGGGACGTCGGCCGCGGGCCGGGCGGAGGACGCGGGCCGGATGGAAACCTCCGGTCGGGCGGAAGGCTCGGGTCCGGTGGAGACCTCGGGCCGGGGGGAGGCCGCGGGTCGCGTGGACGGTGGCGGCCGGGGTGAGGTCGCGGGCCGGGGCGACGGGGCGGACCGTGCGGAGGCGCAGGCTGCCGCCTCCGAGGAGGATCCGCTGGCCCTGCGTCTCGAACAGCTCATCCTCGGTGCCGAGCGCCGCTACACCCCCTTCCAGGCCGCCCGCAGCGCGGGCGTCTCCGTGGAGCTGGCCACCCGTTTCTGGCGGGCCATGGGCTTCGCGGACATCGGCCAGGCCAAGGCGCTGACGGAGGCCGACGTACTGGCGCTGCGCCGGCTCTCCGGTCTGGTCGAGGCGGGGCTGCTCAGCGAGGCCATGGCGGTCCAGGTCGCCCGTTCGACCGGGCAGACCACCGCGCGGCTGGCCGAGTGGCAGATCGACTCCTTCCTGGAGGGCCTGACCGAGCCCCCGGAACCGGGCATGACGCGCACCGAGGTCACGTACCCCCTCGTCGAGCTGCTGCTGCCCGAGCTGGAGGAGTTCCTCGTCTACGTCTGGCGGCGCCAGCTCGCCGCCGCGACCGGCCGTGTCGTGCAGGCCGCGGACGACGAGGAGATGGTCGACCGGCGGCTCGCCGTCGGCTTCGCCGACCTCGTCGGCTTCACACGGCTGACCCGGCGCATGGAGGAGGAGGAACTCGGCGAACTCGTCGAGGCCTTCGAGACCACCGCGGCGGACCTGGTGGCCGCGCACGGCGGGCGCCTGATCAAGACGCTGGGCGACGAGGTGCTGTACGCGGCCGACGACGCGGGCCTCGCCGCCGAGATCGCGCTCCGGCTGATCGAGACCATGGCCGGCGACGAGACGATGCCCGAGCTGCGGGTCGGTATCGCCTTCGGCACGGTGACGACCCGGATGGGCGATGTCTTCGGTACGACCGTCAACCTCGCGTCCCGGCTGACCTCGATAGCCCCGAAGGACGCCGTCCTGGTCGACGGGGCGTTCGCCGAGGAACTGACCCGGACCGGCGACGCGCCCGTCTCCGAGGCCGCTGCCGCCGACGAGGCCGCCGCCGCGGAGAAGGAGGGCGAGGAGCCGCCGTCGTACCGCTTCGCGCTTCAGCCGATGTGGCAGCGGGCTGTGCGGGGGCTGGGAGTGGTCGAGCCGTGGCAGCTGAGGCGGCGGAGTAACTAGCGACTGGAGGTAGGTGGTCCGCCCCCTCCTGCTACCTGCTGTTGCTGTCGTTTCCGTTGAAGCACAGGCCGACGACCGGGACGCACAGGCCTGCGCCCGGGCGGGCGGGGTTCTGTGGTGCACCGGGGGATG
>NZ_LIQZ01000237.1 GCF_001418655.1 Streptomyces phaeochromogenes | reverse complement strand
AGATGTGTATACGAGCCAGGGGTGGGGCCGAGGTGGTGTCGTCCTCTGTCCGGGCGTCCTTGGCGTCGTCCACGCCGTCAACCCTAGGCACGCCGGGCCTCGTTCGCTTCCACGGCGACGCGGTGGGTGCGGACGACGCGTGACGGACGACGGGTACGACGGCCGTGGCGGCGGTGCCCCTGCTCGTAGGAACGAAAGGCCGCCCAGCACACGGCCAGGGCGAGGGCGAAGACCGGGAGCCAGGCCAGTCGGAACGCCACCCACGCGAGGCCATCTGGGGTGGTGTGCAGGCCGGGGAGCCGGCCCGCGAGGAGGCCCGTCGCGGTGACCGACATCAGTGCCGTCTGGTGCCACAGGAAGATCGTCATCGCGGAGAGGTTGGCGAAGGCGGCCCAGGCCCAGAGCACCGGCCGGCGCATCGCCCGGCGCAGCCGCTCGCGCAGCAGCAGCGCCAGACCGCACTGGGCCAGGCCGAAGGTGACCGCGGCCAGGGTCGGCGGGTTGAGGTTGGAGACCGAGGCGCCGGGGACGCCGACCATCGACGCCGGATAGCCGCCCCATGCCACGAGCCCCGCGGTCACCGCCGTGCCGCCCGCGAGCAGCACCCAGCCCGAACGCCGGGTCAGCTCGCCCCGCGTCCAGGCCGCGCCCAGCGTGTACGGCACCAGCCAGCCCGCCGCCACGTTGGCCCAGCCCAGCCAGGCCGGGCCGCCGAACCCGAAACGGATGAGGTCCACATGGAGAACGACGGCCAGCGGCCACAACGGGTTGACCCGGGTCACCAGTGGGGTCACCGCCGTCAGCGCGGCGAAGACCAGCAGGAACCAGAGAGGGGACAGGACCAGCTTCAGCAGCGCGTGGACCGTCTTCAGGTCCGCGCCCGTCACGAGCAGGCCGACCGTGGCCACGGTCCACAGCCCGAGGACGGCCGCCACCGGCTTGAAGAGGCGGGACAGGCGGGTACCGAGCCAGCGTCCGTACGTCGTGCCGCGCGACCGTGCCGACGCGTAGCTCTTCGTCGCCACGTGCCCGCCCACCAGGAAGAACACTGCGAGCGTCTGGAAGACCCACGAGATGGGCGCCAGCCAGGGCATGTGCGCCAGCGGGCTCGACGTGCGCAGCCTGCCGCCGTCCGCGACCAGGGCCGTGACGAGCCAGTGGCCGAGCACGACGCCGAGTATCGCGAAGGCGCGCAGGGCGTCGACGGAACGGTCCCGGTCGGGGGGTGTCGCCGCGTCGATCCGCTCGGCGCCGCGGCGCAGTCGGCGTATCACCTCGTCCACGTCATCCATGGGTCATCTCCGGTGTCTTGCCGAGCACGATCCGGGCGATGTTGGCCAAGGACACCGAACCCGGCTTGAGGTAGTCGCTGTGGCCGCCGTCGCCCGCCGCGAAGACGCGGGCGCCGAAGGCCGGGGACACGGGGTCGGTGCCGAAGCCGACCGTCGTGCCGAAGAGGTCGGCGCTCGTGTGCGGGACGTCCGCGATCCAGTCGTCGCCTCCTCGGCCGGCCCAGACGCGTGCCTTCGTGTGCAGGCCGGCCGCCGAGTCCACGCCTGTGCCGGGGCTGCCTATGAACACCAGGTCCGAGATGTCGAGGCCGCTTGCCGCTCGGGCGCCCACGACCGTCCCGTACGAGTGGCACAGCAGGGTGAGCCGGGCGTGTCCGTTCACTCTCCTCAACTCGCGTATGAACCCGCGGAGTTCGGGTGCCGCTTCCTTGGCCAGGCCCGTGGTGAGGACGTCGGCGCTGATCGTGCCGGGCGTCTCGTAGCCGAGCCAGGCGATCACCGCGGCGCGTGGGCCGAGCCGCTTGTGCAGGGCCAGGGCTCCTGCGCGGAAGCGGTCGTAGGTGTCCAGGCTCGTGTCGGAGCCGGGGACGAGGACCGCCACGTGGTCGGCCTTCGCCAGGTCGCCGAATACCTCTGCGGCTCGGCCGGAGCCGCGGGCGTCGAAGGTGAGGAAGTGGCGCGACGGGTCCGCCATGGAGCGGACGGCGTCCGCCCGGCTGCGGTCGCCGTGGGCCGCGGCCATGCGCGCGGCCTCGACGGCGTTCGCCCGGTTCGCCGCGTAGGCGCTGTCCAGCGTGGTGGGGGTCAGCGTGCCGGTGCGGGCCGGGGCGGGTGCCGGTATCTCCGGGTGGGTGGCCGCGGCGGAGATCGGGGCGACGAGTGCGCCCGTGATCAGAGCGGCGAGCAGGCCGCGGCGGGCGCGGGGCCATCGGGGGCGTTTGCCGGGATGGCTTGGCCGGCCTGCCGGAACGGGATGGCTTGGCCGAACCGGATGGCCTGCCCAGCCGGGCTGGCCTGCTGGGACCGGCCGGTCTGGCTGGCTCGGCCGGTCCGGCTGAACCGGATGGCCTTGCTGGCTCGGCTGGCCCGGATGAACCGGCTGACCCGGATGGCCCGGCTGACCGGGCTGACCGGGCTGGTCTGCCTGGCCTGGCTGACCCGAGTGGCCTGCCGGAACCGGCCGGTCTGTACGGCTCGGCCGGGCCGATCGATCCGGTCGCGCCGCAGCCCTCCCCCGTAGCCCCATCCGTGTGCCCCCGTCTCCGTTCGCCCGTCCATCGGGCTCAGCTGAGAAGGAAGTTACGGATCTGGGCTTGTGGTCGGCGTCCCGCCAGGGAGCTCACCTGCGAGGTAGCTCTCAGGTATTACGGGTATCACCGGGGCGCCTTTGCTCCGCACGGGCAGCGGCTCGGCTCCGGCGCGGGCTGCGCTCCGGAGCGGGGCGCCACCCCGGCCCGGGCTCTGTTCCGGAGCGGGGCGCCACCCCGGCCCGGGCGCCACCCCAGCACGGGCTCGGCTCCCGCGGGATCCGTTCCGACACCGGCTTAGCTCCGGCACAGCAGCGCTCCAGCACGGGCGCTGCTCCGTCACCGGCTCCGCCCCGGCACGGGCTCAGCTCCCGCGGGATCCGTTCCGACACCGGCTCCGCTCCGGCACAGCAGCGCTCCAGCACGGGCGCTGTTCCGTCACCGGCTCCGATCCGGCACCAGCTCCGCCCCGGCACAGGCTCAGCTCCCGCGGAATCCGTTCCGACACCGGCTCCGCTCCGGCACAGCAGCGCTCCAGCACGGGCGCTGCTCCGTCACCGGCTCCGATCCGGCACCAGCTCCGCCCCGGCACGGGCTCGGCTCCGGCGGCGGAGCCGGTACCGGCTCCGCCGCGATACCAGCACCGCACCCGTCGATTCGCGGCTCCCGCTGACGCGGCTGTGGGTGCGTGGGGGGGGGCTGAGCGCGCAGCTCACCGCGCACCCGGTGGGGCGGGGCTGCGCCCCCTACCAGGCCAGTTGGGCGATTTCCTCCGCCACCACCGCGCACGCGTCCGCCGCCGGGTCGATCAGGGGGAAGTGGCCTACGTCCTCCAGGAGGGTCAGGCCGACCACCTCGCCGGCCTTGGCCGCCGCGTCCGCGTATGCCTCGGCGACGGCCTGCGGTACGACGACGTCCTCGCGGCCCTGGACCAGGGTCGTGGCGATGCCCGTCGGGAGGAGCAGGGCCGGGTCGGCGTACGGCTGGCGTTCACCGAACTTCGCCTCCCCGCCCAGGAGTTGGCGGGAAGCTCCGGAGCAGACGTCCAGTTTCTCGGCGACCGTGAAGTCGGCGATCGGGGCGAGTGCGACGACGCCGCGCAGCGGGGCGGGGCGGTCCGTGCGCCAAGGCGCATCGGCCGGCAGGAGGTGACGGGCCGCCGCCCAGAGGGCCAGCTGGCCGCCCGCCGAGTGCCCGGTGACCACCATGCGGCGCGCGTCGGCCTGCGGCAGGGCCTCGCGCACGAGTCCCGGCATCGCGTCGAGCGCCGCCGCCACGTCGTCGAACGTGTCCGGCCAGCGTCCCGCGACGGGCCCGTCGCCGCCCTGCGCCGGGATGGTGCCGCCGCGCCGGTACTCGACGTTGGCCACGGCGAAGCCCCGCCTGGCCAGGAAGTCCGCGAACGGCGTGATGTGCCGCCGGTCGTACGGTGCCCGCCAGGCGCCGCCGTGCAGGACGACGACGAGCGGGGCGCGTTCCTCGCCCCCGCGCGGCGCGTAGAAGTCGACGACCTGGTCGGGGTGGTCGCCGTACGCGGCGGTGGTGTCGGGGTCGACGGGCGGATGCGAGAAGGCCGACTCCTCCTCCGCGGCGTCGCGGGCGTCGTCCGGCATGCTCCAACCTCTCAGCGGTGCGGTGTGTGTTCACCTGCGCGGCCCGCCTGTCAACACGCTCCGGCGGGCGGACCGTTGGCGGGACGGTATCAGGCCGGTGACGTGCCTCGACACGCGGCTGTGACCCTCAGTGAGGGGCAAATGGTTCTATTGTTTCGTTACGCTGGTGGTGGGCCTCGTGCCTCCACGAAACGCCCGCACGCCTCCGCCAGACGCCTCGGCCGTGGGCGGCGTACGTCCATGAAGCCGCCGTACGTTCCTGAAGGAGCCCGTCATGTCCGCTGAGCCCGGCACCGTCCGTCCCGGGG
Organism: Streptomyces phaeochromogenes; assembly: GCF_001418655.1. Lineage (GTDB taxonomy): Bacteria > Actinomycetota > Actinomycetes > Streptomycetales > Streptomycetaceae > Streptomyces > Streptomyces phaeochromogenes. The sequence goes on along the minus strand of NZ_LIQZ01000237.1, from coordinate 698 downwards.
GGCGTACCGCGCGGGTGCGGGCCGCCGTGCTGCGGGCCGCCGGGGACGTGCTCGCCGAGCAGGGGTTCGCGCATCTCGATCTGGCGGATGTCGCGCGGCGGGCCGAGGTGGGGAAGACCACGGTGTACCGGCGGTGGGGGAGCGTGACCGGGCTCGTCGCGGATCTGCTCGCCGAGATGGCCGAGGAGTCGTTGCCTCGTACGGAGACGGGGGGTGTGCTCGGTGATCTTCGGGCCAATGCGCGGCTTGTTCGGGGGACGTTGGCCGATCCTCGGCAGGGGGCGTTGTTTCGGGCGGTGATTGCTGCGGCTACGGGGGACGGGCGTACGGCTGAGGCGTTGCGGCGGTTTTATGAGGTGCGGGTTGCCGAGTGGGCGCCTTGTGTCGAACAGGGGGTCGCTCGGGGGGAGTTGCCGTTGGGGACGGACGCGTCCGAGGTTGTACGGGCTGTCTCGGCGCCGCTCTACTACGCGTTGCTCACGACGGGGGTGGCTCCCGGTGTGGCTGCGGCTGATCGGGCGGCGGAGGCCGCGGTTGTGGCCGCGCGGGCCGGGGTGTTCGTTGTGGGGGCGTGAACCTGTGCCGGGGGCGACCTCGGTTTTCTTCGCCCCCGCCGCCCCTACCCATTCCCGTCCCTTACTCAGGGGCTCCGCCCCCGAACCCCCGTATCGCGCTGAACGCGCTCGTCCTCAAACGCC
>NZ_LIQZ01000236.1 GCF_001418655.1 Streptomyces phaeochromogenes | reverse complement strand
CCCCTGAAGGGGCCTGCCCCCACCCGCTCGCTACCCCAGGTCCGTGGCCCGGTCGATCGTTTCGGCGAGTTGGCGGATCGGCTTGCTTTCTGTGTTGGAGGCCAGCTCGTCGGCTCGGTCGGCCAGTTCGTGCAGGGAGGGTGGGGCCGGGGCCGTGGTCCCGCCGGCCGCGTCGGAGCGGAGGGCGTCCGCGAAGTACGCGGCTATCGCGGCGACTTGGAGGCCGCTGCGAGCCGTCTCCGTGCCCCACAGGCTCCGGTCGAGGGAGTCGGCCTCGATCTGCCCCGTCTCCTCGTGCGGAGTACGGGAGTCGGGGTCGAGCCACCGCACCGTGGCCGTGGCCAGATGCCCCGACGCCCCCGGCCTGACCCGCACCGCGTACAGCGCCGTGACCGTGTGACCGGGACCGATCTCCCCGCCGTCCACCCGGTCGTCGCGGAAGTCCTCGTCGGCGACCTGACGGTTGTCGTAGCCGATCAGCCGGAACTGCTCGACGGTCTCCGGGTCGAAGGAGACCTGCGCCTTGGCGTCACGGGCGGTGAGGTCGATGTTCCGCGGGAGTTGGTCGACGAAGACCGTACGGGCGTCCGCGGCGTTGGACACGTACGTGGTGTGGCCGTCGCCCTTGTCGGCGAGGCGTTCCATCAGCGCGTCGCCGTAGTCGCTGCCCACGCCGACGCCGAAGAGCGTGATGCCGTGCTCGCGGCGGGCGTCGGCGATGCGGTCGAGGATGGCGTCGGCGTCGGTCTCGCCCGTGTTCGCGAGGGCGTCGGAGAGCAGCACGACCCGGTTGGTGGCGCCCTCGCGCAGGCCGTCCACGGCGGTGCGGTACCCGGTGGTGACGCCCGCGCCGAGGTTGGTCGAATCCGTGGGCTCAAGCGTGTCGATCGCGTCGTGGACGCGGCCCCGGTTGTCGCCCAGGCGGGTCATCGGGAGCACTGTTTTGGCCTCGTCGCTGAAGGAGACGAGCGCGACCGAGTCGTCGTCGCGCAGCCGTTCCGTCATCACGCCCAGGGACTGCCTGACCAGGTCGAGGCGGCCCGGCTCGGCCATGGAGCCGGAGACGTCGATGACGAACGTGAGGGCGGCGGGCGGGCGTTCACCGGCGTCCTCGGCCTCCCGGGTGGCGAGCCCGACCCTGAGGAAGCGCCAGTCCCGGTTCTCCTGACCGAAGGTGTCGGAGTTGGCGTCCTCCTCGCCGCGCGAACCGTCCGGGGCTGCCGTCCGGGCCCCGTCCACCGTGACCGTGAACCCGTCGCCGTCCGGGCGCTCGTAGTCCTGCTCCTGGCCGAAGCTGTTGATGAACTCCTCGGGGCGGACGGTCGACGGGTCGGGCCTGCGGCCTTCCTCAAGGGTGCGGCGCGCATAGCCGTACGAGGCCGTGTCGACGTCCAGGGCGAAGGTGGAGAGGTAGTCGGCGGGCGGCGCGCTCTCGCGGAGTTCGCCCTCCCGGTCGCCCTCGGCGGTGCCGTCCTCGGTGCCGGAAGGTCCGGTCGGCCGGACGGGTCCTGGGGCGGGGAAGCCGTTGTCGTCCTTGGCCTTGCTGCCGCCCCGGTCGTACGAACTCCCGTCGCTGCCGGCGCCACTGCAGGCCGTGAGCAGGAGCCCGACGGCCACGCTCCCGGCGACGAGCGCGGCACGCACGCGGCGCCGCCGCTCCGGCCGTCCCCGCCGCCCCTGTTCAGGTTGGATTCCCCGTCCGGGCTGGATTCCCCGCTCGCCCCACCGTGCCTGATGCCGTCCGCTGCGCCTCATGCGTGCCCCCTCGGGTGACCTCTTTGAGTCGACGTCTGTGACTGTGACGTCGGAGGCGCCCGGAAGGAGCGGGCCAAGGCGTTGCGGATGAATCTCAATGCGGCCACGGTGGGCGGCGGTTGAGACCGGTGGGAGACCCTCCGGAGACCTGAGGGTGTCCGGAGGGCCCTATGACGGCGCTACGAGGCAGCTACGAGGCAACTAAGGGCCGCCTACGACACCACGTCCTTGCGGGCGAACCCGCGGAAGGCCAGGGCGAACAGCACCATCGCGTAGGTGACGGACAGGGACGTGCCCTGGATCATGTCGCTCCAGTCGAGCTGCGGCTGGACGGCGTCGAGCCAGGCGTACTGCCAGTGCGCGGGCACGAAGTGGCGCCAGTCGCCGAGCGCCGTGACCTCGTCGAGGACGTTGCCGATGATGGTCAGCCCGACCGCTCCGCCGACCGCTCCCAGCGGCGCGTCGGTCTTCGTCGACAGCCAGAACGCCAGTGCCGCGGTGATCAGTTGGGACACGAGGATGTACGCCACGATGATCAGCAGGCGCTGGGCGGCGGTCCCGACGGGCAGCGTGCCGCCGACGGGGAGCTGCAGTGGCCCCCAGCCGTAGGCCGCCGTACCGACGGCGAGCGCGACGAGCGGCAGCAGCACCAGCGCGGCCAGGCTGAGGCCGAAGGCGACGGCCAGCTTGGACCACAGCAGCCGGGCCCGGGGCACCGGCGCCGCGAGCAGATAGCGCAGCGACGACCAGCTGGCCTCCGAGGCGACCGTGTCGCCGAAGAACAGTGCCACCGGGATGACGAGCAGGAAGCCCGCGGAGGCGAAGAGGTTCACGGCGGCGAAGTTCGCCCCGGACGTCGTCGCGGTGTCCATCAGGTTGATCCGCTGGGAGCCGTTGCCGCCGCCGCCCGGGTCGCCGACCTGGAAGGCGATCAGCAGGATGAAGGGCAGGGCGAACAGCATCCCGCCCATGACCATCGTGCGGCGCCGCTTCAACTGCCGGACCAGTTCGACCCTCAGGGGCAGCGTGCGGCCCGCGCGGTAGCCGTCGGCGACCTCGACGGGCCGGGCGGGACCTCCCCCCGCACGCTCCTCGGCGCGCTCCTCACGCTCCTCGCGCTCCTCCGCGCGGTCGGCCAGCGTGCTCATGCGGACTCTCCGATCAGGGTGAGGAAGGCGTCTTCGAGACGGCGGTGCGGACCCACGGACTCCACGGGTACGTCCATCCGTACGAGCTCGGCGACCAGGCGCCGCGCGCTTCCGTCCGCGTCGAGCCGGACCAGGAGTCCGTCGTCGGTGCGGACGGCCGAGACGACACCCGGCAGCGCGGCGACCTTCTCGACGACGGGCTCGTCCGCCGGCGTGGCCGTGCCCACAAGGAGCGTGTCGCCCGAGCCGATGATCTCCTTCACCGGGCCGGCCTGGACCAGCTTCCCGTGGTCCATGACCACCAGGTGGGTGCAGGACTGCTCGACCTCGGCGAGGAGGTGGCTGGAGACGATCACCGTCCGGCCGGCCGCCGCGTAGCGGATCATGACCTCGCGCATCTCGCGGATCTGCGGCGGGTCGAGGCCGTTGGTCGGTTCGTCGAGGATGAGCAGGTCAGGCAGGCCGAGCATGGCCTGGGCGATGGCGAGGCGCTGGCGCATGCCCTGCGAGTAGGTGCGTACCGCGCGGGACAGTGCGTCGCCGAGGCCCGCGATCTTCAGTGCCTCGTCCAGGTGCGCGTCCTCGGGCGGGCGGCCCGTCGCCCGCCAGTACAGTTCGAGGTTCTCGCGGCCGGAGAGGTGCGGCAGGAAGCCCGCTCCCTCGACGAACGCCCCGACGCGTGACAGCACGGGCGCGCCCGGCCGGATCACATGGCCGAATACGCGGATCTCTCCGGCGTCCGGCTTGATCAGACCCATCAGCATCCGCAGTGTCGTGGTCTTGCCCGCGCCGTTCGGCCCGAGCAGGCCCAGGACCTGGCCCTTCTCGACGCGGAAGGTGAGGTCCCGCACGGCGTAGCGGTCCGCCGACTTGGCGTACCGCTTGCTCAGGTCGGTGATCTGGAGCGGGACTTCGGCCTGTGCCGGGTCCGGGGCGGGCGTCGCCGTGCGGCGCCGTCCGCTGAGCAGCAGGGCCAGCGCGAGCCCGGCACCGGCGATCGGGAGCCACCACACCCACGCGGGCAGCGCCTCCGCGGCGGTGTCCCCGCCGAGGGGCGCGGGCACGGTCAGGCCGCTCTTCTGGGAGACCTGGGAGACGGTGTACGTCGCCGGGGCCGTCGGTGACGCGTAGCCGAGGTCCGTCGAGGCGAGGACCAGGCGCAGCCGGTGGCCGTCGTCCACCTCGTGGTCGATCGCGGGCAGGGTGATCCGGACGTCCTTGCCGGCCTTGGCGCCCTCCACCCGGACGGGCTCGACCAGTTGCGAGGGCAGCACCGGCTGGGCGCCGCCCGGCCCGACGTCGTACAGCTTCGCGAAGAGGACCGCGTCCTCGCTCGTCGACTTCACGTGGACCGAGACCGTCGGCGAGCCGGTGATCTGCAGGTCATCCTTCAGGGGCGCCGACTCGAACGAGGCGAACTGGCCGGGGAAGTCGAGGGACACCCCGACCCCGAGGGAGGACAGCTGGGACAGGCCACCGCCGCCGAGGCCGGGCAGGGCCGAGATGGCGGGCGGACTGGAGCCCGCCGGGTTGTCGATGCGCTGCTCGCGACCGGTCAGGGCGATCGAGCGCCCCCCGCTCGTCAGGCCGGGGTATTTGTCCTCGGTCGCGCTGCCCAGCCGGGGCTCTCCGTCGCCGGAGCCCAGGCCGAGGGTCCGGGTGACCCGGAAGGCGGGGCCGGTGTCGACGCCCTTCTCGTCCTTCAGATAGCGGTCGAACCACGCCCCGGTACGGGCCTGGACACGGCTGACCTCCATGTCGCCGCCGTCGTGCCCGCCCGCGATCCAGTCGACGTCCACGGGGGCGCCGTTGGCCTTGATCGCCTTCGCCGCGGTGTCGGCCTGGCCGAGCGGGAAGAGCGAGTCGGTCTGGCCCTGCATGAGGAGCGTGGGGACCTTGATGCGGTCGCCGACGGCGGCGGGGCTGCGCTCCTCCAGGAGCTTCGTCGCCGCCGCGTCCGGCGTGCCGGACTCGGCGACCCGGTTGTACATCTCGCACAGCTGCTTCTCGAACTTGTCGCAGCCGCCGCCAGTGTTGATGAAGATGCCGGCCCAGAGCTTCTTGAAGACGCCGTTCGGGAACAGCGCGTCCGCGAGGTTCCAGTACGTGATCGCCGGGGCGATGGCGTCCACGCGGTCGTCGGTCCCGGCAGTGAGCAGGGAGACCGCGCCGCCGTAGGACGCGCCCGCCATGCCGACGCGCGGGTCACCGGTCTTGTCGAGCTGGACCTCGGGGCGCTTGGCCAGCCAGTCGATCAGCTTGGAGGCGTCGGCGACCTCGCCCTTGGGGTCGTTCAGTCCGATCTTCCCGTTGGATCTGCCGAAGCCGCGGGCCGACCACGTCAGGACCGCGTACCCGTCGCGGGCGAGGTCCTCCGCCTGGGTGCGCAGGTCCTTCTTGCTGCCGCCGAAGCCGTGCGCGAGGAGGACGGCGGGCCGGCGTCCGGAGGCGTCGCCGGTGAAGTACGACGTGTCGATTCTCACCCCGCCGCCCGTACTGATGAGCTGGTCGGTGCGGTGTACCGCGGGTGCCCCGTCGGAGGCGACGGCACTCCACGTGCCGGCGCCGGCGAGCACCACGACGGCGGCCCCGGCGGCGATCCACCGTCGGGGCCGCCGCAGTGCGGGCAGTCGAAGATCCATGCGTCAACAGTACGGGCCGTACCTGTCGGCCCCAGACAGCTTCCAGGCTGAACCCCCACCCCTCCCACAGGAGTACGGAACCCCCGCCGGGTACCGCGTCCGTGGTACCCGGGGGAGAGTTCGGGCAGCTCCGCCGGTGGGCGGGCGAGGGTGCTCAGTGGTTGCGCGGGAACCCGAGGTCGACGCCCGTCGGTGCCTCGGAGGGGTCCGGCCAGCGGGTCGTGACGACCTTGCCGCGGGTGTAGAAGTGCGTGCCGTCGTTGCCGTAGATGTGGTGGTCCCCGAAGAGGGAGTCCTTCCAGCCACCGAAGGAGTGGTAGCCCACCGGCACCGGGATCGGCACGTTCACGCCGACCATGCCCGCCTCGATCTCCAGCTGGAAGCGGCGGGCGGCGCCGCCGTCCCGGGTGAAGATCGCGGTGCCGTTGCCGAAGGGCGACCCGTTGATCAGGGCCACACCCTCCTCGTACGTGTCGACGCGCAGCACGCACAGCACCGGGCCGAAGATCTCGTCCCGGTACGCGTCCGAGGTCGTCGGCACCTTGTCGAGCAGCGAGAGGCCGATCCAGTGGCCGTCCTCGTGGCCCTCGACCGTGTAGCCCGTGCCGTCGAGGACGACCTCGGAGCCCTGGGCCGCCGCGCCCGTCACGTACGAGGCGACCTTGTCGCGGTGGGCCGCCGTGATCAGCGGGCCCATCTCGGAGGTCGGGTCGTTGCCGGGGCCGATCTTGATCTTCTCGGCGCGCTCGCGGATCTTCTCCACCAGCTCGTCGCCGACCGCGCCGACGGCGACGACGGCCGAGATGGCCATGCAGCGCTCGCCCGCCGAGCCGTAGGCCGCGCTCACGGCGGCGTCGGCCGCCGCGTCCAGGTCGGCGTCCGGGAGGACCAGCATGTGGTTCTTGGCACCGCCGAGCGCCTGGACGCGCTTGCCGTTGGCGGAGGCGGTGGTGTGGATGTAGCGGGCGATCGGGGTCGAGCCGACGAAGGAGACCGCCTTGACGTCCGGGTGCTCCAGGAGGCGGTCGACGGCCACCTTGTCGCCGTGGACGACGTTCAGCACGCCGTCCGGCAGCCCGGCCTCCGCGAACAGCTCCGCGAGCCTGACGGACGCCGACGGGTCCTTCTCGCTCGGCTTGAGCACAAAGGTGTTGCCGCAGGCGATGGCCAGCGGGAACATCCACATCGGCACCATCGCCGGGAAGTTGAACGGCGTGATGCCGGCCACCACACCGAGCGGCTGGCGGATCGAGGCCACGTCGACCCGGGAGGCCACCTCGGTCGACAGCTCGCCCTTCAGCTGGACGGTGATCCCGCACGCCAGGTCGACGATCTCCAGGCCGCGCGCGACCTCGCCGAGCGCGTCCGAGTGCACCTTGCCGTGCTCGGCGGTGATCAGCTCGGCGATCTCGTCGCGGTGGGCGTCGAGCAGCGCGCGGAACTTGAAGAGGATCGTGGACCGCTTGGCGAGCGACGCGGTGCCCCAGGTCGCGTAGGCGTCCTTCGCGGCGGCGATCGCCGCGTCGACCTCGTCGACGGTCGCGAAGGCGACCTTCGTGGTCACGGCGCCGGTCGCCGGGTCGGTCACCGGCCCGTACGTGCCCGACGCGCCCTCGACGGACTTGCCGCCGATCCAGTGGTTGACGATCTTCGTCATGACCGAGTGCTCCTTCACAGATGGCGGCGCCGGGTGGAGACGTGCCGTTCGTACAGCTCACGGGCCTTGACCGCCGACGGTCGGGTCGCGGTCTCGGCCACAGGAACATCCCACCAGGCCTGGGCCGGAGGCGCGCCCGACACTGTGTCTGCCGTTTGGGTCTCCACGTAGACACAAGTGGGAGTGTCGTCGGCCCGGGCCTCGGCGAGGGCGGCCCGCAGGTCGCGCACGGTCTTGGCGCGCAGGACCCGCATGCCCAGGCTGGCCGCGTTGGCGGCCAGGTCCACGGGCAGCGGGCGCCCCGTGTAGGTGCCGTCCTCGGACCGGTGACGGTAGGCGGTCGCGAACCGCTCGCCGCCGACCGTCTCGGAGAGACCGCCGATGGACGCGTACCCGTGGTTCTGCAGGATCACGACCTTGATCGCGATGCCCTCCTGGACGGCGGTGACGATCTCCGTCGGCATCATCAGGTACGTGCCGTCGCCGACCAGCGCCCAGACGGGACGGTCGGGCGCCGCGAGCCGCACGCCGATGGCGGCCGGGATCTCGTAGCCCATGCAGGAGTAGCCGTACTCGACGTGGTACTGGTCGCGGGAGCGGGCGCGCCAGAGTTTGTGCAGGTCGCCGGGGAGGGAGCCGGCCGCGTTGATGAGGATGTCGTCGCCGGTGACGATCTCGTCGAGCAGTCCGAGGACCTGCGGCTGGGTGGGCCGGATGTCCGGGTCCTCGGCCTCGTAGGCGGCGTCGACGCGGTACTCCCAGCGCTCCTTGTCGTCCGTGTACTCGGTGACGTACGCGGGTTCGGCGCGGTGGCCGTGCAGCGCGAGCGCCTCCGTGAGGGACTCCAGGGCCGTGCGGGCGTCCGCGATCAGCGGCTGTCCGGACAGCTTGTGACCGTCGAAGGACGCGATGTTGAGATTCAGGAAGCGGACGCCCTGGGCGGTGAAGAGGGTGCCGGAGGCGGTGGTGAAGTCGGTGTAGCGGGTGCCGACGCCGATCACCAGGTCGGCGGTGCGGGCGAGTTCGCAGGCGGTCGCGGTGCCGGTGTGCCCGACTCCGCCGACGTCCGCCGGGTGGTCCCAGGTCAGCGAGCCCTTGCCGGCCTGCGTGGAGGCGACCGGGATACGGGTGAGGTCGGCGAACTCCTTGAGCGCGTCCTCGGCCTCGCTGTGGTGGACCCCGCCGCCCGCGACGACCAGGGGGCGCCGGGCGTCCCGGATCGCCCTGACGGCGGCGGCCAGTTGCTCCGGGTCGGCGACCGGACGGCGGACCGTCCAGACCCGCTCGGCGAAGAACTCCTCGGGCCAGTCGAAGGCCTCCGCCTGCACGTCCTGCGGCAGCGCGAGCGTGACGGCACCCGTCTCGACCGGGTCGGTGAGCACCCGCATCGCCTGGAGGGCGGCCGGGATCAGGGCCTCGGGGCGGGTGATCCGGTCGAAGTACTTCGACACCGGGCGCAGACAGTCGTTGACCGACACATCGCCCGCGTACGGGACTTCGAGCTGTTGGAGGACCGGGTCGGCGGGGCGGGTCGCGAAGACGTCACCGGGCAGCAGGAGCACCGGCAGGTGGTTGATCGTGGCAAGGGCGGCGCCGGTGACGAGGTTGGTGGCGCCGGGGCCGATGGAGGTCGTCACGGCCTGGACGGAGAGGCGGTTGGACTGACGCGCGTAGCCGACGGCCGCGTGGACCATGGACTGTTCGTTGCGGCCCTGGTGGTAGGGCATCACGGAGGGCTCGGAGGGTGTCCCCCCGGAGGACACAGTGCCGTACTCCAGGAGCGCCTGCCCGAGCCCGGCGACGTTGCCGTGCCCGAAGATGCCCCACATGGAGTCGACCAGGCGGCGTCGCACGCCGTCGCGTTCCGTGTACTGGACGGCGAGGAACCGCACCAGTGCCTGCGCGACCGTCAGCCTTGTCGTCGTTGACGTCGGCTCTGTCATCGGTAGCCCTCTGCGCTTTCTTCGTGTCCCGGGTGGAAGCAGATCCGCCACGTCATACGTCTGAACGGGCCTTACGTCTCTATGGCCCGTCCGCCAATGTGCGGCCGTGCACACCCGATGACGGGGACCTCCGGCGCGGGGCCGTAGCGGGCGGGGAGTCGTCGCTCGCACTTCGCTCCTGCCAGGGCGAAGCGGCTTCCCGCGCCGGAGGCGATCAGGACCCGGGCGTCACGGGGAGCGTGCGCGAAGTCGGTGACTCCGGCGAACACACCCTCCCTGCCCGGGAGTTCAAACACTTTGTCCTCTTTATTCCCCTCTGTGCGCACAGTACAACCGCCGCCGGGGAGGTACGGCCCATCGGTCATGTCGGCTTCCCCTCACAGCAGTCCGACGGCGGTGTCGACCGCGGCCCCGACATCGCCGTCGGCCGGGTAGAGCAGCGACCGACCCACCACCAGCCCCTGCACGGTGGGCAGTTGGAGGGCACCGCGCCATTTCTCGTACGCGCCCTCCTGGTCGGCGCCGACCTCTCCGCCGAGCAGGACGGCCGGAAGCGTGGAGGTCTCCATGACGCGGGCCATGTCGTCCGGGTTCTCCGTGACGGGGAGCTTCAGCCAGGTGTACGCCGAACTGCCGCCCAGGCCGCTCGCGATGGCGATGGACCTCGTGACGGCGTCGGCGCCCAGGTCGTTGCGGAGGGTGCCGGTGGTGGGGTCGCGGCGGCTGAGGAACGGCTCGACGAACACGGGAAGCCGACGCTCGGCCATGTCGTCCACGGCACGGGCCGTCGACTCCAGGGTGGTGAGCGAGCCCGGGTCGTCGTAGTCGATCCGCAGCAGCAGCTTGCCCGCGTCGAAGCGGAGCCGCTCGATGTCCCGCGGCCGGTGTCCGGTGAACCGGTCGTCCAACTCCCAGGCCGCGCCCGCGAGTCCGCCCCGGTTCATCGAGCCCATGACCACCTTGTGGTCCAGCGCGCCGAGCAGCAGCAGGTCGTCGAGGATGTCGGCGGTCGCGAGCACACCGTCGACGCCCGGGCGGGAGAGGGCGAGGCAGAGCCGTTCGAGCAGGTCGATCCGGTTGGCCATGGCGAGCCTGCGGTCGCCCACGGAGAGGGCTCCGCGGGCGGGGTGGTCGGCGGCGACCATCATCAGCCGCCCGGACTCACCGAGAAGCGACCGCCGTGGCCGCCGCGCGGCGGCCTCCTCGACCGCCTCGGGGCGCTGGGCCCGGATCCGGACGAGCTCCGAGATGTCGATGCGCGTCGGGGCGCCCGCCGCCGAGGCGTACGCCCCCCTGGCGCCGTCCTCGCGCCGGGCGGCCCCCTCGTATCCCGCCGTCACAGCACCGCCCCCGCCTTCAGTGCCTGCTCGACTTCCGCAGGGGTCGGCATGGCGGAGGAGCACTCCAGGCGGGACGCGACGATGGCACCGGCTGCGTTGGCGTGCCGCATGATCCGCTCCAGGTCCCAGCCCGCCAGGAGACCGTGACAGAGGGAGCCGCCGAACGCGTCGCCCGCGCCGAGGCCGTTGAGGACCGTCACCGGGAGCGGCGGGACCTCCGCCGACTCGCCCTGCCGGTTCACGGCCAGGACGCCCTTGGGGCCCTGCTTGACCACGGCCAGCTCGACACCCGCGTCCAGGAGGGCGCGGGCGGCCGCGTGGGGCTCGCGCACACCCGTGGCGACCTCCACCTCGTCGAGATTGCCGACGGCGACCGTGGTGTGGCGCAGGGCCTCGGCGTAGAAGGGCCGGGCGGCCTCCGGGTCGGACCAGAACATCGGCCGCCAGTCCAGGTCGAAGACCGTCGTCCCGGACTTGGCGCGGTGGGCGAGGGCGGCGAGCGTGGCCGTGCGGCTGGGCTCCTCGCTCAGGCCCGTGCCCGTGACCCAGAAGATCCGGGTGTCGCGGATGGCGTCCAGGTCCAGTTCGTGGGCGTCGATCTCCAGATCGGGCGCCTTGGGGAGCCGGTAGAAGTACAGCGGGAAGTCGTCCGGCGGGAACACCTCGCAGAAGGTGACCGGCGTCGGCAGCCCGGGCACGGGTGTCACCCAGCGGTCGTCGACCCCGAAGTCCCGCAGCGCGTCGTGCAGATACGCCCCGAAGGGATCGTCACCGGTCCGCGTCACCACGGCCGTACGCCGCCCGAGCCGAGCCACCGCGACCGCCACGTTGGTCGCCGAACCACCGAGGAACTTCCCGAAGGAGGTCACCTGCGGGAGCGGCACCCCGGTCTGCAGCGGGTAGAGGTCCACGCCGATCCGCCCCATGGTGATGAGGTCGTACGCACTGGACTCCGCCGACTCGGCCATCGAGTTCCCTTCGTATCGGTTGACCCAAGGTCTAGCGGCGCTCACAGAGCCCTGTCAATTGGTTGTCCGGACATTCGGACCAGGCCTTGACACCTCTCCCCGACGGACCCGAAGCTGGCGCTCATGACGTCGTTGTCACCTCAGTCATCGCCTCAGTCCTCACTGTCGCGCATCCGCATCGGCTCGGCCCCCGACTCGTGGGGCGTGTGGTTCCCCGACGACCCCCAACAGGTGCCCTGGCAGCGGTTCCTCGACGAGGTCGCCGAGTCCGGATACGAGTGGATCGAGCTGGGCCCGTACGGCTATCTGCCGAGCGAGCCGGCCGTCCTCGCGGACGAGACCGCGCGCCGCAACCTGCGGGTGTCGGCCGGCACGGTCTTCACCGGGCTGCACCGCGGCCCGGACGTGTGGGACGCCACGTGGGCCCACGTCTCGGACATCGCCGCGCTCACCCAGGCGATGGGCGCCGAGCACCTGGTCGTCATCCCGTCCTTCTGGCGGGACGACAAGACCGGCGAGGTCCTGGAGCCCGACACGCTCACCGCCGAGCAGTGGCGCCACCTCACCACGCAGACCGAGCGGCTCGGGCACGAGGTGCGCGAGCGGTACGGGCTGAAAATCGTCGTCCACCCGCACGCGGACACCCACATCGACAGCGAGGAGAACGTGGCGCGTTTCCTCGACGGCACGGACTCGTCGCTGGTCTCGCTGTGCCTGGACACCGGTCACTACGCCTACTGCGGCGGCGACAGCGTCAAGCTCATCGAGACGTACGGGGAGCGGATCGGGTACCTCCACCTCAAGCAGGTGGATCCCGAGATCCTGGCCGATGTACGGGCGAACGAGGTTCCGTTCGGGCCGGCCGTGGCGCGTGGCGTGATGTGCGAACCGCCGTCCGGGGTGCCGGCGCTGGAGCCGGTACTGGCTGCCGCGCAGAAGCTGGACGTGGAGCTGTTCGCCATCGTCGAGCAGGACATGTATCCGTGCGAGCCGGACAAGCCGTTGCCCATCGCTCAGCGCACGCGGGCGTTCCTGAGGTCCTGCGGGGCGTAGGCGCTCCGCTGGGGGGCGCATCTTCAGCTGCGGGTCGTGGGGGCTGGGCGCGCGGTTCCCCGCACCCCTGCCGGGGCGCGCCCCTCGCTGTTGCGCAATGCGTCACTCGTGTCACAAAAGACCCCTTCCTGTCACACATGTCGCGTGTACGCGGGTCTTGCGTCACACCCGCGCGACAGCCGCTATCGGCCGGTCACGCTGTGTCGTTGAGCGGGCACAGGCTTTGTGATCGCCAGCGCAGTGCCCGGCTCCCCCGACGGCCGCCCCTCGGCCGCCGCTGCGGCGCGCGCAGGGAGGTGCAACTCATGACCGACCGAAGGCTCTGGTCGTACAAGGAGATCGCGGCGCACATCAAGGTGCAGCCGGACACCGTGCGGTCCTACCGCAAGCACGGGCTGCTGCCCCCGCCCGACCACGTGGAGAGCGGCAAGCCCTACTGGTACGCCGACACGGTCCGCGCCTGGGTCGCCTCGCGGCCCGGCAACAGAGGCCGCAGAGACGGCTGATCACCTCCCGGCACACCAACCACGACAACTGGGCCCCCGCACGGCAGGCGTGCGGGGGCCCTCCCATGCCGGCCCGGGGAGCGAGCGGTTCACGTCCACGGCTCGATGATCGTCACGCCCGCACCCGGCGCCGTCCCCATCGCCGCCAGCGCCGCGGGGGCCGCGCCCAGGGGGATCGTGGACGTCACCAGGAGGTCGGGGCGCAGCACCCCGGCCCGTACGGACTCCAGCATCGGCGGGTAGGCGTGGGCGGGCATGCCGTGGCTGCCGAGGAGTTCGAGTTCCAGGCCGATCACCCGGGACATCGGCAGCGTCGGGTCCTGGGGCAGCAGGCCGACCTGGACGTGCCGGCCCCGGCGGCGCAGCCCACCGACCGACGCCGCGCAGGTGACCGGAGAACCGAGGGCGTCCAGGGACAGGTGGGCGCCGCCGCCTGTCAGTTCACGGACGGCCTCCGCCGTCTCCTCGGGCCGGGCCTCCCGGGACGCCTCCACGCACTCCGCCGCCCCGAACTGCCGTGCCAGTTCCAGCGCCCGGGGCGAGAGGTCGACCGCGACGACCCGGGCACCGGCCGCCGCCGCGATCATCACGGCGGACAGCCCGACCCCGCCACAGCCGTAGACGGCCACCCACTCCCCCGGCGCCACCCGCCCCTGCGCGACGACGGCACGGAACGCCGTGGCGAACCGGCAGCCCAGCGAGGCGGCCGTCCCGAAGGACAGCTCGTCCGCGACGGCTACGAGGTTCACGTCGGCGTGGTCCAGGGCGACGAACTCGGCGAACGACCCCCAGTGCGTGAACCCCGGCTGGGTCTGCCGCTCGCACACCTGCTGGTCGCCCGCCGCGCAGGAGGCGCAGCTGCCGCAGGCGCAGACGAACGGCACGGTGACGCGGTCGCCGGGGCGCCAGCCGGTCACCAGGCCGCCCACCGCCTCGACGGTTCCGGCGAGTTCGTGTCCGGGCACGTGCGGCAGCGCGATGTCCGGGTCGTGGCCCTGCCAGCCGTGCCAGTCGCTCCGGCAGAGGCCGGTGGCCTCGACCCGCACCACCACGCCGTGCGGTGCGGGGGTCGGGTCCGGGACGTCTCGTACCTCGGCCGACTCCCCGTACTGCTCGAACACCACTGCCCGCATGTGTGTTGCCCCTCCGCCGTTGGCCCGTGGATCACTGTTCCTGATCGAACGCTAGACGCTCCGCGGGGAGCGCGGTTTTCGTCTGCGGGTCCGTCGGGGCTGGGCGCGCGGTTCCCCGCGCCCCTAAAAGCCAAAGCCAAAAGCCAAAAGACTGCGCCGTTCCCCGCGCCCCTATCGGGGCGGGGCCCGCATATGCCAGAAAGGCGCATAACAACCACTTGCCATAAAGTGCGGACAAATCTTCCGAGTCGCCTTTTCGAGTCGAGGGATGTGTCGTGACCCAGCCCCCGCCGCCCGGCACACCCCGAGCGCACATTCCCGGCCCTCAGCAGCCCCCTCCCTCCTATCCCCGGACGCGCACGGGGCTGTGGCGGCGGTGCCTGTGGGGCGGGCTCGTGCTCTGGGGGCTCAGCGTTCTCGTCACGTACGCGACCGGGAACACCACCCTGCTGCCGACGCTGATCCTGCTCGGCAGCTTCCTGGTCCCGGTCGTCTTCGTGCTGTGGGCGTACGAGCAGCACGGCCGCGACCTGGGTGTGAACGTGATCCTCGGCTGCTTCCTGACCGGTGGCGTACTGGGCGTCCTCGGCGCCTCGGTGATGGAGTACTACCTGCTCCATCCGTCCCTGTGGATGTTCGTCGGGGTCGGGCTCATCGAGGAGGCGGTGAAGGCGGCGGCGCTGATGTTCGTGCTGCGCCGGCAGACCCGTATCCGCGGACTGCGCGCCGGACTCGTGCTCGGGGCGTCGGTCGGTTTCGGGTTCGCGGCGCTGGAGAGCGCGGGGTACGCGTTCAACGCGGCCGTCTCGACCGAGGGCATCGATCTGCGGGCGCTGCTGGAGACCGAGATCCTGCGGGGCGTCCTCGCCCCCTTCGGGCACGGCCTGTGGACGGCGATCACGGGCGCGGTCCTGCTCGCGCACCGGCGCCCGAGCGGGCACTTCGCGTTCACCGCCCCGGTCGTCGGCACGTACGTCGGTGTCGCGCTCCTGCACGCTCTGTGGGACTCGACACACGGCATCGCGCTCTGGCTGGTGGCGCGGCTGACGCACGCGGGACTCAACCCCGCACTGTTCGGAGCGGGTTACCTGCCGGCCGTGACGGACCAGCAGAAACATCTCTTCACGCTGTTCTCGGTCGGCGGCATGGTCGCCGTGTCGCTGCTGGGCATCGCCTGGGTGCGTTCACTGGCCCGTCGCGACCCCTCTTGGCGAAATACCCCCTAGGGGTACAGTGTGGTTAGTGTGAGGCTCTCGTGGGCCACGCACGCCCCACACGTCTCGACGAGGAGCAACGACATGACCGCCCAGACCGACACCCCGGGCTCCCTCACCACCGTCTACCAGGTGAGCGGGATGAGCTGCGGACACTGCGAAGGCTCGGTGTCCGGCGAGATCTCCGAGATCGCCGGTGTCACCTCGGTGAAGGCGGTCGCCTCCACCGGCGAGGTGACCGTGGTCTCCGCCGCCCCGCTCGACGAGGAGGCCGTCCGCGCCGCCGTCGACGAGGCCGGCTTCGAGCTCGTCGGCAAGGCCTGACCCCGGCGGAACCCGGAGCACGGAGATGACCAGCACCACCGCGACGACCCCGATAGGCGCGACCGCCGAGGTCGAGCTGACGATCGGCGGAATGACCTGCGCCTCCTGCGCGGCCCGCGTCGAGAAGAAGCTCAACCGCATGGACGGGGTCACCGCCACGGTGAACTACGCGACGGAGAGGGCGAAGGTCTCCTACGCGCAGGGGGTGCTGGTCACCGATCTGATCGCCACGGTGGTGAAGACGGGGTACACGGCCGAGGAGCCTCCCCCGCCGAGGATCGAGACGCCGGACGCCGAAGAAGCCGACGCCGAAGAAGCGGTCGAGCGGGACCCCGAGCTGTCCTCCCTCCGCGAGCGTCTCACCGTCTCCGTCCTCCTCGCCCTCCCCGTCGTCCTGCTGTCGATGGTCCCGGCGCTGCAGTTCGACAACTGGCAGTGGCTCGCGCTCACCCTCGCCGCGCCCGTCGTCGTCTGGGGCGGACTGCCGTTCCACCGGGCGGCGTTCACGAACGCCCGGCACGGCGCGGCCACCATGGACACGCTCGTCTCGGTCGGCACACTGGCCGCGTTCGGCTGGTCCCTGTGGGCGCTGTTCTTCGGCGACGCGGGGATGGAGGGCATGCGGGACGAGGGCTTCTCGCTCACCGTCTCCCGTACGGAGGGCTCGTCGGCCATCTATCTCGAAGTCGCCGCCGGAGTCGTCGCCCTCATCCTCCTCGGCCGCTATCTGGAGGCCCGCTCCAAGCGCCAGGCAGGGGCCGCCCTGCGGGCCCTCATGGAACTGGGCTCGAAGGACGTCTCGGTGGTACGGGACGGCCGCGAGGTCCGTGTCCCGGTGACCGCTCTGGCCGTGGGCGACCGTTTCGTCGTACGGCCCGGGGAGAAGGTCGCCACGGACGGCACGGTCGTCGAGGGTTCCTCGGCGGTCGACGCGTCCATGCTGACCGGCGAGTCGGTGCCGGTGGACGTGACGGTGGGTTCGGCCGTCACGGGCGCGACCGTGAACGCGGGCGGGCGGCTCGTCGTCGAGGCGACCCGGGTCGGCGCGGACACCCGGCTGGCGCGGATGGCGCGGCTGGTCGAGGACGCGCAGAACGGCAAGGCCCAGGTGCAGCGCCTCGCCGACCGGGTCTCCGGCATCTTCGTACCCGTCGTGCTGCTGATCGCGGTCGGCACGTTCGGCGGCTGGCTCGGTGTCACCGGTGACACGGCCGCCGCGTTCACCGCGGCCGTCGCCGTGCTGATCATCGCCTGCCCGTGCGCGCTGGGCCTCGCCACCCCGACCGCGCTCATGGTCGGCACGGGCCGCGGCGCCCAGCTCGGCATCCTCATCAAGGGCCCCGAGGTCCTGGAGTCCACCCGCCGCGTCGACACGGTCGTCCTGGACAAGACCGGCACGGTCACCACCGGCCGCATGACCCTCCAGGAGGTGTACGCGGCCGACGGCACCGACGAGGAGCGCGTACTGCGGCTCGCGGGGGCCCTGGAGCACGCCTCGGAGCATCCGGTGGCCCGGGCGGTCGCCGAGGGCGCCGAGGCCCGTACAGGCCCCCTGGCGGCCGTGGAGGGCTTCGAGAACGTGGCCGGGCTCGGGGTGCGCGGCACGGTCGAGGGCCACGCGGTCCTCGTCGGGCGGGCCCGCCTCCTCGAAGAGGCCGGGATCGCGCTGCCGGAGGAGCTGGTCGCGTTCAAGGCACGGGCCGAGGAGGACGGACGGACCGCGGTCGCCGTCGCCTGGGACGGGACTGCCCGCGGTGTCGTCACCGTCGCCGACGCGGTCAAGGAGACCAGCGCGGAGGCGGTACGCGCCCTGCGCGCCCTGGGCCTGCGGCCGGTGCTGCTGACCGGGGACAACCGGACCGTCGCCGAGTCCGTGGCCCGCGCGGTCGGCATCGACCCCGCCGACGTGATCGCCGAGGTGCTCCCGCGGGACAAGGTCGACGTGATCGAGCGGCTGCGCGGCGAGGGGCGGACGGTGGCGATGGTCGGCGACGGCGTCAACGACGCCGCCGCGCTCGCCACCGCCGACCTGGGCCTGGCCATGGGCACCGGCACGGACGCGGCGATCGAGGCGAGCGATCTGACACTCGTACGGGGGGATCTGCGGGTGGCCGCGGACGCCATCCGGCTGTCCCGGAAGACCCTCTCCACGATCAGGGGAAACCTCGTCTGGGCCTTCGGCTACAACGTGGCGGCGCTGCCGCTCGCCGCGGCCGGACTGCTGAACCCGATGATCGCGGGGGCGGCAATGGCCTTCTCCTCGGTGTTCGTGGTGACGAACAGCCTGCGGCTCAGGGCATTTTCATGACGAAGAGGTAAGAGTCCCCCTAGAGTCCGGTACACGCCTTCACATAAGCTCTTCACAAGGCTCGCGCATCATCCTTACGCTTGGGTTCCGGTAGCGATATCGGAGCGCTTGCGCATCTTCAGGACATACGCAAGAGACGCAGATCACAGTGATGTGAACGTAACCATCGAAGGGGTTCGTGAGTCTAGATTGACGATGTCAGAGACGTCTTGGGGGGCGAATCTGACATCTGGGGACGTCTTGGGGGACGTTCTCGGAATTGCGTTGCCGGGGCACGTACAGCGGGGAGCTTTGAGCGGCCCTCCCGTACGTACGGGTCCCGGCAGACCGCAGCTCACCAGTCCGACCAGTTTTGCTCTTTTTGCTCGCAGCGACTCAGGCGCTGCCTTCAGACGCCCGGCCGGATCCCGTGGGGGGAATCCGCACCGGGACATGGGAAGGCGCCCCGATCTACGGCCCGTGGGGGGACCGTAGCGGGGCGCCTTCTGTTATCCGTACGACTTGTGCTTGTGCAACTGAAGGGGCGTCCCCGGCCGGGGACGCCCCTTCAGAGGTGCGGGGAGCTGGGCGACCAGCCCCCACGACCTGCAGACGAACGAACTACCTAGCGCTCTTCAACAGGAACGAAGTCCCGCTCGACAACGCCCGTGTAGATCTGCCGCGGGCGGCCGATGCGCGAACCCGGCTCCTTGATCATCTCGTGCCACTGGGCGATCCAGCCCGGGAGGCGGCCGAGGGCGAACAGGACCGTGAACATCTCGGTCGGGAAGCCCATGGCCCGGTAGATCAGGCCGGTGTAGAAGTCCACGTTCGGGTAGAGGTTGCGCGAGACGAAGTACTCGTCGGAGAGCGCGTGCTCCTCCAGCTTGAGCGCGATGTCCAGCAGCTCGTCGGACTTGCCGAGGGCCGAGAGGACGTCGTGCGCAGCCGCCTTGATGATCTTGGCGCGCGGGTCGAAGGACTTGTACACCCGGTGGCCGAAGCCCATCAGGCGGACGCCGTCCTCCTTGTTCTTCACCTTGCGGATGAAGGAGTCGACGTCGCCGCCGTTGGCCTTGATGCCTTCCAGCATCTCCAGGACCGACTGGTTGGCGCCGCCGTGCAGGGGGCCCCAGAGGGCGCTGATGCCGGCGGAGATCGAGGCGAACATGTTCGCCTGCGAGGAGCCCACCAGACGGACGGTGGAGGTCGAACAGTTCTGCTCGTGGTCAGCGTGCAGGATGAGCAGCTTGTCGAGCGCGGAGACGACGACCGGGTCCAGGTCGTACTCCTGCGCGGGGACCGAGAAGGTCATGCGCAGGAAGTTCTCGACGTACCCGAGGTCGTTGCGCGGGTAGACGAAGGGGTGACCGATGGACTTCTTGTACGCGTACGCCGCGATCGTCGGAAGCTTCGCGAGAAGGCGGATCGTCGAGAGGTGACGCTGCTTCTCGTCGAACGGGTTGTGGCTGTCCTGGTAGAACGTCGACAGGGCGCTGACCACCGACGACAGCATCGCCATCGGGTGGGCGTCGCGCGGGAAGCCCTGGTAGAAACGCTTGACGTCCTCGTGCAGCAGGGTGTGCTGCGTGATCTCGTTCTTGAAGACGGAGAGCTCGTCGACCGTGGGCAGCTCGCCGTTGATCAGCAGGGAGGCCACCTCAAGGAAGGTGGAGCGCTCGGCCAGCTGCTCGATCGGGTAGCCGCGGTAGCGGAGGATGCCCTGCTCACCGTCGAGATAGGTGATGGCGGATTTATAGGCGGCGGTATTTCCATATCCGCTGTCCAGCGTCACCAGACCGGTCTGGGCGCGGAGCTTCCCGATGTCGAAGCCCTTGTCGCCGACGGTGCTGTCGATCACCGGGTAGGTGTACTCGCCGTCGCCGTACCGCAGTACTACAGAGTTGTCGCTCACGTCATCCCTCACCGACGTTGTGCCTCTTCTTCGAGGTGCCCTGACTGTCTCTACCATCCCCCATTTGGCGCAGGAGAGTGCACTCGGGGTCGACCATTGGGCCTATTGGCGGCACTCAGTGCCGCCAACCTGTTCATCCTGCCCGGTTCCTCATCCTTCCGAAAGTGCCGTGTGACGTTTCCGACTCGTTTGATCGATCATTTTTTGCGGGGTGCGGGTGGGTGGAGTGGAGTGCGACCCGCCCCCGCCGGGCCGACGGGTGGGCTCAGTCCGGGAGCCGCGCGCCGGAGAGGCGGTGAGCCAGGGCCGTACAGCGACGGCCGGCGGAAACCGTGCGGACGGCCTGACCGAGGGCCTTGCGGGAACCGACAAGGACCACAATCCGCTTCGCACGGGTGACGGCCGTATACAAAAGGTTGCGCTGGAGCATCATCCAGGCCCCCGTCGTGACGGGGATGACGACGGCGGGGTACTCACTGCCCTGGGACCGGTGGATCGTCACCGCGTACGCATGGGCCAGCTCGTCGAGTTCGTCGAACTCGTACGGGACCTCCTCGTCCTCGTCCGTCAGGACCGTGAGGCGCTGGTCGTCGAGGTTGAGAGAAGTCACCACCCCCACCGTGCCGTTGAAGACGCCGTTCTCGCCCTTGTCGTAGTTGTTGCGGATCTGGGTGACCTTGTCGCCGACCCGGAAGACGCGCCCGCCGAACCGCTTCTCGGGCAGGTCGGGGCGGGCCGGTGTGATGGCCTGCTGGAGCAGACCGTTGAGGGTGCCGGCGCCCGCGGGGCCGCGGTGCATGGGCGCCAGGACCTGGACGTCACGCCGGGGGTCCAGGCCGAACTTGGCCGGAATGCGCCGCGCGGCCACATCCACCGTCAGCCGCCCCGCCTCCTCAGTGTCGTCCTCGACGAAGAGGAAGAAGTCCTTGAGGTTGTCGGTGATCGGATGCTGGCCCGCGTTGATCCGGTGAGCGTTCGTCACCACCCCTGATTGCTGGGCCTGCCGGAACACCCGGGTGAGACGGACCGCCGGGACCGGCCCGCGCTCGGCAAGGAGATCCCGCAGCACCTCGCCCGCCCCCACGCTCGGCAGCTGGTCGACGTCCCCGACGAAGAGCAGATGCGCCCCTGGAGGCACCGCCTTCACCAGCTTGTTGGCCAGGAGGAGGTCCAGCATGGACGCCTCGTCCACGACCACCAGGTCCGCGTCCAGGGGGCGGTCCTTGTCGTACGCCGCGTCGCCGCCCGGCTTGAGCTCCAGGAGCCGGTGCACGGTGGAGGCGTCCGCGCCGGTCAGTTCGGCAAGTCGCTTGGCGGCGCGGACGCCTCCACCGT
>NZ_LIQZ01000235.1 GCF_001418655.1 Streptomyces phaeochromogenes | reverse complement strand
CGCCCGGCCGGGCGCCGCCCCCGAGGCGCTGTCGGACCACCGGCAGGCACAGGCCTGGTTCACCGCCGAGCACCCCGCGCTTCTCGCCGCCATGGAACAGGCTCCCGCCGCCGGCTTCGACGAACACACCTGGCGGCTCGCCTCTGCGCTCACCACGTTCCTCGACCGGCACGGGTACTGGCGGGCGCTGACCACCGTCCACACCGCCGCCCTGGAGGCCGCGCTGCGCAAGCGCGACACGGCAGGACAGGCCGACGCCCACCGGGGTCTCGGGCTCGCCCAGGACCGGCTGGCCCGTCCCGACGACGCCCGCGCCCACTACCGGCTCGCACTGGACCTGTTCGGCGACCTCGGCAACCACGGCGGGCAGGCCCGCATCCACCAGCACCTGTCCCGGATGTCCGAGGACCTGGGCCACCACGAGCAGGCACTCGGCCACGCCCACCACAGCCTCACCCACCATCGGGCGGCCGACGACCGGGCCGGACAGTCCGCCGCCCTCAACCACATCGGCTGGATCCTCGCCCAACTCGGCGACCACGACGCGGCCCTCGCGCACTGCCGTCAGGCCCTCGACCTGGCCCAGGAGACCGGGGACCTCAACGGTCAGGCCCACATCCGGGACAGCCTCGGCTACATCCATCACCACCTCGGCCGGCACCCCCAGGCCGTCGACTGCTACCGGCAGGCCGTCGACCTGTTCCACCAGACCGGCGACCGCCACAGCGAGGCCGCCGGTCTACTCTGCCTCGGCGACACCCACCACAGCGCCGCCAACCTCGACGAGGCCCACGCCACCTGGACCCAGGCCCTGGCCGTCACAGACGAACTCGGCCTCCCTGACACGGATCCACTGCGCACCGAGCTGCTCCAGCGCCTCGGCCGCGCCACGACGGACGCCGGTGCGAGCGCCAGTGCCAGTGCGGAGAACCTTCGTCCGGTCCGTTGAACGGAACAGAGCACGACAGACCCGATGTGGCCCGCCACGCTGTCAACCGGGCGTCGCTCCGCTGCCGGAGGGACGTCGATGCGGTAATTCGCGTCACACGCACGGGTGTCGGCCGAACCGCCCTGGCAACGGGGCTCCGGCGGGACAGGGCGCCTTCGTGTTGCCGGAGGCGATGAACGACTGCCCCGGGAGACCTTCCCATCGAAAGGAAGCGGGAGACAGCGTGCTGTTACACGACCGACCCGACGAACGCAGGCGTCACCCCCGGCCGCTCCGGAGGGCCCGGCGCCACGGGTACGGAGGTTCCGACGATGGCCGATGAGCGCCTGCTCGCGTTGAAGGAACGTGCCGCCGCGCAGCTGATGCGGATTCCCGGGGTCACCGGCGTGGGACTGGGCGGCCGGGAGCGCGCCGGGAGGCCCACCGGCGAGATCGT
Source organism: Streptomyces phaeochromogenes (assembly GCF_001418655.1). Classification (GTDB taxonomy): domain Bacteria; phylum Actinomycetota; class Actinomycetes; order Streptomycetales; family Streptomycetaceae; genus Streptomyces; species Streptomyces phaeochromogenes. The sequence goes on along the minus strand of NZ_LIQZ01000235.1, from coordinate 33,095 downwards.
CCTCAAGGTCTTCGTCCGCCGCAAACGGCCACTCGCCGAACTCACTCCGAGTCAGACGTTGCCCCCGCAGTTCGAGGGGGTCGGCGTGGATGTGAGTGAACTGTCCTATCCCGCACCCGACACGGATCCGCTGCCCCCCGAGGATCCGTTGACTCCGGGCGCATCGACCACCACGAACTTCGACTGGGACACGAAGCGCTATCGCCCGCTGGTCGGCGGAGGACGTCTGCAGGCCGATGTGATCAGTGTCGGGCGGGGCACGCTGGGGTGCCTGCTGGTGCACTCCACCGACCCCAGCAAGGTGTACGCACTGACCAACTACCACGTGGTGGCGGCCATCGTCGCCGGGCAACTGCCCGTCGTGAACGTCACCAGGGTCGGTCATCCGGGCCTGACACCCAGCCCGGTCAAGAATCTCTCGGCCGGGATCGGCGTCTTCGCCGGAGGAGGTCTGGACACGATCCGGGACGCCGCGCTGGTCCAGCTCGACGTCGGCACGAAGTGGCGGGCGGAGATCGTCGGGATCGGTCCGGTGACCGGCCCTTACAAGGTCACCGTCGAGGACGCGAGAACCCTTGCCTACCAGGTGCGCAAGCGGGGCGCCCGCACCAGACTCACCGGCGGCATCGTCGAATCCGTCAACACGACCATCACCTCAAGGACCGACGGCGTCCTGACCACGCGCAACAACGTGCTGGTCGTGAAGCCCAACCCGAACCCCACGGTTCGTGCGGGCGGGACATTGATCTTCTCCGACGGGGGCGACTCCGGCAGCGTCGTGGTCAACGACAACGCCGAGGTCGTCGCTCTGCACTACGGATCGGACGAGCCTGTCCCCGGTGTCACCGTACGCAAGGGATGCGCACTCCCGATCGACGAGATCCTCGAGCGGTTCCAGGACTTGGAGAGCCTGCCCGTCCAGCTCGCCACGGCGACCAAGAACGGCCAGGTCCGCGTCGTGCCCAAGGCGCAGCCGTCGGCCGCACCAACTGAACCTGGCATGGCGGTGCCCGCCGCGCCCGCCGAGCGCTGAGGAGGCGTCATGCCCGAGACCGAACCGGGTCGTCCCGACTACGAGGCCATCGCGCGGGTCAAGCAGGACGCGACCCCGCGGTTGCTCGCCGTCCCCGGCGTGACCGCCGTCGCGCTCGGCGCGAAGGTGGTCGCCGGCCGGCCGACCGACACACCCTCCATCAAGGTCTTCGTCCGCGACAAACGCCCGGCCGCCGACATCCCACCGGACGAGCTGATCCCGCCGGACATCGACGGCGTCCCCACCGACGTGGAGACCGGCGGCGACCTGACCCCGCTGGCCGGTCCTCCTACCGGTGTGCTCAACGCGACGCGGCTGGCCCTGGACTCCAAGACATACCGACCGGTGATCGGCGGGGGCACACTCACCACCGCGGGCAGCAGCGCTTCGGGCACGCTCGGTTGTCTGCTGTGGGATGCAGCCAACCCCGACGTGGGCTACGCGCTCACCAACCAGCACGTGGCCCATGCTCCGGACATCCGGACCATGGAGAAGGACCGGACCGAGATCGGGCAGCCGGACGGCGATCACCTCAGCAAGAACTGCTGCAACGACATCATCGGCGTCTGGGCCGGTGGCGCGAAGAACGCCGACCGCGACGAGGCGGTGGTCCGGTTGTCGCCGGGCATGAAGTGGAAGGCCGAGATCGCCGAGATCGGACGGGTGGCGGGAATACACGAACTCACCCGGGAAGAGGGCAACAGCAAGTCGTACCAGGTACGCAAGCGGGGCGCCGTCACCCGGCTGACCGGCGGATTCATCACCGGTTTCACCGCGACGACGAACGAAATCCAGAACATGATCATCATCACGCCGAACCCGCACCCCAACGCCGGGCCCCGTGACACCACCTTCTTCGCCTACGACGGCGACTCGGGAAGCGTGCTGGTCAACGACGCGAACGAAGTCGTCGGGCTGCTCCACCACAAGGACGGCGGCGGACGCGGGTGGGCGACCCCGATCACCCACGTTCTCGCCCGGCTCGCCGAGCACGAGAAACTCGACCTCCAGGTGGCCACCTCACCGCCCGGTGTCCCCATCAAGGTGCACACGGTGCCGGGTGGCCCCACGGTCGCGGTGCCGCACGAGGTGGCCCAACAGGTCGCCGCCGACCCCGCGATGCGCGGCACGTTCCAGGGCAGCGGCGACCGGGCTCCGCTCGGACGCCCGTGGTTCACCGACGTCCCGCCGCCCGCCGCCACCCTCGCCCACGTCCGCGCCGACCTCGACCGGTCGTCGGCCGGCCGGCTCCTCGGCGCCCTGTGGGCGACCCATCGCACGGAACTGACCAGGCTGGTGACCAGCGACCGGCGGGTCATGATCGTGTGGCACCGCGGCGGTGGCGCGGCGCTGGTCCAGTTGCTGCTGCGCATGCTCACCCATACGGACCGGACGCTGCCCGAGACGCTGAACGGCGAGCCTCTGACGACCTGCCTGGACCGTCTGCACAGCGAGCTGGCCCAGCACGCGTCACCTGCCCTGCGTACGGATCTGGACCGGGCGCGCGCTGTCCTGCCGGATCTGGCCGGGCTGTCCTACCAGGGGATCGTCGACGCACTCGCGGACGTCTCCCAGCGGAACGCCGACCAGCAAGGAGCTGATCAGTAATGCCTGATCAGGCCGGAAGCCTCGAACGCCTGGCCCTTCTGCTGGCCGAAGTGCTGGCCCAGGTCACCCACCAGTTCGGCGACAACGGAGTGCTGGACACCTTCGACCAGCTCGGGGTGCACTTTCCCGACGAGTTGCTGACCAACGCCACGATCACCACCGCCCGGCGGACGGTCTTCAACGCCGGCGCCGACCTCAAAGGGCTGACCGCGAAACTGCTCACCGCGATCGACGGCGGGGACGCCGAGGCAATCGTGGCCGCCTCACTCGCGCTGGTCACCCAGTGCGGGCGGGTCACCGCGTCCTTCTCCCAACTGGCCGACGCACTGGGCACGGCAGGGACGACGCTGCCCGGCGTCAGCAAGGTACAGATCGACGCACTGGTGCAGGACCTGCCGCGCAGGATCACCGACCTGCTCCTCGCGGACCTGGCGGAGGTGTCCGGGCCCGCGGCCGCGGTGCTCGAGGTCCTGGGCGTCGTGGACCGTGAGTTCAGCCCCGGCGACCCCGCCGATCCCACCCGGCCGCCCCACGAGGCGGTCACCGTACACCTGGACCGGCTGCTGCCCGTGATCACGGACCCGGTGCGGCAGTTGGGCCGTCTGTACGGATGGGGTACGGCGTCGTTCGACGCCGTCAAGCTGCTCACCGTCCTGGAGTCGGTCACCGCCCGGCTCGGCCTTCCCGTGGTCCTGGTCCCCGGGACAGCGACCACCCCGCCGGAGTTGCAGGTCTTCGCCGTCGACCTGGGACCGAGCGCGGACGGGGCCGGGCTGCGGGTCGGCATGGTGCTGCCCGCCGAAGGCCAGGGCGGGTTCGACGTACCGCTCTCGCCGCCGACCTGGTCCGCGCATGTCGAGGCCACCGGCAGGGTGGTGGCCGAGAGCGCCGGTGAGATACGGCCACCCTTCGACATCAGCTTGAAGCCACCGTCCGGCGGAGCGGCCGAACCGACAGGCTCGGTCGCCTTCAGTGTGCGGGCCCAACCCGCCGAGCCGTTCCTGCTGTTGGGCGTGGCGGGCGGCAGTCGGCTCGACTTCACCTCGGCGCGGGTGGACGGCGGTGTCAGGTTTCAGCTCGACCCGGTCACCGGGGAGGCCACCGCGACGCCGGAGGTTGTCGGCGAGATCACCGGTGGCCGGCTGGTCATAGACACCGCGGAGGCGGACGGCTTCATCGGCGCGGTCCTCGGCGACCAGAGGCTCCGGTCCGACTTCGGCGTCGGGTTCTCGTTCACCCCGGACTCCGGGCTGCGCTTCCACGGCAGCGGCGGCCTGGAGATCCGGCTCCCGGTGCATGCCGCGCTCGGCCCCGTCGAGATGCAGGCCGTGTATCTGCGGGTGGCGATCGCCGACGACGGGTCGATCCCTGTCGAACTGTCCGCCGCGTTCTCCGCGGCGCTCGGCCCGGTCCGTGCGAGCGTGGACCGGATCGGCGTACGGGCCGAACTGACCTTCCCCGAGGGCGGCGGCAATCTCGGCCCGGCCGACCTGGCGTTCGGCTTCAGGCCGCCGAGCGGCGTCGGCCTGGCGGTGGACGCCGGCGGAATCAGCGGCGGCGGTTTCCTCGACTTCCACCCCGAGCGGGGAGAGTACTCGGGAGCGCTGGAGCTGGAGTTCGCGGACTTCCTGGCGCTCAAAGCCATTGGGCTGATCACGACACGGCAGCCGGACGGCTCGCGCGGCTTCTCGCTGCTGATCGTACTGACCGGCGAGTTCGGCAGCGGGATCCAGTTGGGGTACGGGTTCACGCTGCTCGCGGTCGGCGGTCTCATCGGACTGAACCGCGGGATGAATCTGCAGGCGCTGGTCGAGGGCGTGCGGACCGGGTCCATCGAGTCCGTGGCGTTCCCGCGGGACGTGATCGCGAACGCGCCGCGGATCCTGTCGGACCTGAACCGGTTCTTCCCGCCGGAGCAGGGCACGTTCCTCGTCGGTCCGATGGCGAAGATCGGCTGGGGCACGCCGACCCTGGTGAGCATCTCACTGGGTGTGATCATCGAGATCCCCGGCAACATCGCCGTCCTCGGTGTGCTGCGGGCCGCGCTGCCCACCGCGGACCGGGCGCTGCTGGTCATCCAGGCCCAGTTCGTCGGCGCCCTGGAACTGGACAAGTCACGGCTGTGGTTCTTCGCCCAGTTGTTTGAGTCGCGCATACTGACCATGACTGTCGACGGTGGCATGGGCGTGCTGGTGGCCTGGGGCGACAACCCCGACCTGGTCGTCACCGTCGGCGGGTTCCATCCGGCGTACCGGCCGCCGCCGCTGCCGTTCCCGATCCCGGACCGGCTGTCGGTGGACCTGCTGAACCGGCGCAACCAACTCATCCGGGTGAGCGGCTACTTCGCCATCACCAGCAACACCGTCCAGTTCGGCGCGAAGGCCGAACTGAAGCTCGGTTTCAGCGCCTTCGGCGTCGAGGGGCACGTCGGCTTCGACGCGCTGTTCCAGTTCTCCCCGTTCCGGTTCGCCATCCACATCTCCGCCGAGGTCACGCTCAAGGCGTTCGGGGTCGGCGCGTTCGGCATCGACCTGGACTTCCAGCTGGAGGGTCCGGCGCCGTGGCGGGCGCACGGGCGGGGTTCGATCGGGTTCCTGTTCTTCTCGGTCTCGGCGAACTTCGACATCACCTGGGGCGAGGAGCGGGACACCACGCTGCCGCCGGTCGCGGTGCTGCCGCTGCTGGCGGCCGAGATCCGCAAGACCGAGGGCTGGGAGACCCGGCTCCCGTCCGGCGGCAACCGCGCGCTGGTGAGCCTGCGGCAGTTGCCGGACACCGACGACCTGGTACTGCACCCGCTCGGAACACTGTTCGTCCGCCAGCGGGCGCTGCCGCTGAATGTCCGGCTGGACCGGATCGGTGGTCAACGGGCGAGCGACGGACGGCGGTTCAGCGTGGCACCGCTGCCGGACAGCGGGCTGAAGCGGGTGTCCGACACCGGCGACCGATTCGCCATGGCGCAGTTCCAGAACATGTCCGACGCGGCCAAGCTGTCCCGGCCGTCGTACGAGACACAGGACGCGGGGCTCGAACTGGCCGCCGCCTCAGGCACGTTGGCCTCGGCCCGGGTGGTGCGCCGCAGCGCCCGGTACGAGCTGCACATCATCGACAGCGGGACGGCCACCTCACCGGCGGTCTCTCGGGGTCAACTCGCCGTGCCGCGCGGGGCCGTCGCTGCCGCCACCGCGCCGAAGCGGTTCCACAACGTCAGCGGTGCCGTGTTCGACGAGCTGCTGAGCGGCAGCAGCACCAGCCGCGCCGCGCTGTCCCAGCGGCAGGCGCGGCTGCGGCAGCCGTTCGCCACGGCGGACACGGTCCGGGTGACCGAGCAGCGGTTCGTCGTCGCGTACGTCAAGAGCAACCGGCAGGCGTTCCCGCCCGGTTCGCTGGGCCGGCCGTCACGGGGCGCCGCGGCGACCTTCCGGAGCCTGACCACCGCGCGGGACGCGCTCGCCGACTTCGTCGAGGCCGACCCCGGGCTCACGGGCCGGCTGCACGTCATCCCGGCGTCGGAGGCCGCCGCTTCACCGGCCGTCCCCGGCACCTGGTCCGACGCCGGCCTGCTGCCGGTGCCCGCCTCCGAGGTGGACCTGATGCCGCTGACGAACGGCCGCATTCTGCTCGCCGGCGGGACCGGTCCGACCGGGGCACCGCTCGCCGCGACCGCGCTCTTCGATCCGACGGCCGACGCCTGGTCGCCCGGTCCACCGCTCGCCACCGGACGTCGGCGGCACACCACGACCGCACTCGCGGACGGCCGGGTGCTCGCACTCGGCGGGCGCACCGCCACGGCCCCGCTCGCCTCTGTCGAGGTCTTCGACCCGGCCGCAGGAACCTGGACGCCGGTGGCGGCGCCGATGGACACGGCCCGGTACGGGCACTCCGCGACCCGGCTGAAGGACGGCCGGGTGCTGGTCGCCGGCGGCAGCGGCGGCCGGACCGGCCAGGAGGACGGCGCGCTCTCGTCCGCCGAGCTGTACGACCCGGCCACCTCGACCTGGGCCGCGGTCGCGCCGATGACCGATGCCAGGACCGGCCACCGGGCCGTACTGCTGAGCGACGACCGGGTGCTGGTCGTCGGCGGGGCTCTGCCCACCGGGCGAGACCGGCAGAGCGCACTCGCGTACTGCGAGCTGTACGACCCGGCCACACGGACCTGGACGCCGACCGGCAGCCTCGCCGAGGCCCGCAAGGGGCATCAGGCCACGGCACTGCCCGACGGCCGGGTCCTGGTCACCGGCGGCGATCCGGTGGTCGCCCCCGACGGCACCCTCGATCCAAAGAGCCTCGCCGGCGCGGAGCTGTACGACCCGAAGACCGGGCGGTGGACCGCGGCGGCGAGCATGCCGGGCGGCGGTCGCAGCGGCCACCGGAACCTGTTGCTGCGGTCCGGGGTCGTGCTGGTGATCGGCGGCACCGGCGCACCGGAACTGACGGCCGGCTACCGCTCCGTCGTCGCCTACAGCCCCGAGGACGATGCCTGGACCACGATCGGCGGCCTCGGTCTCGGCCGGTTCGCCCTCGGCGCGGTCGAACTGACCGACGACCGGGTGCTGGTCGGCGGCGGTGTGGCGGCGGCCGGCACGGCCGCCGAGAGCCTCGACGCCGTCCAGCCCGCAGGCACCGGAGAGGTGCTCATCCCGTGACCCCGCCCCGCACCGACGCGACCGCACCTCTGCCGACCGCATCCCTGCCGACGGCACTCGCCCTGCCGGTCGTCACCGCGACCGCCCCGGCAACCCGAACCGACCGGACAACGACGGCCATCGTCACAACGGAGGACCCGACACCATGACCACTCCCACCGTGGCAGCCACCGGGGCATGGACGGCCGCCGACGACCTGCCCACGCCCGCCGCCTGGTACGGGCAGCACGACGGTGCCGTACTGCTCGACGACGACAGCGTCCTGGTCACCGGCGGCGCGGACGCCGCCTCCGCGGCGCTGGACAGGACCGCCGTGTACGACCCGACGGCCAACGCCTGGCAGCCGGTCGACAGCCTCGGCACACCCCGGCAGTTGCACACGATCACCCGGCTGGCCAACGGCAAGGTGCTCGTCGTCGGCGGTCTGAGCGGTTCGTCGGCGGCCGGCACAGGCCTCAGGTCGGCCGAGCTGTACGACCCGCTCACGCACGCCTGGACCGCGACCGGCGGCCTGGCCACGCCCCGCTGGGGCCACAGCGCCGCACTGCTGCCGGACGGCTCGGTTCTGGTCGCCGGGGGCAGCGCGATTCGCTCCGGCCGGACGACGACCGCGCTGCGCTCGGCGGAACGGTACGACCCGGTGAGCGGCAGGTGGTCCCCGGCCAAGGACATGACCGACGCGCGGACCGGCCACACCGCGGTGCCGCTGGACGGGGGCGTGGTGCTGGTGGTCGGCGGTGTCGCGCCGGTGGGCACCGCCGACGACCCCGCGCTCGCCTTCTGCGAGTTGTACGGTCCGGAGGACCAATGGGTGCCGACCGGCAGCCTGTTACGGGCCCGCCGCCATCATCGGGCCACCCTGGTCTCCGACACCACCGTGCTGGTCACCGGCGGCACCGCGCCGGGATCGCCCGGCGCCGGTCCCTACGATCCGTTCAGTCAGCGCGGCGCGGAGCGCTACGACCTGGCCACCGGTGTGTGGACGGCGGTGACGGAGATGCCGTCCGGGCGGGCCTTCCACCGGGCGGTGCGCATCGGACCCGGACAGGTACTGGTGGCCGGCGGGGCGGCGAGCGACCGGGACGAGGCCGGATACCGCAGCACGGCGCTCCACACCACCGGCCAGAACAACACCGACGCGTGGGCGCCCGCCGCGGGTCTTGCGGTCGGCCGGTGGGCGTTCGCCGCCGTCACCCTGTCCGACGACCTCGTACTGGTCACCGGCGGGGTGGCCCGCTCCGGGCTGGCCGCCGCCGACCCGGCCGTCACCGAACTGACCACGGCCACCGAGCTGTTCGCCGTCGACGACGAGACGCTCCCCGTGGCCGGGAGCGGGTCATGACCGCGAACGCCTACTCCTTCCTGCCCTGGCTGCGGGCCGGCATCGCCACCCGGATCACCACCGATCCCGGAACCGCCGAACGCGCCAGCGTCCCCGTCACGCTCAGGGTGACCGGGGACGCCCTCACTCGCGGCACACTCGTCCAGGACGTGTTACGTGAGGTCCAGTTGTACGGTCCTGGGGACGTCGTCGGAGTGGATCCGCGGGCGATCTCGCGGACCGAGCCACGGCCTGGCGTCACCAACGTGGAGCCGAACTACCTGGCCCATATCGAGTTCTCCGACGAGGACTTCCTCTGGCGCTACAGCCCGGCGGCGTCCGGCAGCGGCACCAAGCGGCTGGCTCCCTGGCTGGCGCTGATCGTGCTCGCCGCCGCCGACCCGGGCGGCGGCGAGGCGGAGTTCGGCGAAGCCCCGGGCGGCGGCCCGCTGCCGGCCATCACCGTGACCGACCCGGCCCGCACTCTGCCACCACCCGACCAGCTCGGCGCCTGGGCGCACGTCCACGTCAACGGATCGCTGGACGACCCGGTCGCCTCGGACAGTACGGTCGCCGCGCTGGCCGCGCTGGGCGAGGTGCTGCGGACGAACGCGGACAACGCCTGCTCGCGGCTGATCTGCCCGCGCCGGCTGCGGCCGGACACCGCGTACGAGGCGTTCCTGGTACCGGCGTTCGAGACCGGGCGGCTGGCGGGGCTCGGACTGGACCCGGGGCTGTCGCCCGGCGCGCTGTACTCCAGCTGGGGACCGCCCTATCCGAACCGGCCCTCAGGGGGGCAGTTGCCCTACTACCACCGCTGGTCGTTCAGCACCGGGACGACCGGGGACTTCGAGTTCCTGGTCCGGCTGCTCCAGCCGCAGCGGCCGGACCCCCGTGTCGGGCGCCGCGACCTGGACGTACACCGGTCGCCCGGCCTCGGCCTGCCGGGGATCGAGACGCCGCCGGAACTGAACGGCGTACTGCCGCTGGGCGGCGCGCTGAAGGTGCCGGAGCTCCCCGGAGCCCCGGTGGACCCGGCGGAGAACTGGGACAACTTCCTCGACGTACCGCCGCCGGCGCCGCCCTACCCGCACCCGTTCGAGCAGGCGCTCGCCGACCTGGTCAATCTGGCCGACGACTACCAGGACCGCACACCGGCGCAGGCCCACGCCGCCGTGGCCCTGGTCGGCCCTGCGGCTGTGCTCGCCGACGCCACGGCAACCGCCGCGGCCCCAGGGCCGGACCGGGAGAAGCCGGCAGCCGACTGCGGGGCCGACCCGATCATCACCCCGCCGCTGTACGGGCGTTGGCACGCGCTCACCTCCCGGCTGCTCACCGAGCGGGACGGCACGCCGATACCGGCGCCGGCGAACCACAACTGGGTCCACCGGCTCAACCTGGACCCGCGGTTCCGGGTCGCCGCGAACCTCGGCGCGCAGGTCGTCCGCGCACGCGAGGAAGAGCTGATGGCCGCCGCCTGGGCACAGATCGGCGACGTACTGGTGGCCAACGGCCGGATCCGCGCCGCTCAGCTCGCCCGGGAGGTCGGGCACGTGCTGCAGACCAGACACCTCGACCCGCCGCAGGGCGGCAGTCCGGCAGCGCTGGCGGCAGCCCCCGTGGCCGCGTCCGGGCGGTCCCTCACCCTGACCGCGCCGACCCACTCCCGGCTGACCACCACCACCGCCGACGAGCCCGACACCCTCGCGGCCGGATTGTCCGTTGACCTCGCTTCGAAGGTCGCGGTCGGGTTCCGGGTGGCGACCAGTCAGGTCGCGGCCACGCCGGTGTCGCCGGCGATGCGGCGGAGCACCCGGCCCGGAGCGCGACTGATGCGGTCCCTGCGGTTCCCCGAGGACCGGCCGCCGGCAGCACTGCTGGCGCGGATGGACGCGGCGACCGACCCGGTCACCGCCGCCGTGGCCAAGGGGACTCCGGGAGCGCTGGTCACCCCCGCGCGTCTGCGAGCCGTCCTGCACCCGGGCGGGGGCAGCGGCGCCGACCCGGTCGAGGGCCTTCCGCGCAGCCCCGACTTCGTGCTCCGCGCGCTCGACGACCCGGTCGCCCCGCACCCCGGCGCGACGGACAGCGCCGAGGCGACTCGCTTCAAGACCGCGCTGCGCGAACTGCACCAGGGACTCGACACCGGGACGGCCGTCGGACAGGCCGGGTTGCGGCGGCGGCTCGGCGTGGTCTCCGCCACCACCGCGGTACTCGCCGGTCTGCGCGCCGACGCGACCGTACCGAAGACGCTGCTCGGCTCGGTCAGCCTGCCCGAGCGGCTGCGGCCGTTCGCCGCCGACTTCACCGAGGCGATGGCCTACCCGGTCTTCGACCTGCCGACGTACCAGCCGCTCCTCGACCTCTCGGTCGACGCCCTGGTGCCGAACCTGAACCTGCTCCCGGCGAACTCCATCACCCTGCTGGCGAACAACCGGGAGTTCATCGAGTCCTATCTGGTCGGGCTCAACCACGAGATGGCCCGCGAGCTGCTCTGGCGGGAGTACCCGACCGACCAACGGGGCACCCCGTTCCGGCAGTTCTGGGATCCGGCGGCCACGCTGCCCACGCCGGGCGAGACCCCGGAACAGCAACGCGAGCGGGGCTATGACGTGCCTCCCATCCACCGCTGGTCGCCGGACACACGGCTCGGCGACAACGACAACCGGCGGCCCGGCGGCGCGCCCCAGAACGGCCCGCGCCCGGACGACCTGGTCCTCGTCGTCCGCGGCGAGCTGCTGAAGAAGTACCCGACGGCGGCGATCTACGCGCACAAGGCGCAGTGGCCGCCCGGCCCCGACGGGCAGCCGGACCCCACCCAGCAGCGGGAGTTGGTCGAGCTGCCGCCGGACGGACCGCCGTCGCCGGAGCAGGTCCTGCTGCCCCTGTACGAGGCGAAGGTCGAGCCGGACATCTATCTGCTCGGGTTCGATCTGGACGCCGCGCGGGCGCTCGGCCACGCACCGGACGACGCCGGCTGGTTCTTCGTACTGAAGGAACGCCCCGGCGACCCGCGGTTCGGCGTCGACGACGGACCGCCGACCCACGTCGAGGTGTGGAACGACCTCACCTGGGACGACGTCGACCCGCACCGGCGGGGATTCCTGGAGCTGGATCCGGACATCACCGTCGCGCTGGCGGACTTCGACGGCTCCGAGGACGACCCGGAGAAGCAGGAACAGCGCGCCGAGGACGAGAACCTGCCGCTCTGGTTCGCGGGCCTCGGCTCCGCCGACCTGGCGTACATCCTCTTCCAGGTCCCGGTCCTGGTGGCCGTACACGCACAGGAGATGTTGCCGCGATGACCGCTCAGCTCAGTGACGACTTCCCGGTGCTGCTCGGCCCGGTCCGGATCGAGACCCGGTTCACCGCGACCGAGCTGCTCGTCAGGGTGTTCCCGGACGAGTGGCAGGTCGACAAGTTCGAATCGCGGCCCACCGACGCCGAGATGGCCGCGCTGGACGCGTACTGGACCGCCCGCTGGGCCGCGGGCGGCCGGGCGGACGCCCTCCGGGCCGCCTGGCAGGAACTGGTCGGGCGGATCCCGGCGGGCAGGGCCACCTGGCTCCTGAAGACCCGTACACCGGCCAACCCGGCCGAGGAGCCCGCAGGGGTGGCGGCCGGCACCACCGTGCTGGTCGTCCGCAGCACCGCGGCTCCGACCTCAGGCAACCGCCAGGCGGCGATCACGTACTGGACCGCGGTCTGGCGGGCGCACGGCGACCGGAGCCGGCTGCGGCAGGCGGACGCCGCGCTGCTCGCCGCCGTGGACACCGAACCCGCGAAGGCCATCCGGGGCCGCCGCCCGTCAGGCGTGGACGCCGCCGCGGTGAACCGGAGCGACGAGGTCACGGTCGTCTTCCTGGTGCTGCCGCCACCCGCTCCCGCCTCCCTGGCGCCCGAGTCGTGGACGCAGGCGGCCCGGGCCCGGCTGCTGCCCGACCGCTTCCGGGTACTGGGCTATGTCGGCGGTGAGCAGGTGCTGTCGGCGATCGGCGCCACGGTACCGGCCACCCTGCCGGTGAGCCCGGACCCGAGCGCCACCGACAAGATCAGCGTGAACGAGCAGACCGGGGCACTGCACGTACCGGACGAACTGCGCTGGCTGACCGACTTCGACCGCGCCGTCGCGGTCGGCATGGGGCTGCGGATCCCGCTCGACGACCGCACCCGCAACGGGCTGGACCGGCTGATCGTCCTCGGTCTGCGCGAGCAGTCCACTCCGCAGCAGGCCAGCGCCGACCTGGCCGCCCTGATCACCCGGCAGTTGCGCAGCCCGGACGGGTTCTGCCTGCTGCCGCAGGGCACACCCACGAACAACTCGGAGGAGACACCGGCCGGGCAGGACGCCGAGGAGGAGGCCGACGCGGCGCTGCGGAGCACGGACGCGGCGGCCTTCGCCGCGGCCACCGGCGACTGGACCACCCGTACCGACGGACAGCGGTTCGCCGAACTGCTCGGCCTCGACCCGGGCGTACTGGCCGGGATGCCCAACGCGGACGGCACCGACCAGCGCGACGCCCGCGCCGCGAACACCGCACTGTGGCCCGCCACTTGGGGATACTTCCTGCAGACCGCACTGCGTCCGGTCCTCGGCCCGGCCGCCGTCGAGGCGACCCGGGACTTCTTCCTCCGCTATGTCTCCGGCCGCGGCCCGCTGCCGGCCGTGAAGATCGGGCGGCAGCCGTACGGGATCCTGCCGACGACCGCGTTCTCCCGGCTCGCCTACCCGGCCTCCGCGACGCACCGCCGGGCGCTGCACCGGGTACTGACCGCCGCCGGTCAGGACTGGAGCGCGGCAGCGGAGCAGGTGCCGCGTCTGGGTGCTCCCGCGGACGATGGGCAGCCTGCGCCGGATCCGCACCAGCTGCTGCTGGACATTCTTGCCCTGCACCCGACGTCGGCCGAGTACCACCAGCGGTATGCGCAGAGCGTCGAGGACCTGTTCAACCGGGAGAACCTGGGCGGCCTCGGCGGGACCGTGCTGCCCGCGCTGGACCGGCTGAATCTGCCCGGGCCGGTGCGGGCGCTGCTCGACCGGTTCGGTGCCGCCACCGGGCCGGGGCGGGATCCGGACCTGCTGCGGCGGCTGTTCACGGACTTCCAGCAGCCGCTGCTGGCGCCGCTGGTCGACGACCGCCCGCTGTCGGAGACCGACCCCGTCCGGGACTACACCCCGGACGAGCGGAACTATCTGCGGTGGCTGGCCGACGCGGCCGGAACCGACCTCCACACGGTCCGGCTGGAGCTGGGCTTCACCCGTGACGTACGGCCGGCCGCACTGCTGTATCTGCTGCTGCGTCACGCCGTGCTGCTCGGCTGGGCGGACACCGCGCGCGGCCTCGTCGCCGCGACCGGCGGCGCAGGTCCGGCCGATCTGTCCACCGCGGACCCGGCGTTCATCCACGTCCGGATCCCGGCGCCCGGCCAGGTGCTGGAGAGCGAGAGCCGGTTCCGGCAGCTGTACTCCCCCGCCCCGGCCGTCACCGGGAGCCCCGAGCAGCTGCTGGTCGACTTCATCCCGGCGCTCCTCGACCAGAACGGGACCGGAGGCGGCCCGGCCACGACCGCGCTCGCCGAGCAGGTCGAGGCCCTGAAGCAACTGGCCGACCTGCCGACGGCCCGGCTGGAACGGGTGCTGGCCGAGCATCTCGACCTGGCCACCTACCGGCTCGACGCCTGGCGGCTGGGCCAGGCCACCGAGAGGCTGGCCGAGCTGCGGTTCGGCCCCGGCGGCACCGGGCCCGCCCGGCCGGGCCTGCATCTGGGCGCGTACGGCTGGCTGGAGGACGTCCGGCCGAGCACGGCCACACTCACCCCGGTCACGCTGACCGGTCCGCTCGCGACGGTCTTCGCCGGCAACTCGCCGCTGCTCCACGATCCCGGCAACGAGGGCTTCGTACACGCGCCGTCGCCCGGCCATGCCCGGACCGCGGCCGTGCTGCGGGCCGGGTACGCCGCCAACCGCACGCCCGACAACCCGGGCGCGTTCGCGGTGAACCTCAGCTCGGAGCGGGTCCGGGGCGCGCTGACCATCCTGGACGGGCTGCGGCAGGGCCAGTCGCTCGGCGCGCTGCTCGGCTACCGGTTCGAGCGCGGCCTGCACGACCGGCACGGCCAGGCCGAGGTGGACCAGTTCATCTCGGCGCTGCGCCTGCGGTTTCCACTGCTGGCCGGGAAGATTCCGCAGACCGCGGCCGATCCACAGGCCGAACCGGACGACATCGGGCAGGTCGAGGCCCGCAACGTCATCGACGGGCTCGCCCTGGTCCGGCACCTGACCCGCGAAGACGTGGAGCAGATCTACCCCTTCGACATCGACGGGCTGCCTCCGGCCGACTCGGGGCAGATCGAAGCCCTGACCGCCGAGGCGGCCCGGCTGCTCGACGACAACGACGCGGTCGCCGACCTCGCCGTCGCCGAGTCCGCCCACCAGGCCCTCGCCGGCAACGTCGAGCGTGCCTCGGCGACCCTGGACGCGTACGCCAAGGACGGTCTGCCGCCCGAGCCCGCCGTCGTCGAGACCCCACGCAGCGGGACCACACTGACCCACCGGTTCGGCCTGCGGTTGCGGACGGGACGGCACCCGGACCACGGGGACCCGCCGCGGGCGCAGGCCGAACCCGCCGTCGACGACTGGCTGTCGGACCTGCTCCCGTCGCCGCGGTCCGTGGCCGCGCGGGTCACCTGGACCGATCCGGTGAGCGGCGACGTCCGCCACCGGGATGTCACCCAGGACGACCTCGACCTCGCGCCGATCGACCTGCTGTGGGCGGTGCGGCCGGCCGGGGACGCCGCGATGACCGACCTGGACGACCGGATCATCGGCGCCGTCGTCGATGACGATGACGACGACGGACCGCGTCCGGACCGCGAGTTGACCATCCGCTACACCGAGCGGATCAACGACAGGATCACCTTCTTCGAGCTGTCCCCTCTGGTCGCCGCGCTCCGGACGCTGCTCACGACGGGCCGGCCGCTGCGCCCGACCGACCTGGTGCCGGCCGCCGGCACCGCCCCGGTGGACCGGACCGCCGACGACGCCGTGTCGCTGCCCCGGGAGCGGCCGGCTGCCGTCCGCTCCTCGCTCGTGGACCTGGCGGAGGACGTGGACGACTACCTGGAGGACCTGCGGCGGCTCTACCCCGCCGCGCCCGTGCCACCGCGCCGGGGCGACGTGCTGGACCGCATCGACACCTTGCTCAGCCGGTACGCCGGGCTGGTCTCCACCGCGGCGGGCTTCGGCATGGTCCGCAGCGGATGGGGCGAGCTGGCCGCCTGGCGCCGCGGCGTCTACACCGACGTACTCACTGCCGTGGCGGCCACCGCGGACCGGTTGACG
The DNA here is from genome assembly GCF_001418655.1 of Streptomyces phaeochromogenes. GTDB lineage: Bacteria > Actinomycetota > Actinomycetes > Streptomycetales > Streptomycetaceae > Streptomyces > Streptomyces phaeochromogenes. Next base: position 17,145 of record NZ_LIQZ01000235.1, on the reverse strand, counting down.
CGGGCGCTCGCCGACGCCGACGCGATCCTGGCGCAGTACGACGCACTGCCCCGGTCCACCCCGAACGCCGAGCGGTACCGGATCCTCCGGCAGGCGGAGCGGCTGCTGACCACCACACCGGTCGCCGTGCCGCCGGATCCGCCGTCCAGGTTCCTGTCGGACCTGCAGTCCAAGCAGCGCGGCTTCGCCCGCCGTCTGGAAAACCTGCGGAAGCAGGCCCAGACGAAGGAAAGGTCGCTCAGCGGCCTGCTGGACGAGGTCTCCCGCCTGCTGCCGCTGACCGACATCGACCCGGTTGGGCTGGATCTGACCGACCCACAGGACCGGGTGGTCGCGTTCGGCCGTGAGCTGCTGGACCGCGCCGAAGCGCTGCGGAGCGAGATCACCGGCCGGCTGGCGGCCGGCGCCACCGCGCTCGCCGACTACGACAAGGCCGCCCCCGGACCGGACCAGGTCCGGTCCGCGACCGAGGCGCTGCGGGCGATGCTCGGCGCCGACGTTCTCGTCGTACCCGAGTACACACCGCCCGACGCCATCGCCGCCGACCTGCGCAAGGCATTCCGCGACAGCGAGGCACTGGTCGGGCACCTCACCCGGCCGCCGGTGGCACGGGACTTCCCGGTCGACGACTGGCTGCACGGGATCGCCCGGGTGCGCGACATGCCCCGGCTGTGGGAGCGGGCCGTGCTGCTCGCCGACGCACTCCGGGGCCGCGACGGGCTGCTCGACGGCGGGCCCGACGGTGACGATCCGCAACTGGTGCCCGTCCAGCTGCCGTACCACGAAGACGACCGCTGGCTGGGCATGGAGTTCGCCACGGGAACCACGATCACCGAGGACCGGCTGCTGTTCACCGCGCACTACGCGGACCAGCCGTCGTCGCGGAACGACCCGCAGTGCGGTGTGCTGTTCGACGAGTGGACCGAGGTGATCCCGGCGGACCGCGAGACCACCGGGATCGCGGTGCACGCCGACAGCCCGGACTCCGAACCACCGCAGGCGATGCTCCTGGTCAGCCCACCCGTACGGACCGGCACCTGGAACGTCGACGACCTCCTGGCCGCGGTCAACGAGACCTTCGACCTGGCACGGACCCGGCTCGTGGAACCGCACCAGCTGGACGGCAGCGGATACGCGCAACTGCTGCCGGCGACGCTGATGTCGGCGACCCGGCAGCCGATCACGATCAGCACCGATCTCGCTGTCGCCAACGAGCGCTGGAAGGCAGACCATGACTGAGACCCGCATCCAGGATCTTCCCGGCGCGATGAGCCGGCGCGACCATCCGACGGTCGGGGTGTGGAACCGGCTGGAGGGCCGCCCGCGCACCACCGACTTCGGCCGCGCGCTGCGGGTGGAGGTACGCGACCCGCTGTGGATGCTGGCCCGGCAGTGGCAGCTCGGCGAGTTCCGCGGCACGGACGGCGGGTCGCCGGTGACCGCGACGTACTCGGTCACCGCGAGCCCGCCGGGCCGGTTCCGGTCCGACACCGGCCCGGACGGAGCACCCGGACCGGCCGGGCCGCTGCCTCCCGACCGGCCGTTGGAGACGGTCGCGGAACGCCGGCCACTGCCGTTCGCCTTTGGCACCGAGCCGATCTCGTTCGACCTCCGGCTGGCGCTGGGCCGACGCTGGCTGAAACTGCTGGCCCGGTCGTCCGACCTGCGGTCACGGCGCTTCGGCGAGCGGTACGTCGAGTTGTACCCGATAGCTCTGCCCGACCCCACGAATCCGGCGGACTCCGCACGCGTCGCACATCCCGAGGTGTGGGCCGCCACCCAGGCGGTCGCCGGCCGACGGCTGGACGGATACCTGCTCTACCTGCACCTGAAGGGCGGCGGTCACGCGGCCGACGGCATCGACGCGCGCAGGCAGCGCGACGAGTTGAACGCGCTCGGCCCCCGGCTGACCGGCTGGTTCGACGACCTGATCGACCAGCCGTCCGGTGCCGACCCGCAACGGCCGGAGGGCGACTCGACCTGGGACCCGCGACGGCTGGAGCACCGCTTCTCGGTGTCCGCCGCCGTGCCGGCCGGAGGCGAGCGGGTCCTCACCGCTCCGGAGTACCCCGGCGGCGAGCTGGACTGGCACGCGTTCTCGGTCACCCCTGATGCCACCCTCGGCGGCACGGCCCCGGCACCCGCGCCGATAAACCGGACGGTCTTCCCCTCCCCGGTCCGCTTCTCCGGCATGCCGCTGCCCCGGTGGTGGGCGGTCGAGGACGGCCGTACGAACTTCGCGGCGGTCACCCCGGACAGTACCGACCTGGCCCGGCTCATCTTCCTGGAGTTCGCCCTCGTCTACAGCAACGACTGGTACCAGCTTCCCTGCGATCTGCCGGCCGGTACCTTCGCCTCGATCCAGGGCCTCGCGGTGACCGACGTCTTCGGGCAGCGCCGCTGGATCACCCCCGCCGACCGCGGCGGCGACGGGCGGAACCGCCAGCATTGGTCGATGTACACCCTCAACTCGCTCAACTCCCTCGGTTCGCCCGGTGACCAACCGGCCGACGACGCCGGTCTGTTGCTGCCGCCCGGTACGCCGAAGGTCGCGACCGGGCCGGCGTTGGAGGACGTCGTGCTGGTACGTGACGAGAGCGCGAACCTGGTCTGGGGAGTCGAGCAGACAGTGCGGCAGGCGACCGGCGAGGGCCGAAGCGGTGACGAGGCCGCGGCCGAGACGCTGGCCTTCCGCCGTCGGCTGCATCCCCCGGCCGCCCCGGACGACCCCCGCGCGCCCATCGCGTACCAGGTGATGAGTTCCGTCCCGGAGAACTGGATCCCCTTCATCCCGGTGCACGTCCCCGGTGACAACCGCGCCGTCCAGTTGCAGCGCGCCGCCATGCCGAGCGAGGTCGACGCCACGCCGGTCCGCCCCCGCACCGCCCTGCTGCGGGAGGGCCTGGACGCAGGGTGCCCGTACTTCGTCAACGAGGAGGAGGTACCGCGCTCCGGCACCCGCCTCACCGTCGCCTACAACCGGACCCGGACCAGGACCGGCCGCGTGGTTCTCTGGCTCAGCGTCCACCGCACCACCGGCCGCGGCGAACGCTCCAGCGGCCTGTCCTTCGACCTCCTCACCACCACCTCCTCCTCCGCCGAGCCGGGCACCTGACCGAACCACGGTCTTCGGCCCGTGGCGGAGCGACTCTGGATCAGCGTGTTCGTACTGACCGAGATCACGCCGCCTTACTTCCGGCTGGGCATCGACGCGGACAGCGTGAACACAGCCAAGCTGCTGAAGAAGAGGTGAGAAGCTCTTTCCGAGCCCGAACAGGCAGGCCGGAGTCCAAGCAGAGGCGGAACACAACATCGTGAAGGACTACGTGGCGGACCTGCGCAGGCTGGTCGGCACACGACCGCTGATCCTTCCCGGATCCTCAGTCGTGATCGTTGACGCCGACGACCGGGTTCTGCTCCTGGAGCGGGCCGACACCGGCGGCTGGGGTCTTCCAGGCGGAATCATGGAACCTGGGGAGTCCCTCGAGGAAACCGGTCGGCGCGAGGTCAAGGAAGAGACGGGTTTGGAAATCGGTGTCCTGGACTTCCTCGGTGTGTTCTCCGGACCGCAGTACTACTACCGCTATCCCAATGGTGACGAGGTCTTCAACGTGACTGCGGTCTACCTGGCCCGGATCCCGCAGAGCGCTGTCATCACCCTGGACACGGCGGAGAACAGCAGTTGGCGATTCTTCTGCCTCAAAGACATCCCCGACACGGTGATCGCACCGGAACGGCCCATCCTCGCGGAGTACGCCAAGGTGGCAGGACGGTAGGCCCTGCCCTGCTTGGTGCACAGCAACACCGGCGCCCTCCCCCGAACTTGAAGACGCGGTGGACCGTGCGAGAGACCCCGACCTGGCTGCTGAGCAGGTCGTAGCAGACAGGACAGGCGTCGGTGGCCTCCGGGGCGCCGGTGCATCTTGTGGAACGTGCGTGTGTTGTGTGAGTGCTCCGGTGGCGCTATGTCGCGGAGTCCGGCAGCAGGAGTCGGGCGAGCCACTCGGTGCGGGTCCGACGCGCCGTGGCCGAGATGCGCGCCTGCGGGTACAGGGCGTCGAAGCCGTGGAAGCCGCCCGCCCAGACGTGGAGTTCGGCCTGGCCGCCGGCCGCCCAGATGCGGGTGGCGTAGTCGGTGTCCTCGTCGCGGAAGACTTCGGCGGAGCCGGTGTCGATGTAGGTGGTCGGCAGGCCGGAGAGATCGTCGGCCAAGGCGGGTGAGACGTATGCGGGTACCTCGTCGTCGGTGAGGTCGCCGAGGACGGCACGCCATCCGAACTCGTTCATCTCGCGGGTCCACACTCCGGGGCCGCCGGCGTACTGGCGGCTGGAGGTGCTGGCGTTGCGGTGGTCGAGCATGGGGCAGATCAGCATCTGCGCGGCGATCGCCGGGGCGCCGAGATCGCGAGCCAGCAGGGTGACGCCGGCGGCGAGGCCGCCGCCCGCGCTGGCTCCCGCGACGACGATCCGGGCGGGGGCGATGCCCAGTTCGGCGGAGTGTTCGGCGACCCAGAGCAGTCCCTGGTAGCAGTCGTCCACCAGCGCGGTACCGGTGGCCTCGGGTGCGAGCCGGTAGTCCACGGAGACCACCACGGCGCCGAACTCGTCGAGCCACTCAAGCGGGATGTCGATCTGCGAGAAGCGGTCACCCATGACCATCCCGCCGCCGTGCATCCAGTAGACACAGGGGGCGCCGGTGGCGGGATCACTGTTCGCAGGGCTGAAGACCGACAAGGGGATCGGGACACCGTCCTTGGCGGGCACGGTGACTTCGCGCCGGTCGACCTGCCGGTGGGCGAGGAGGGGCTCGACGGGCGTCGACGGGAGCCGGCGCAGTTGCGCGAGTACGTCTGGGCTGAGCTGGGACATGAGGGGCATGTCGGCGAGCAGCTCATGCAGTTCGGAGTCCAAGGCGGGTCGTGCCGTGGTCATGGTCGCGGCCTTTCGTGGGGTGGTGGCGGACGGTCGGGTGAGGAGAGGGCCGGCTCGGGGGCGCCGAGGCAGCAGGGGCATGTGGATGGGGGGCGGGGTGATCGGCGTGTCAGAAGGCGGCCTTGCCGTGGACCGGGACGTAGTCGGTGTACTCGGACTCCTTGGCCAGCAGTCCGTCGATCTGCGCCACGATGGCCTGGGCGGCCTCCCCGGCGAAGATCCGGTGGTGGTCCTCCTCGCTGGTCCAACCCTCGGTGACGTGGACGATGTCGGGGCTGGACGCGGACCGGGAGACGAGGTAGACGACGCAGTGCTCGCTTGCGCCGGGGCTGCCCTCGTTCAGGCCGGTCAACAGCAGGTCGACCAGTTGGTCGCCCATTGCGGGCCTGGCGGTCAGGGTGGCGTTGAAGCCGTAGTTGGCGATCATGGCTACCTTCTTCTCGGTGAGGGAGTGCAGTGATTCCATTCAACCGAGCTGACCTGCGGAAACGTTAGAACGATGCTCGCTCGTACTTGCACGATCCTCGTGTGCACGGGAGATTGCGGCCTCGACTGGGACGGACGTGCACAGGATGAGCAGCCTGCATCCGTCCTGATGTCCACCGTGCCGACGATGGGCCGGCGGCGCGACAACGGCTCCGACACCGAATCAGAGTCTTGGCCGCCAGTAGGCCCAGTAGCCGGGGCCAGGTCGGCCGGCCGACCGGACACCGTCGTACTCAGAGACCCCGGGCCGGACCACCCGGCCGACCGCGGTCAGCAGTCCTGGTGCAATCTGTTTGCGGGCTGGATCCAGAAGGAAGCGCGGTGCGTCTCCAGAGGCACGGCCGTCGATTGGAGACACCCGGTGGATAGTGGTGAACGGGGTACAAGGCTCCGCCTGGCACGGCAGCGGTCCCGCCCGGATCGGGTCCGCGCTCGGGAATCTGCCCCGCAGCCCCAAGCAACTCGCTCGCGACTTCGCTCACTCGACTGGAACCGCATAGCGACGGTCGTAGGTGTCCTGGTCGGTATCGCGACTCTTGGCTTCACCGGATGGGCAACTCTCGTGCAGGCCAGGGTTGCTGAGGACCAGCTCGCCCAGTCAAGGGAAGCCGCAGAAGAGCAAGCTCGTGGTCAGGCCACTCGCACGGCAGCCTGGTTGGATCAGGGATCGGACGGGGCACCGCGGATTCACGTTGCGAACCGATCTCCTGACCCCGTTTCCGAGGTGCTGGTGGTCTTCGGTGTGCAAGGCGATACACCTGAAGACACCTTCGACGGGCAAGGGGTCACAATCCGCGACGTCACCGGCGGGGAACCCGGCTGGCTGATGTTGGGTAGCGGAGGAGTTCTCTTTGGATCCATCGGACCCTGCTCCGAGTTGGTCGTCGATGTCGACGCCCTCGACTACACAGGGCACTGGAACGGCGTTCTCAAGAAGCACAAATTGTCTCGTGAGGAACTGCGGTACCGGAATCCGCTGGTGTCCTTCACGGACTCGAGCGGCGTTTCCTGGTTGCGCAGCGAGAGCGACCTCATGAAGGTGCAGGACGGAGACGACGAAGTAGACCTCGCCTACTTCGGCATGCAAGACGCGGAGTTCATCGCTCCCCGGGTCCCTCCCGTGGCCCAGCAGGTGCCGTCCTGCGGTGCTCCCGGGGCCTAGGACGGCCCTGAGCCCTGCCATGGTGTGGGATCTGACGTAGGCCGTGTCGGTGTGCTCCACGATCGTGCGAACTCACCAGCACGCGGCTGGGACCCGCAAAAGCGGCATCGCCACTTGTTACGAGAGGACCGCGGCCATCCACCTGGCCGGACTCCACGTCGCGGGCGACTTTCTCCGGTGCGCCCGGCGATCCCAACGAAACCGCTTAGGGGTTGTCTCACGTGGCAAGTTTCGCGAGCTTCTTGTAGCAGGTCAGGGCGGCGGCCATGGCCGGGCCTCGGCTCTGCCAGTCGTTTTGCGGACCACGTACGGGATCTTGAGACCACCAGCAGCCCATGGCAGGCTCATGCCGCATGATCGACGAATTCGCGAAGGACAACCTGCACGGGAGACTGCGGCGGGACCGCGAGGCGCTGCTCTGGAAACTCGACGGCTTGTCCGAATACGACGCCCGCCGACCTTTGACAGCAACCGGGACCAACCTCCTCGGCCTGGTCAAACACGTGGCCACCGTCGAGGCCAGGTACTTCGGCGAGGTATTCGACCGCCCTTCCCCGGAACCGCTGCCCCGGTGGCAGGACCACAACGGCAACGACCTGTGGGCGGCCGAGGACGAAACCCGCGATCAGATCATCGCGTTCTACCGGCGCACGTGGGAACACTCGGACGCGACGATCAACGAGCTTCCCCTCGACGCCCCCGGCCACGTGCCGTGGTGGCCGGAGCCTTATCCCAACACGAACCTGTTCGCCATCATGGTCCATGTCCTCAGCGAGTCCATCCGGCATACCGGGCACGCCGATATCCTGCGTGAGGGCCTCGACGGCCGGACCGGTGTGCGCGCCGAACACGAGCTGCAGATCGACGAGGAAGCCCGTGCGGCCTACTGCGCGAAGATCGAGCAGGCCGCCAGGTCGGCCGCACCAATCAAGGCTTAGAGATTGCCTCACGTGACTTGATGTTCATGCGGCACGATGCCAGTCCTGGGTGCTGAACCATCGAAGCGTCTGGGTCCTGATGAACTCTGGGAGCCGGCCACCCCGTTGCTGCCGTCGTTCGCTGCTCGCCCGCAAGGTGCTGGGACCGCTCCGTATGACGAGCGGGCCGTGTTCACGGCAGCGGTGTACGCGCTGACGAGCGGCTGCGCCTGGAGGCATCTGCCGCCGCCGTTCGGCACGTCGCACGCCACCGCGCACCGCCGATTCACGGTATGGACCGAGGCCGGCCCGTGGCGTCGGCTGCACCGGGCGGTGCTGGACGAACTCGGGGCCCGGGACGAGGCGGACTGGACCACGGCGGCGCCGGCCCGTCGAACTCCGCACGGACAAGGAGCGGGTCGTTGCACGGTCTTGCCCACGTCGTGGCGGGTGGCGGGTCGCCGTCGAGCCAAGTGGTCTTCCAGGTCCGGGAGTTGAGGGTTTCGGTGCGCGGGCCGGGCAGTGCAGGCGCGGGCGGAGGTTCCGAAACCCCGGGCAACATCTTGGGCGTTCCAACTGCAGGGCCGTCACAGAAAACCGGAGGTCAAAGAACAAGCCCAGGGTCTGTCGCGAAAGTTGATCTTGATCGTTGATGATCATGTCCTGTGGGACGTGAGGATCTGACCAACGGCCAGTGGGCCCGACTTGAGCCGCGGTTGCCGCGAGGCATCAAGTCGGGCCGTCCGCCGAACCGGGCTTGCGATCATCGCACTTGCTGACCCCTCGATGACACCCCGGACTACACCGGTTGCAGGGAGCGGGTCGCGCCCTGCTGAGGGCCAAGGGCCGCTGACTCACCATCACGAGCAGGTGTTCGTCGGCTCCCTGCGTGGTGACCGGCTCGGCGGGCGCGTCGTACGGGCGAGGGTAGGGGCTGATCCGCTTGCTTGGAGTGCACTCCACGGCCATAGCGTCGAGACAGCTGAACCGAACACCCGACGCGTCGACACGTCATCCCGCACGACCAACGAGAAAGACGGCGAGTGGTAGTCAACCAATTCACAACGCATGCAGAACTCTTCGATCTGCGTGGAAAGCGCGCGCTCGTCACCGGTGGCACCAGAGGCATCGGGATGATGATCGCGCGTGGCCTTCTCCAGGCGGGCGTCCGCGTGGTCATCAGCTCACGCAACGCAGAAGCGTGCGCTCAGGCGCAGGAACAGCTGTCCGCATTCGGTGAGGTGCGGGCCATCCCCGCCGACCTGTCCCGCCACGACGAGTGTCGGCGACTGTCCGACCTCGTCACCGCCGACTCGGAGCGTCTCGACATCCTCGTCAACAACGCGGGCGCCCTGTGGGACGAGCCGCTGGAGACGTTCCCGGACGAGGCCTGGGACACGGTCGTCGACCTCAACCTGAAGTCGCCGTTCTGGCTGGTCCAAGCGCTGCTGCCCGCACTTCGCAAGGCGGGCACCGCCGACGATCCCGCGCGGATCATCAACATCGGCAGCATCGCCGCCATCCACATCCCCCAGCGGCCCAACTACTCGTACTCCAGCAGCAAGGCCGCACTGCATCAACTCACCAGAGTGCTCGCCAAGGAACTAGGACCGCAGCACGTCACCGTGAACGCCGTGGCGCCGGGACCGTTCCCGTCGACGATGATGGCTGCAACCCTCGATGAGTTCGGCGAGGCGATCGCGGCGTCCGCCCCACTACGCCGGATCGGCCGCGACGACGACATGGCGGGTGTCACCGTGTTCCTCGCCAGCCGGGCAGGCGCATACCTGACGGGCGCCGTGATCCCCGTCGACGGCGGCATCGCCACAACCGCGTAGGCCACCTAAGGGCTGTCCCGTAAACGATCTTCGTGTCCTTCGGAACCAATAACCCTGTCCGCTGGTGGGGATGTGCGGCAGACTGGGGCAACACACATAGGCCGAGTGGGAGGGCGCATAGAACACATTAGTGAGTCGATGATGGCTTGCAGTCCGTCGGTGTTGGACGCGCTTGGTGCTGCTGGGTGGACAGCAGGTCGCGAGATCGCCATTACGGACTGGACGTGGCTGCTGACGGGTGCCGGGTTCGAACTCAACGACGTGGCGGTAGCGGTCTGGGCCGAGTTCGGCGAGCTGATGATCAGGAGCTCTCCGTCCCGTGTCCCCGGTTCGCGCTTGTACATGGACCCCGTTGACGCCTGCATCGACGCCGCCACGGAAGCGGCCACGCTGGAGCGGCAGTACGGAGAGAACTACAGTCCTCTGGGCATGTGGTCGAGCCAGTTCCCTGCGTACATTGCAGCCAGCGGTCGCGTCATCGCCGTGGGGCCGAACTGCCTCTGGCCGCTGGGTTCTACCTTCATGGAGGCGTTGGCCTATGTGGTGGACGGCGATGGCGGCGGCAGCCGTACGCAAGAGGCGGACTGGCTTGCCAACTGCCTGCCCGGCAGGTGAGACGATCTTGCTGTGGCTGGTGTGATCACAGCATCGGAGCCCTCGTGGACAGCCCCGTTCACCGGCCTGAGCCCACGGCAGTTCGCCAAGTTACTCACTACACTGCGGCGCGAGGGCGCAGACCCGGTCCGTAAGGGCAGGCCCTGGAGCCTGCAGCTGGAGGACCGGGGGCTGCTGGTCACCGCGTACTGGCGCACGAACCTGACGCTGCGACAGCCGGCGCTACTGTTCGGCGTCTCGAAGTCCGCGGCCGACCACATCATCGGCCACCTGGGGCCGACGCTCGCGCTGCAGCCCCGTAGGCGGTTCGCTCAGGACACTGTGCTGATCGTGGACGGCACCCTGGTGCCCACGCGTGACCATACGGTTGCCGAGCAGTCCAAGAACTATCGGTACTCGACGAACCACCAGGTCGTCATCGACGCCGACTCCCGGCTCGTCGTCGCGGTCGGCCGGCCACTGCCGGGCAACCGCAACGACTGCAAGGCGTGGGAGCTGTCCGGAGCGAAGGACGCCGTCGGCACAACCACTGTGATTGCCGACGGCGGCTACCGGGGCACCGGCCTGATCATCCCGCACCGCCGCGAACCCGGCCAGACCGAACTCCCGGCCTGGAAAGAGGAACACAACGCGTCCCACCGCAAGGTCCGCGCCCGCGTCGAGCACGCCTTTGCACGGATGAAGACCTGGAAGATCCTCCGCGACTGTCGTCTCAGAGGCGACGGCATCCACCGCCCCAGTCCGTCGCACCGGCGAGGCAGGTCCGATCAGGTGGCCTGGGGCCAGGTGCGCAGCAGGGCGGCGATCCTGGCGGCAGTGCAGGCGGGATCGCGCAGCGCGTCGCGGAGGGCGACCGCGTTCTCACGAGTGGGCTTGACCGGAATCCCGGAAGCCTCCAGGTACATCACGCCCGTCGCGGCGGCCACAGCCATGTTGGAGTGCTCCAGCCAACGGCAGCGCCCGAGGATGTGCACCAGCGCGGCGGCGCGGGCGTAGGGGCCGTCGTAGACAGGTGTTTCGAGCAGTTCGGCCCGGTGACAGGCGACCGCAGCCACGGGCACCCCGTAGTCGTCGGGGGCGGGATCCGCCGCACCCGCCACTTCCGCAACCTGCAGGATCCAGGGGACGTCGATGTACAGGTCCATCAGGCGGCGTGAGCCCCCGAGGAGCGACGGTCGGCGTCTTCGGCATCGTCGAAGACCGCCTGGTGCTCGTCGAGGAAGCGCCTCGCCGCGTCCACGCCTCGTTGACGCAGCCCGCCGACGTCTTCTCGCACGAGAGCAGCGATGTAGTCGCCGACGCTCATGCCGCGATCCTTGGCCCGGGCCGTAGCCAGCTCCGCGATCTCGTCGTCGACGCGCCAGCCCCTCTGTGACTTCGCCATACTCCGATGGTAACAGCTGGTACCAGAGGGCGACGGGCCTTCGCACGCCAGCATTTATCTTGTCGGCGTGCTTCGGAAAGCGTTCACGTGTACGTCGCCACCACTCGCAGCCCCGACAGGTCTCCCCCGCCCAGCCGAGAGTGATGTCCCGCAGAGCGGCCAGCTCGGTGTCGACTCCCAGTACGACTCCGTCAGGTCTGTCTCACGGTCCTGTTTGGGAGCATGTTGGGCATGTGGACGCACATGAAGTGAACCGTGCTCGGGCGACGTTGGCGTTGTTCGTGGCTGACGTGTTCTCGTCGGTGCCGCTCAAGGATCAGCGGTCGAAGGGCGGCTGCTGTCTGCGGGGACTGATGCTGGACGGACGGCGGAAGCCGATCCAGCCGCTCGCGGAACGGCCGATACGGGGCCTGATCGCGCACCGCGCGGACCCCGGCCCCGCCGAGCGCCGCGCGCTCATCGCCGATCCGGACCCGGAGGTGCGCACGAAGGTGGCGAGCCGTGCGGACCTGGGACCGACCGAGCGCCGCGTGCTCACGACGGACTCTCCGTCTTCGCCGACCACGAGGACCCTGAGGTCCGGGCTCTGGCCGGACGCGGCCCCGAAACCGAGCCGACAGCCGTGGAGCGGCCCACCCGGGACCCGGACCCTGCCGTGAGGGCTGCGGCGACGCGTCACCCGAATCTTCCGCCGCCCCGGCCGGCGGTACTCCTCGACGACGAGGAACTGGCCCACGCCGCGGCCGCGAACGCGGCGTTGAACTCCGACGCGATCTGCCGGCCACCAAGACCGGTTGGCCGACGGGCAAGTCCGCCGGCGTAGAGGAAGCCGCCAATTGCCCCTGGCCCGAAGGTATTTCGTTGAATCGTCACAGGAGATCGTCATAGTTTCTTCACATGAATCTCTCCGCCGTCGTCAGGGCTCTGCTGCTGCCGCTGATCGCTGGCGCCGCACTGGTGTCACCGGCACCCGCGACAGCAGCGCCCGTCATCACCGCGCAGCCACCTCAACTGCCCAGCCAGTCGACCCTGTTCGCCTCGAACACGACCATCGGCGGCCGCACCTACACATGCTTCCGGATCCCCTCGGTGGTCCGCACCGGCAACAAGACGCTGCTTGCCTTCGCCGAAGCCCGACTGAGCGGCGGCGCGTGCAATGACAGAAAGGAGATGGACATCGTGAGCCGGGCGTCGACCGACGGCGGCGCCACCTGGAGCGCGCCGAAGATCATCGCCCGCAGTCTGTCCAGCGACCCCGCAAACCTGGGCGTGCCGGCGATCAACGCCCAGCCCACACCGATCGTCGACGCCACATACGAGAACCCGAACCCGGCCGTCGAGGGCCAGGTGGTACTGCTCTACAGCGTGCGGCTGCTCACCAACGGAGACACCGAAGGCCCGGACGGGCAGCAGAACCGTATCCAGACGTTCGCCATGTACAGCCGTGACGACGGCCAGACCTGGATCAACCGGACTGACATCACCAGCCAGGTGAACCCCAGGCAGGCCAACCAGCCCGCCAGCGAGCAGCAGGGCATGCGCTTCCTCCAGCCCGGCCCAGGACACGGCATCCAGTTGCGTCCAGGTGGCGCCAACGGGAACCGGCTGGTGGCGCCCGCGTACCAGAACGGCCAGACAAATGCCGACGGAACGTGGAACGACGACGGCCACCACGCCTCCGCCATCTACACCGACAACCACGGAGCGAGCTGGCACCGCGGCGCCATCACCACCAACACCGATATCTTGTGGTCGGGCGAGGCCAGCATCACGCAACTGGCCGACGACTCTCTCTACATGACCTCCCGCAACAACACGGATGAACTCGACAGCAACGCCGCTGCCATCTCGGGCGCCAACCGGAACAAGGCCATCAGCACCAGCGGCGGCGAGGACTGGCGCCCGGCGACCGCGGCCAACCTGCCCGGCTCGCGGATCTTCGCCCCGGTACTGTCCCTCAACAGCGTCCCGCGCGGTGACAGTTTCAACCAGCTGGTGATCACCGAGCCCGTCTACCACGACTCCGCTTTCCCGCAGCGGCATGGCACCCTCAAGCTCCGTTCCTCCTTCGACAACGGCGCCACCTGGCAGACGCCCGCCCAGGGCCTGACCATCGCCAAGGCGGGCGCCGGCTACTCCGACCTCACCCGCACCGAGTCCGGCGGTCTCGGAGTGATCTACGAGGCCGGGCCCGCTCCGAAGGACAACCCCAACGGCACGTACGACCTCACCTCGGTCCGCTTCACCATCGTCTCCGCCGGCCAGACCGTTCTCACCGGACCGGTGACCGGTTCCCGTACCCCGAACACCGTCGGGGACGCGGCCACCCTGCGCGGCCGTGCCCGCCTGACCGCCGGCAGGTTCGGCCGCGCGGTGACGCTGGACCCTGCGACCTCCGCCGGCTTTGTCGACGTCGCGCCGAGCCCCGTGTACGCCACCAAGCTCTCCGGGGACTTCACGGCCACCGCCGACTTCAAGTACAACTCCACCACCGGGCTGCGGGCCATCCTCTGGGGCTTCGGCGTCGGCGCGGGGCTGCCGCAGATGTGGATCCGGGGGGAACCCGAGCAGAACCGGATCGTGGCCAACATCACCACGGCGTCCGGCAGCAAGGCGGTGGAATCCACGTCGAGCTACAACGACAACGCCTGGCACCACGTGGCCCTGGTACGCGCCGGCCAAGAGCTGAGCCTGTGGATCGACGGCGCGAAGGTCGACACCGACACCGCGCCGAGCGGCGCGATCTCGCCGGCCCACCCCCAGCCGCTCGAGGTCGGCAACCGGGTGGACGGCGCGCAGCCCTTCTCGGGTTCGATCGACCGCGTGATGCTCTACGGCAGGGCGCTGAGCACCCAGGAGATCTCCTCCGCGGCGACCGCTGACACGTACTCCGGTACCGACCTGCTGCTCGGCCTGCCCTTCAACACCGGCGAGGCCGACACCCGCTCCTGGGACGACACCGACGGCGACGGCCAGATGGACGTCTTCAACCGCCTGAGCGACGGCAGGATCTGGTACTTCGCGGGCTTCGGCGACGCCACCACCGGTGAACGGCACCTGGAGAACGCCACCCTGATCGGCGGCACCTTCGGCTCGACCTTCCACCCGGCCCGCGGCGACTTCAACAACGACGGCATCGGCGACCTCATCGCCATCAACGACCAGGGCCAGCTGAACTTCTGGCTGGGGCAGGGCGACGGCATCCTGGCCGCCCCCACGGTCCTGATGTCCGGCACCTCGTTCAGCACCGTCAAGGCGGTCTCCGGCGGCGACTTCAACGCCGACGGCCTCACCGACATCGTCGGCCTCGGCTTCGACGGCAGCCTGTGGTGGTGGCCCGGAAACGGCGACCGTACCTTCGGCGCCCGCCAGAACCTGTCCGGCGCGTCCTTCTCCGCCTACTCCGGCGTCCCCACCGGTGACTTCGACGACGACGGCAACACCGATGTCGCCGCCGTCGACTCCAACGGCACCCTCTGGTGGTGGAAGGGCGACGGCAATGGCGGCCTGGCCGCTGCCGCCCAGCAGCTGGCATCCGGCACGTCCTTCGCCGGCTACAGCCGCTTCTTCACGGGCGACGTGAACTCCGACGGCCACACCGACTTCGCGGCCGTCAACTCCTCCGGAGCCGCCCGCTGGTGGCCCGGCGACGGCACCGGCCACGTTTCCACCACCGCCAACACGCTCACCGTCCTCTCCCCCGTTCCCGGAACAACCCCTGCCCTCTTGAACGGAGGCGTCTACACCTTCTGACCTGCCCGTTCCCGCCACACGATCTGCTCCGGCCCCGGCTCCCACCCCCACCTCGGGGTGGGAGCCGGGCACCTTGAGACAACACGGTCCCCTTCCGGCGGACGTCCGGCCCCGGCCCCGCCCTCGACAATCGCGCGGTGCGCTACGCGGGCACCGGATCGGCCGGGCGGCGAGTCCTCGTCGTACAACACCGCTTGGTGGTTTTCATCGGCATGGTGGTTGTGTGGACCCACATGAAGTGAACCGTGCTCGGACGATGGCGGCGCACGCTTCGACAATTGCCGCCATCCCCGCGATCGTCGCCCTGTCCCGCAGGGCCCGCCGACCCGTCGTGCACACGCGCCTGCGGGGACGCACTCAAGATGTCGGGGAGGCCGTCACCATTGATCCGGACGCATGAATCGCTCAGGGTCGGTGACGGAGAGAGCGCGCCGAACGACGCCACAACGCATGTCAACTGTCCGATCGCCCCGCGCCGTTGTCGCCTCGATTGCGCCAGAAGGCAGGGCACTCCGTCTTTGCTGCCGCAGGTAGATCCTTGTCGATCCGGCTGCGGAAGGATGCCAGGGTCCGTGATGTCCCGGCCCCGTCGACCCGGAAGATGTCGGCCGGCTCGTCGGGACGGTCCACGACAACCACCAGCAGGTGTTCCCCCGTGGAGTAAGCAGGCTCGCCCTTCCACTTGCCGCTCATGGTGGTGAACTGGATCTGCCGCTGAGAGCCCTGCTTCGGCTTGATCCAGTCCGTGACGGTGAGCGTGACCTTCACGGCGTCGGCCTGTTCGGGGTGCTCCTGGATCACCGCGATGTCTCCTTCGACGATCTTCGGCGAGCAGGCAATCCATTCCAGCTCGGTCAGAGCCTGTCCCTGATCCTGCCGGGAACCGTCCGAACCATCATCAGCAAGCCCGTACGCAAGGAGAACCAGGCCGACGGCCGCAGCAGCGACCAAGGAACCGGCAATCGTGCCGGGACGCTTCATCCAGACGCGGCGCGGACCCTGCCCAGAGCCGCTCCCGCCGCCTTCGGCCGCTTCACCGATCATGCCGAGGGCCGGCCGCAACTGATACTCCTCCGGGCCGGTCAACCGGGCCACCTCAGATCACCTCAACCTGGCGCAGCCGCGCCCGCGTTGTTGTTCGAATCGATTCCAATTCGTACGCCACCGCAGGACGAGAAGGTGCCGTCCCTCGGAGTGTTCCACAGGCGGCTGAGACCAGCGTTCGGCCAGGCGTCGACGCAGCCCGGCGTCTCTGTTCTGTGACCAATGCCAGTCACTGGCCACACGGGGGAGGCGGCAACGGTGAGCCAGGCCAGGGCTTCACGCAACTTCGGTCGCGTCGAGTCAGCCCGCTCCTCAAGCGACTTGAGCCTGACCCGCGCTGCACACCGTCGTCCGACGCATCCCATGGCACACCGCCCAGGCAGGCGGAGAGCAGGGGCGCGGAATCCAGCTGTCCCGTCCACTGAGCGGCCGGGACAATGGCAAGTGTCTGCTGCCGGCTCCTGTCCCAGGGGTCCTCCTCGTCACCAGGTGGCCCGTTCGGCCAAGTGCAGCGCGCCTCCGCAATGTGAGGGCGCCCTGCCGTGGACGCAGACCTTGTCGTGAGGTGTGCGCTGATCATGTACTGATCGCGATGGCGACGAGTCGGCGTTCGCGGCGCAGGATCCGGTCGACCAGGTGCACCAGGCGGTACATGAAGAATCGTCGCTGCATCATTTCCTGGACACGGGCGGTCTCCGCGGGATCCAAGAGCCGCGCGGTGGCCGAGACGGTGGGTGCGTCGGCAGGAACGGTGCCCTTCATGTCGCAGGGGGCGATGGTCACCTGTGGGTTGCCGCGGATCCGCTTGGCCTTTCCGGTGTCCGGCGGCGTCAGGGCGTAGAGGGTTCCGTCGTGCACGAGACTGCCGACGGGCGTGGGAACCGGCTGTCCGTTGCGACGGAAGGTGGTCAAGCTGACGTGCTTGCCCTTGCCGATGAGGTCGAGAGCCTGGTGGAAATCACTGCGAGGGGCGGACATGGAGGTCTCCGAAGCTAGTGGGCACGCCGGCCGGCG
>NZ_LIQZ01000234.1 GCF_001418655.1 Streptomyces phaeochromogenes | reverse complement strand
GGCGGCGGGGGCGAGAAAAGGTCTGCGGGGCGGCCTAGAACACCACCACCGCCCGACCCCCCTTCCCCGCCAGCATGTTCTCGAAGGCCGACGGGATGCCCTCCAGGGCGATCCGTTCGGTCACCAGGGAGCCCAGGTCCAAGCGCCCCGCACGGACGTGCCCCGCCAGGATCGGCAGATCACGCGCCGGATCGGAGTTGCCGTAGACGCAGCCGGACAGAGTGCGGCCCCAGTGGAAGAGTTCGAGCGCGTTGAAGGAGACCTGCTGGTCCTTGCCACCGATGCCGACGACCGTCGTACGGCCGCCCCTCCGGGTGGACTCCCAGGCCGCCCGGATCGTGACGGCACGCCCGACGCACTCCACCGCCACATCGACCCCCTGCTTGCCGGTGAGCCCCCGGATCTCCCGCGCGGTGGTGTCGGACGCGACGACGTACTCCGTCGCCCCGGCAGCCCGCGCCAGCGACTCCTTCTCCGGCGACACATCCACCGCGACGATCGTCGAGGCACCCGCGATCCGCGCGGCCTGGATCGCCGCGAGACCGACCCCGCCCACCCCGAACACGGCCACGGTCTCCCCGGTCCGGACCCGCGCCGAGTAGTGGACGGCCCCGTACCCGGTGAGCACGGCGCAGCCGAGCAGCGCCGCGTCCGTCAGCGGAATCCCGGCCGGCGCCGGGAGCACGCAGGCGCCCGCCACCACGGTCTCCTCGGCGAACGCGGCGACGTTCAGCCCGGGATACAGCTCGGCCCCGTCGGAGGAGCGCCGCGCGTACACCTCCCCCGCGCCCGCCAGCGCGTTGGCGCACAGCCACACCTCGCCCAGCGAGCAGGCGTGGCAACTGCCGCAGGAGGGGGCCCAGTTGAGGACCACACCGTCGCCGGGAGAGACGTGTGTGACCCCGGGTCCGACGGAGACGACGGTCCCCGCCCCCTCGTGGCCGAGCACGGCGGGCACCGGCACCCGCATGGTGCCGTCGGAGAGGGAGAGGTCGGAGTGGCAGACTCCGGCCGCGGCCAGCCGGACCCTGACCTGCCCGGGCCCCGGCACCTCCGGCAACTCGATCTCGGTGATCTCCAAGGGAGAACCGATGGCGGGCAGGACAGCGGCGCGAACCGTGTGCGTCGCACGAGCCATGTCGTACACCCCTCCTGGAACTAGAACTGCAGGGACTTGGTCTGGAGGTACTCGGACAGGCCGTGCGAGCCCAGCTCCCGGCCGACCCCCGACTGCTTGTAACCGCCGAAGGGGGCAAGGGGGTTGAAGCGTCCGCCGTTGATGTCCACCTGCCCGGTGTCGAGTTGTCGCGCGAAGGCCACGGCCTCGGTCACCTCGCCGGCCCACACGGCCCCCGCCAGCCCGTACACCGTGCCGTTGGCGATCCGCAGCGCGTCGGCCTCGTCCTCGTACCGGAGGATCGAGAGGACCGGGCCGAAGATCTCCTCCTGGGCGATCGTCATCTCGGGGGTCACGTCGGCGAAGACGGTCGGACTGACGAAGTAGCCCTGTGCGCGCGGGGCTTCGGGACCGCCCGCCACCAATCGAGCCCCCTCGGCCACGCCCTTCTCGATGTAACTCCGCACGCGCTGCTGCTGCTTGGCGTTGACGACGGGTCCCATGCGCTCGCCGTACTTCGCCGCGGCCTCCACGGCCAGCGCGACCGCCTCGTCGTACTGCGAGTCGTGGACCAGCATGCGGGTCCAGGCGCTGCACGTCTGGCCGGAGTTGGACATCACGTTGGCCACGCCGACGTTGACCGCCTTGGCGAGGTCGGCGCTCGGCAGGATGACGTTGGCGGACTTGCCGCCGAGTTCCAGGGCGACGCGCTTGACGGCCGCGCCCGCGGTCGCGCCGATCTGCCTGCCGACGGCCGTGGAGCCGGTGAAGGAGACCAGGTCCACGCCCTCGTGCCCGGCAAGGGCCTGGCCCGCGACCGGGCCGAGGCCGGTGACGAGGTTGAAGACCCCGGCCGGAAGGCCCGCTTCATGGACGGCCTCCGCGAAGAGCTGCGCGGTCAGCGGGGTGTCCTCGGCCGGCTTCAGCACGACCGTGCAGCCGGCGGCGAGAGCCGGGGCGACCTTGGCGACGATCTGGTGCAGCGGGTAGTTCCAGGGGGTGATCGCGCCGACCACGCCGACCGGTTCCAGGTGGACGGTCGAGTTGCCGACCTTCTCCTCGAAGGCGTACGAGGCGGCCAGTTCGGCGTACGAACCGGCGACCGCGATGGGCGCTCCGACGTGCACGGCCTGCGAGAACTTGAGCGGCGAGCCGAGTTCGGCGGTCACCGTCTCGGCGATCTCTTCCTTGCGGGCGACGAGGACGTCCCGGAGTGCGGCGATCCGCGCGGCGCGCTCGGCGGGCGGCGTGGCCGCCCAGGCCGGCAGGGCTCCGCGCGCGGCCCGTACGGCGGCGTCCACGTCGTCGGCGGTGCCGGCCGGGACATGGGCGATGACCTGCTCGTCGGCCGGGTTCACGACGGCGATCGTGTCCGTCCCGGCGGCCGGGCGCCACTCGCCGTCGATGTACATGCCGTCGTGTGCCTTCATGCGTTCCTCCCGGGAGGGGCGTCGTCTCCGCCGCCCAACCTAGCCGTCGTCCGAGACCCCAAACTAGCGGTGTTAGTTTTTCGGCACCAGGGGCCCCTGAACGATCACGAGGCCCACGGGGAAGCACCACGAGGGCCCCACGGGAGCACAGTGCGGTCGGACCTCAGAAGTCCGCGCGCGTCGGTTCGTCGAGGCGCGCCACGGACTCCTGGCCGAACTCCTTCTCGTACGCGTCCCGGATCCCCTCGATCCCGGGGTCGGCCGCCTTCGCCCGCCCCACGGGATACAGCAGGATCAGCTCGTACGACCGCTCGCGCTCGATGACGCCGTTCCTGTCGCGCCACTGCCCGCGCCCTTCCTGCACGGTGAGCCCGTCCGGGAAGGCGGGGGTGACCTGCCGGTCGACGAAGTCCATGAACTGCCCGTCGGTGACGGCCGGGCCTCCGTCGGGGCGCTCGGTGCCGAAGAAGAGGCGGGTCTCGACGTACGCCGCGCCCCTGGCCGCCGGGACCGTCAGAGCCGCCGGGGCAGCAGCCGCCGGGGCCGTTGCGGCCGTCGGCCGGGTCCCGGTGTCGGTGAGTGTGGCGTACGCGGCCGGGGCGCCGGCGAAGAGGAGGGCGGAGGCCGTCGCGACGGCGAGGCGGGTACGCGTGGTGTTCATGATCATGAACGCATACCTAGCGGGCCTCAGTCCTCCAGGTCGGGCAGGCGCGCCGGGGCCGGGGAGATCCGTACGCCTTCGTGGTCGAAGACGAACAGATGGGCGAGGTCGACGAGGAGGGGGACCTGCATGCCGTGGCGGAGTTCGTGATCGGGTGTCGTACGGACGATGAGGTCTCCGGGCAACCGGCCCTCGGGAGGCGGCAGTTCGGTCCGGTCCTGCCCGGTGTCCCCGGGGTCCTCCAGGACCACGACGGGCCCGGCCCGCAGCGCGCCGGCCCGGTCCCGCAGGCGGCCCAGGACACCGCCCACGGGACGGCGGCGCCTCGGCGGCCGGGCCACGGGGCGCGGCGCCTCCAGGTCGGGTACGACGGCGGGCTGCGAGCCGGTGTTGAAGTGGACGAGGACCTCGTGCCCCTGGAACTCCACGTGCTCGACGAGCCCGCTGATCGCCACCTCGCCGGGCCTGGCCTCCGCCGGCTTGGCGATGCGTACGGCCTCGGAGCGCAGGCCCACGATGACCTCGTGGCCCTGGTGCACCCGAAGCAACCGGTGGTCCAGGCACAGGGGTTCGGGCAGGACGAGGGCCTGGCGGCCGAGGCCGATCGACATGGCACCGTCGAGCGGGGCGAGGACGATGCCTCGCAGGAGGCTGATGCGCGGGGTGCCGACGAATGCGGCGACGAAGACGTTCTCGGGCAGCGCGTAGACCGTGCGCGGAGTACCGACCTGCTGGAGGACACCGCCGCGCAGGACGGCGACCCGGTCGCCGAGGGACATCGCCTCCGCCTGGTCGTGGGTGACGTACACCGTGGTGACGCCCAACCCCCTGGTGAGACGGGCGATTTCGGCGCGCAGACGGTTGCGGAGCTTGGCGTCCAGGTTGGCCAGCGGTTCGTCCATCAGGAACGCGGAGGGGTGTCGTGCGATCGCCCGGCCCATCGCGACGCGCTGGCGTTCGCCGCCGGAGAGCTGGTGGGGGAAGCGGTCGAGGAGGTCCTCGATGCCGAGCATCTTGGCCGTGGCGTCGACGCGCGAGCGCGGGTCCTCGCCGGGCGTCTCGATGCGCAGGGGAAAACCGATGTTGTCGCGGCCGTTCATGGTCGGGTAGAGCGCGAAGTTCTGGAAGATCATCGCCATGTCCCGGTCCGCGGGCTCCAGATGGTTGGCGTAGGCGCCGTCGAGCCGCACCTGTCCCTCGGTGGGGTCCGTGAGGCCGGCGATCATCCTCAGCACGGTCGACTTGCCGCAGCCGGACGGCCCGAGCAGCACCAGGAACTCGCCGGGTGCGACGTCGAGCGACAACCTCTCCACCACAGAGATACCGCGTGTGTAGGACTTGCTGACCTGTCGAAGGGAGATGGCGCGTGACATGGGACGTGACCCCCGGGGGCTCACAGGGCGCTGTTGCTCCGCGATCGGAGGTCTCGCGGGTCGTACGAGACCTATGAGTCACGGAAGCTAACGGACCGCACACATCCCGGGGAAGACTTGCGGCGGAATCGGGCGGGCCTTGTGGAGGAGCCTCTCGTGAAACAGGGGCGTTCGGGCCAACTCCGGTGCGAAAGAAGCCTGTTCAGCGTCTCTCGGGCTCCGGTGCGGATGGCGTACGTCCCCTACGTTCCGTCGACTCCGGCTCGGCGGCGCCCGTACGCCCCTGTCGCAGCCCGAGCCCCGAGGCGATCAGCAGCAGCGCTCCGAGCATCACGAACGGAGCGGCCACGCCGGCGACCCCGGCGACCAGGCCCGCGGCGGCGGGCGCGGCGACCTGGCCGAGCCGGTTGCCGGTCAGGCGCAGGGCGAGAGCGGTGGAGCGGGCCTCGTCGGGGGCCGCCTGGACGACCGTGGTCATGGACAGGGGCTGGCCGACGCCCAGGCAGAAGCCGAGCAGGGCGAGGATCACGGCGAGGCCCCAGACCGGCACGGGCAGCGCGATCCCGGCGCACAGGAGGGCCCCGAGCAGACAGGTCGTGGTGAGCAGCGCGGCCCGGCCGAGGAGCCGCAGCATGGGCGTCATGACCAGGCGGCAGGCGATGGTCGCCGCCGCGCGCAGGCTGAGCAGCAGGCCGATCACGGAGGGCGCGATGCCGCGGTGCTCGCCGACCACCGGCAGATACGCGGTGAGGATGTCCGTTGCCGACAGCACGGCGAGGCTGATGAAGATGCCCGCGGGGACGCCCCGGGTGCGCAGTATGCGGTGCACGGGGACCCGATCGCCGCGTCCGGTACGGGACTTGGGCCGGTCGCGGTGCTCTATGCGCCACAGCGATACGAACGAGACCGCGGCGACGGCGCCCGCGACCAGCAGGGCGAGGGCGCTGGTGCCCGCCATGTCGGGGCCGCCGATCAGGGCGCCCGCGGCGATCGGTCCGACGAGCTGGCCGAGCGAGGCGCCGATGGTGAAGTGGCCGAAGTTGCGGTCCTGGTCCTGCGGTGCGGACTGGCGGGCCACGATCGACTGGGCGCCGATCACGAAGGAGAGGTGTCCGAGGCCCATCACCCCGCTCCAGGCCGCCATCGCGGCAAGGGAGTTCGCCGTACCGCTGAGGGCGCAGCCCCCGGCTATGAGGACGACACCGACCGGGAGCAGCGGGGCGC
The DNA here is from genome assembly GCF_001418655.1 of Streptomyces phaeochromogenes. Taxonomy (GTDB): domain Bacteria; phylum Actinomycetota; class Actinomycetes; order Streptomycetales; family Streptomycetaceae; genus Streptomyces; species Streptomyces phaeochromogenes. Next base: position 8,820 of record NZ_LIQZ01000234.1, on the reverse strand, counting down.
ACCGGCCGTGGTCGGTCCGGCGGCCGAGCGGTACGGCGGCGAAGAGTGGCAGCAGCGCGTAGACGCCCGCGATGACGCCGATCGCTCGCTCGTCGGCGCCCAGCGCGAGGGCCCGGTAGGAGACGGCGGGCCGTGCCATCGACACCGCCCCCTGCGCGAAGCTGAAGGCGATGACGAGGCGGAGCAGCCAGCCGCGGTTCCCACCGGGCCTCACAGTGACACCCTCCATTGGATGAAACGGGCGAACGGGGTGAGCCCGGCCGGAGCCGGACTCACGAACGGGGTGAGTCCGGCCGGAGCCCAACTACCGGGAGCCGAGGCTCAGATGATGCCGAACAGGATTCCGGCGCCGAGGACGACGAGGGAAGTGAGGGCGGCCCACTTGACGACGAACTTGGTGTGGTCGCCGAACTCGACCTTGGCCATGCCGACCAGGACGTACACGGCCGGGACGAGCGGGCTCGACATGTGCAGCGGCTGGCCGACGAGTGAGGCGCGGGCGATCTCCAGCGGGGAGACGCCGTGGGCCGCGCCCGCCTCGGCGAGGACCGGCAGGACACCGAAGTAGAAGCCGTCGTTCGACATGAAGTAGGTGAGCGGGAGGCTGAGGACGCCGGTGACGAGGGCCATGTGCGGGCCCATGCCGTCCGGGATGCCGTCGACGAGCCATTTCGCCATGGAGTCGACCATGCCGGTGCCCTGGAGGACGCCGGTGAAGACGGCGGCGGCGAAAACCATGCCGGAGACGTTGAGGACGTTGTCGGCGTGGGCGGCCAGGCGGGCCTTCTGGTCGGGGATGTGCGGGAAGTTGACCGTGAGGGCGAGCGCGGCGGCGAGCACGAACAGGACCGGGATCGGCAGCAGTTCCATGATCATGGCGGCCAGGAGCGTCGCCGTGAGCAGTGCGTTGAACCAGTACAGCTTGGGGCGCAGGGTCGGACGGTTCGGGTCGAGGCCCTGGAGGCGGACGTCGTCCTCCTCCTCGTCGTCGCCGTCGGAGGCGTCGGTGCCGGAGCCCGCGCCGCCGGTGGTCTTGGTCATGCGCACCTTGCCGTCACCCGGGCCACCGGCGGCGGCACCGGCGCCGACCAGCACCGTCTCGGTCTCGGGCTCGTCGACCAGCTGCTTCTCCTCGTCGAGCACCTCGTTGAGGCTCAGCACGCCGAGGCGCTTGCGCTCGCGGAGGCCGAGGACGTACGAGAGGGCGATCACGGCGACGAGGCCGACGGCGAGCGCCGGGATCATCGGGACGAAGATGTCACCGGCGTCGAGCTTGAGCGCGGTGGCGGCGCGGGCGGTCGGGCCGCCCCAGGGCAGCGTGTTCATGACGCCGTTGGCGGTGGCGGCGACGCCGGTCATCACGACGAGGCTCATCTTGAGGCGCTTGTACAGCGGGTACATCGCCGAGACCGTGATCATGAAGGTCGTCGAGCCGTCGCCGTCGAGGGAGACGATCGCGGCGAGCAGGGCCGTGCCGACGACGATGCGCAGCGGGTCGGCCTTGCAGAACTTGAGGATGCCTCGGACGATCGGGTCGAAGAGGCCGACGTCGATCATGACGCCGAAGTACACGATGGCGAACATGAGCATCGCGGCGGTGGGCGCGAGGGTGCCCACCCCTTCGATGACGTAGTCGCCGAGATGCGCACCCTTTCCGACGAACACGCAGAAGAGTGCCGGGATCAGTACGAGCGCCGCGATCGGCGACATCTTCTTCATCATGATCAGGACCAGGAAGGTCGCGATCATGGTGAAGCCGAGGATGGTCAGCATGAGTGGATACCTAACGTTCACCCTTGAACTTCCACCAGGGACAGCGGTTCGAGTGACGTTAGGGCGGCCACACAAGGCTTAACAAGATGTTGACACGCGAGCAATAAGCGCAAAACTCCAGGTCAGGGCGTTGTGCCTGTTGGCGCGATATCGATGGGTACGCCATTGAGTACGGCCGTGCCGGACAGCGGGTCGAGCAGGCTGCCGTCGAGGAGCTGGTTGACGTTGACTCCGGGGTTCTCGGCGGCGTGGGTCGTCCGGGTGCCGGGACGGTCGTGCCCCCAGCCGTGCGGCAGGCTCACGACCCCGCGTCGTACGGCGTCGGTGACCTCGGCGGGAGCGACGACCTCTCCCCCGGCGCCCTTCACCCGCACCGGCGCCCCGTCGGTGACACCGAGGCGGTCGGCGTCGTCGGGGTGGATGTGCAGGGTGCAGCGGTTGGTGCCGCCGGTGAGGGCGGGGATGTTGTGCATCCAGCTGTTGTTGGACCGCAGGTGCCGGCGGCCGACGAGGACGAGCCCCTCGGGGCGCCGGCGCAGTGCGTCCCTGAGCCGCGGGAGATCATCGGCGAGCGGCTGCGGAAGCAGCTCCACGAGCCCGCTGCGGGTCTTGAGGGGCTGCGGGAGGCGCGACTGGAGCGGTCCGAGGTCGATGCCGTGGGGCTGGTCGAGCAGCTTCTCCAGGGTCAGACCTTCGGGGCGTACGCCGAATCCGTCGCCGTACGGGCCCAGGCGCAGCATCATGTCGAGGCGTCGCTCGGGGCCGGTCTCGCCGGTGAGCTGCGCGGCGAGTTCGCGCGGGTCGCGGCCGTGCGCCGGGGAGTGGGCTTCCTTGGCTGCCTTGCCGAGGGTCTGGCCGATGACCAGGTCGTCGACGGCGGAGGGGTCGGCGCCGTGCATGCCGGTGGCGGCGAGGACGAGCCGGGCGAGGATCTCCGTCTCGGCCATGCGGCCGGGCTCCAGGGGGACGGCTGCGCGGGTGTAGCGGACCTGGTTGCGTACGGCGAGGGTGTTGAAGGCGAAGTCGTGGTGCGGGCTCTGCGAGGGCGGGGGCGGCGGCAGCACGACGTGGGCGTGCCGTGAGGTCTCGTTGAGGTAGGGGTCGACGCTGACCATGAAGTCGAGCGAGCCGAGGGCCTTGTCGAGGCGGTCGCCGTCGGGCGCGGACAGGACGGGGTTGGCGGCGATGACGACGAGGGCGCGGATGGGTTCGCCCTCGGCGGTCGCGGTGTCGATCTCCTCGGCGAGCGCGGCCATCGGCAGTTCGCCCTTGGCCTCGGGATGGCGGCTCACGCGGCTGTGCCAGCGGCCGAGCGCGAAGCCGTGGCCGGGTCCGGCGGGGCGGGGTGTCCGGTCGGTGGCGGCCTGCGGGAAGAGGGCGCCGCCGGGCCGGTCGAGGTTGCCGGTGAGGATGTTCAGGATGTCGACCAGCCAGCTGGCCAGGGTGCCGTGCGGGACGGTGCAGCTGCCGATGCGGCCGTATACGGCGGCGGTGGGCGCGGCGGCCAGTTCCCGGGCGAGCGCGCGGATCGTGTCGGCGTCGACGTCACAGGCCTCGGCGGCGGCTTCCGGGGTGAAGTCCCTCACGGCCTCGCGGAGTTCGTCGGTCCCCTGCACCAGCTCGGCGAGTTCCCCGAGGTCGGCGAGCTCCTCCTCGAAGAGGACGTACGCCATGGCCGCGAGCAGCATTGCGTCGGTGCCGGGGCGGATGGCCACGTGCCGGTCGGCGAGCTTGGCGGTGCGGGTGCGGCGCGGGTCGATGACGGTCAGGGTGCCGCCGCGCGCCTTGAGGGCCTTGAGCTTGCCGGGGAAGTCGGGGGCCGTGCACAGGCTGCCGTTGGATTCGAGGGGGTTGGCGCCGATCAGCAGCAGGTGGTCGGTGCGGTCGAGGTCGGGCACGGGGATCGCGTTGGCGTCGCCGTAGAGCAGTCCGCTGGAGACGTGCTTGGGCATCTGGTCGAGCGTGGACGCGGTGAAGAGGCTGTGGGTGCCGAGGCCCCCGAGCAGCACGGTCGGATAGAGGGCGCCGGCCATGGTGTGCACGTTCGGGTTGCCGAGGACGGCTCCGACGGCGTGCGGTCCGTACCTCTCGACGACCGGCCGCAGTCCGGCCGCCACGGCGTCGAAGGCCTCCGCCCAGGTGGCCTCGCGCAGTTCGCCGTCCTTGCGTACCAGCGGCGTCCGCAGCCGGTCGGGGTCGCCGTCGGCCGCCCCGAAGGAGGCGCCCTTCGGGCAGATGAAGCCCTGGCTGAACACGTCGTCGCGGTCCCCGCGCGCGCTCGTCACCCGGGTCCCCTCGATGGTGAGCGTGAGCCCGCAGGTCGCCTCGCAGAGGGGACAGATGCGCAGAGCTGTTCGGGAGTCGGCGGTGGTGGACACGGGTCCTCCCGGAGGGGTGGCGACGACGATGGCGCTGACCCGGCCGAGCATACCGACCGGTATGGACGGCGGGGAGGGGGCGCGGGGGGTCACGTCGGAAATTCGCGTGCCGTTCAGGTGTCCGCTCCGGGCCGGGTGGGGCCGGGCGACGGCGTCGCCCGGCCCCACCGTCAGTCGAGCGACCGTGCCAGATACGCCCGCAGCAGTTCCCTGGTCTCCTCTATGACCCGTTCGTCGCCGGACGGGTCGAGGCGGAAGGCGAGCTGGACGAGGGTGTCGGCGGCCTCGACGGCGATGAGGAAGGTGCGGCGCAGGTCCTCGTCGGGTTCGCGGTCCAGGACGGAGGAGAGCATGTCGGTGAGGCGGTCGGCGACGCGGGTGTTGGGTTCGGCGTCGCGGGTGCCGACGGGGATCTGGTTGCCGAAGTCCACGAGGGAGAAGCCGGGCGCGGTGCGTTTCATCGCGAGGTACTCGTCGAGGACCGCGTCCATGGCCGCGCGCCAGCCGCCCGTACCGGCGGTCTCCTGGAGGCGGAGCGTGACGCGCTCGGTGAAGACGTCGAGATTGCGCTGGGCGAGCGCGTCGGCCATGGCGCGCTTGTTGCCGAAGAAGCGGTAGACGGAGCCTATGGGCACGCCGGCGCGCAGGGCGACCGCGCGGGTGCTGAGGGCGTCGTAGCCGACCTCGTCGAGGAGATCGGCGCAGGCGTCGAGTATTCGGGTGAGTCTTTCGGCGCTACGGCGTTGGACGGGCGCGCGGCGCAGCGAGGTCGCAGGGGGCACGGGCTTCATGATGCCTTTCCGCCGGGGTCCGGTGAACCTTGCCCTTCGGTACGGGTTTCGATGCTGATGCCACTCATTTGTGCGTGCCCGGACCGCTCGTCGCCGTTGCCGTCGTCCTCACCTTCGTCCTCGCCTTCGCGGACTCCGTGCCCGTCGGCCCGGGATCGGACACGGTGATGTCCGCCGCGCTGCCGACGGGCTCGCCGTCCACGGCCCACACCGTGTCGTCGTCGGCGTGCAGACGCACGCTCACCTGGTGGGTGCCACGCGGCACGAGGCCGCCGGCGATGTGGTGGTCGGGGCCGCGGAGGAAGGACAGGGGGCGGCCGTCGAGGCGGAGGAGGGCGTGTCCGCGGCCGGGTTCGGCCGTTTTTCCCGTACCGGCGGGCGAGAAGCGGAAGTCGTGGACGGTCAGGCGCACGTCCCAGCCGTCGCTGTCGGCGTCGGGCTGTATCTCGATCGCGACCTTCGGCGCGTCCTTCTTGTCGATCTCACGGTAGTGCCGTCCTTCCTCGTCCGTGTCCTCCAGCACCTTGCCCACCGGTGACGGCTTCACTCCGTCGTCCTCGCGCGCTTCGTCGGACCCGCAGCCCGTCGCTCCGACGAGCAGAGCGCCGAACAGGACACAGGCCGCGAGCGCGGTGAGGAATACGCGCGTCCACGACATGCCGGGGAGATTAGAGCACCGCTCTGACAGTCGGATCCCCCTGAAGTCTGGTTCTCGGTACTCCAGTGGTCTTGGCGCGATCCCGCGGTCGCCTCCGTGGGCACGGGCATCTCCCTCTTGCGCAGGGATTTCGCGAATCCTACGGTGATACATAGGAATCAGGAACGAGGGAGCGATCATGAGCGGGGACGGGCGGATCACCGCCGAGGCACGGCGGAAGACCGTCGAGGCGCTGACGTATCTCACCGGGTTCGGCAACGAGCACAGTTCGGAGGCCGTACCGGGCGCCCTGCCGCACGGCCGCAACTCTCCGCAGCGGGCCCCGCTCGGGCTCTACGCGGAGCAGCTGAGCGGTACGGCGTTCACCGAGCCGAGGGCGCACAACCGCCGGTCGTGGCTGTACCGGATCCACCCGTCGGCCGCGCACCCGGCCTTCACCCGCACCGACAACGGCGCCGTCCGCACGGCGCCCTTCACGGAGACGGTGCCCGACCCGAACCGGCTGCGCTGGAACCCGCTGCCCGAGCCCGCCCCGGGCACCGACTTCCTGGCGGGCCTGTGGACGCTCGGCGGCAACGGCGACGCGACCCAGCGCACCGGCATGGCCGTGCACCTCTACCACGCCAACGCGTCGATGGAGCGGGTGTTCAGCGACGCCGACGGCGAGCTGCTGATCGTGCCGGAGCGCGGCGGGCTGCTGCTGCGCACCGAGTTCGGGCTGCTGCATGTGGAGCCGGGACACGTGGCGCTGATCCCTCGTGGGGTGCGCTTCCGTGTGGAGCTGCTGAACGCCTCGACCGACGACGGCCCGGGCCCGACCGCCCGCGGCTATGTGTGCGAGAACTACGGGGCGCCCTTCCAGCTCCCCGACCTCGGCCCGATCGGCGCCAACGGTCTCGCGAACGCCCGCGACTTCCGGGCGCCCGTCGCAGCGTACGAAGACGACGAGGGCACAGCGGGCCCGGTGGAGGTGGTGAACAAGTTCTGCGGCAACCTCTGGACGGCGACCTACGACCACTCCCCGCTGGATGTCGTCGCCTGGCACGGCAACCATGTGCCGTACGCCTATGATCTGCGCGCGTTCAATGTGATCGGCACCATCTCCTACGACCACCCGGACCCGTCGATCTTCACGGTGCTCACCTCGCCGAGCGACACCCCGGGCCTAGCCGGCGTCGACTTCGTCGTCTTCGCGCCGCGCTGGCTGGTGGGCGAGGACACGTTCCGGCCGCCGTACTTCCACCGGAACGTGATGAGCGAGTACATGGGGCTCATCGAGGGCGCGTACGACGCGAAGACGGCCGGCAAGGGGGGCTTCGTCCCGGGGGGCGGCTCGCTGCACAACATGATGTCGGCGCACGGTCCCGACCGGGAGACGTTCGACCGGGCGAGCGCCGCCGAGCTCCGGCCGCAGAAGATCGACGACGGTCTGGCCTTCATGTTCGAGACGCGCTGGCCGGTCACCGCCACCGCACAGGCCGCCGGGGCGGAGCATCTGCAGCACGCGTACGACGACGTGTGGCGGGGCCTCCAGCGGCACTTCGAGCCGGTGCGGCGCCCATGACCGACCGCGTCCGGCCGGGACCGATCGTGACCGCCCGTTGCACGCAGCGCCCGCGAACGGTACGGATACCCTCGTGACCTCCTTCGCCCCGGACTCGATCGTCCTGAACCGCAAGCTGCCGCTCTGGTATCAGGTGTCGCAGTCCCTGCGCGCCTCGATACTCGGGCGGTCCGCGCAGGATCCGCTGCGGCTGCCCACCGAGGAACAGCTGGCGGAGCACTACGGGGTGAGCGTGCTGACCATGCGGCAGGCGCTCAAGGAGCTGGAGGACGAGGGGCTGATCACCCGCCACCGCAGGCGCGGCACGTTCATCGAGCCGAGCGCCGCGCGGGGCGCCCCGGTCCGGCTGCTCGGCTCGGTGGACGCGATCGTGGCCCAGCAGTCGGGCATGACGACCCGGCTGCTGGACCACGGCACCGAGCCCGTGTCGGCGGAACTCTCCGAGCACTTCCCGGACCTGACGGAGGTCGCGACCTACCACCGGCTGCGCAGCGACGAGAAGACCGGGGAACCCACCAACCACGCGCGCAACTACGTACGGCCCGAACTGGCCGCCCTGATCGACCCCGAGGACCTGGTCCGCTGGCCCATGACCAAGGTGCTGCGGGACGTCGCCGGGGCGAGGATCAGCCAGATCACCGACACCGTCGAGGCGAGGCTCGCGGACCCGGAGACCGCACGGCTGCTCCAGGTCCCGCTGTTGAGCCCGATCCTGCACTACACGGGTGTCGTGCACGGCGAGGACGGCCGGGCGCTCGACGTGGCCCGCATCCAGTACCGCGGCGACCGCTTCTCCTTCACCGTCACCCTCGACGCCCACTGACCATGCGGGACCAAGTCGCCTTCCACGGCCCACGTCGTACGATGCCGAGCGTGACGCACGACGACGCTCCGCTGCTCGCGGACCTCATGCCGTGGTCCGTCGCACCGCCCCGGCTGGGCCGCGGGTGGCCGACGGCGCCCGACCCGGCGTCCCTGAAGGCGCGGTGGGACGCCCTAGTGAAGGCCGAAGGGCCCGACCGCGAGGCGTTGTTCGGCGTCACGCGCGCGCGGACGCTGCACTCGGCGGTGGGTCAACTGCCGGGCCAGTCCTCCGGAACGGTCCGGCTGGCCCGCGCGTCGGGCCCCTGCGCGGAGCCGGTACGGGTGCTGCACGGGCCGTTCGACGAACAGTGGCTGATCCCCGACCACCGGCTGATCGACGCGGCGCGGCCGGAGTTGTGGCGCGTGACGGACGAGCGGCAGGTGTTCGCGGTCGAGCAGGCCCCCGCACCGGACGGGCCGCCCCTCCTGGTCACGTCGACGCTCCCGGTGGTCCTCCCCCAGTCGAAGACCGTGCCCACCGCGCGGCCGGGCCGGATCCGCCCCCTGTTCCGGCGCCCCGAGGGCCGCGAACCCAACCTGGCACCGGGCCTGTTGGACCTGTTGGCCAAGCGCCTGGGCCACTCCCCCACTCCTCTGGACGTCCTCGCCTGGACGGTGGCGGTCGCCCGCCCGGGCCCTCGCGGCTGCGCGGTTCCACTCACGTCGGACCCCGAACTCTGGGCGCGCGGCACCGAGTTGGGCCACCGCATGCTGTGGCTGATGCGCCGCGACGGCGAACGCCCCAAACTGCCCGGCGGGCGCCGCCCGTACGTACGGTCCCCACTCCCCTCC
>NZ_LIQZ01000233.1 GCF_001418655.1 Streptomyces phaeochromogenes | reverse complement strand
CGGTCTGGTTGTCGGGGCGCGCGAGCTGCGCGGCCGGCGCCGACTCCTGCACGGTGATGAGCTTGGAGCGCTCCTTCACCTGCGTGACGACGTAGTTGCGGCCGCCCTTCTTGGCGGTCACGTCGAACGTCTCGACGGGCTTGTCGCCCTCCTTGACGATCAGCTTGAAGCGCTCGGCGGGACCTTCGCCCTCGGCGTCGGCGACCTCGACGCTGAGCGAGCCGCCCGCGACGGCGGTCACGCTGAAGGTGCCGAGCTGCTTCGGCTCGCCCGCGGGGAGCGCGGCCGGGGCGGCGGAGCCTGAGACGGACGCCGGGGCGCCGTTTCCTGTTCCCGCCGCGCCCTCGGCGGTGCCGCCGACACGGACGACGTACGCGGCGCTGCCGCCGTTGTTGAAGAACCCGTACACCGAGTGCGCGAGGTAGTAACCGTCGGTGAAGTCACCAAAGGCCGCGACGTACTGGGACCAGTTGGTCACCAAGGTCGGCTCGTTCAGCGGCCCGGTCGGCGCGAGTCCGACGAAGGCCGCCACCGATGTGCCCACTCCCTCGATGGGACGCGAGCCGCTGGCCACCTCCTCGACGTATACGCCGGGCGACAGGTAGGACGGCATACGTTCGCGCTCCTAGGGGTATGGGTGACAAGAGAAGCGGACTCAACTGTTCTCGCGCGCCCGTGGGCTGAGAAGGCCCCTGTGACCCGTCCTGGGGGCAGTCCGGCTGCCTCAACGGGCAGCCGTCGTGCTCTCGGGGTGCACCGCTCTCAGAGAGCCGGCGGTATGTGGCCGGAACTGACCATATCGATCAGGTCCTCCATGTCACCGGTCATCTCCTGACCGTTGAACGACTTGCGCATCTCGCGTTCGGCCCTGACCGACTCCGCGGCGGAGGCCGGGTTGGAGATGACCATCCCGCTGGGCAGGGGGTTGCCGGTCATGGCTCGCCAGACGTCCGACGCGAAGCTCGCACAGTTGTAGGTGGCGAGGTGGTACTTGGCGTCCACTCGGCCGAGCGCCGCGCGATAGCCGTTCAGAACGTCGTCGAGTCCGACGCCTGCCGTCTTCTGTTCCTTCTCGCCACCGTGATGGTCGGGGCAGATTATCTCTCCCGGAACCGGGAGGACGCCTGCCCCGTTCCTCGGGTAGAAGCCGAACGTCGTCGAGTCACCGACGGGCGAGGTCAGTTCGAGCCAGACATGCCCCACCTCGTCCTCGTTGCGGAACTCGGCACTCGTCCAGGGGGCGCCGGGATCGATCCTCGCCGTGACGGTCCATTTCCCGCCCTTGCCCTGATCCGAGTTCATGCCCGCGCGAATCACCTTGCGCAGTGCGAACAGGCTCTTGTGGAACGGCAGGACGTTGTCCTCCTGGGTCGCCGTGACGTCGGATTCCGCGTCCGACTCGGAGTCGGAGTCGGAGTCGAAGTCGAACACCGACCGGGGCTCCTCGGTCGTCGGCGCGGGCGCGCCCTGCGCCTCGGTCGGCACCCGCTGGACAGCCAGACGGGCCACGGCCGTGTTGCCCGCGCTGCGCTGGAGGGACAGCAGAGCGGCGGGGGAGAGCGGGGCCGTCCCGAGGGCGGGCGCCGGGGCCGGCGCCGTGCGGGCCGGAATCCGCGTACGCCGCTGTTCTTCGCCGAGGTGGGACTGTTCTTGGGCGTGCACAGACGAGCTCACTTTCGTGAACGGTGGAATACCCGGAGCACATGGGACATCTGGGGTCAGGAAGGCATGGCAGGAAGGGCGCGAGGCCGGGGGCGGCCTGTCACATCACGGTGCAGCACTTGCAGGAGTCGGGCTCCGCTCCAGGGCCCAGCCTGACCACGAACGTGTCCTTGCTCGCGATGTAGGCGGCGAAGCCGTTGGCGTCGCGCGCGACGGCCGTGCCCTTGTTGGGGTCGTACATCAGGAACCGCCCCTTGCCTGTCACGACGGCGGCCTCCGCGTGCACGCTGTTGCCGAACCAGATCAGCGTGCCCACGGGAAGGGTTCCGGCGGTGGCGTCACTCGTGAGATTCGCGCCCGTGACACTGTGGCCGCCCAGCCTCGAACCGGCGTACTGCACCTGGGCGTTGGCTCCGCCCTCGGAGGCCCACTGGCGCACCGTCGCCGCCGCGTGGAGCCTGGTGGGCTCGTCGAAGTCCTGGAATCTCAGGCCGCCGGAACCGTGCCCGTTCAGCAGCCAGTGGACGGACATGTACGCGCAGTGCTGTTCGATTCTGAAGTAGCCGTCGGGCGGGTTCGCCGTGCCGATCCAGTAGTTCGCGAAGTCGGTGTACAGACTCGGATTGGGCGCCATCGTGTCGGCGAACGTGTAGGTCGGCTGGGCGGACTGCTGTGAGGTGGCCGAGTGGGTCGACGACGGAGCCCGCTGTACGGACGTCTCACGGAGGGACGGCGGCCCGCCGACGGCCGGTGAGCGTTGCACGCCCGGCGTCACGGCCCCTGCTTCGGGATCCTTCCGTGCCGGTCGGCCGACGAGGTCGCGGGCGACGGCCGCCGCCTCCTGTTCCTCGGGGGAGTGCACCTCCGAGATCATCATCCCCTCCCCGTTGTCCTTCCCGGAGACGGGTCCCTTGCTCTGCTGGAAGGTGTGCCACACCTCGTGGACGACGTCCTCCGTGGTGCTGTCGGCGCCCAGGACCATGTGGTTGCCCGACGTGTAGGCGCGGGCCCCGATGTCCGCCGCCGAACGCTGGGCCACAGTGTCGGTGTGCACCCGCAGGTGGGAGAGGTCCATGCCGTCGTACATGGACTCGACCTCGGAGGCCAGCGGGCCGGTGAAGGGCCGGCCGGGAGAGTTGAGGACTTCGTGCACGGCCGAGCGCTGAACGGGCGGGGCATGGCCGCATCCCGCGTCGTGCTGGTGCCCGTCCCGCTCGATGATCCCGGCCGTGGTCGCGTTGCCCGCGGCCCGCTGGAGTGCCAGCGCCTGTCCCGCCGTCAGCGGCCCGCGGCCCGCGAGGGCTGCCCGCTGGACGGCGTCTGCGCTTTCGGCCGGCCGCACCTGCTGTGCCTGGCGGCCCTTGGCCCTGTCCCGGTCGGGCTCGTGCCGTGCGCGCATATGGTTCTCCCGCCCCTCGGTGTTCGGCCCACTCGCCTTCTCTACGACATGCGCGTCACCGGCGGAAGGACCTCACGGGCAGTCCTCGTACCTCTGCGGGACGGTCGACGAGACGTGTACGCGGTGGGTCCCCGACGTTGTGCGGGGCCGGCGGGCCGCGCAGTGTTCCGGTCGCCCGGCGCGGGCAGCGGGCCGGGCACCTTCGGGCAACCGGCCCTGCCCCGGAGCCTGCCGACAAGGTGACGTTGCCCTCCGTAGCCTCGACGCGTGAGCCTGTGGACTTCCCTCGAACCCGCCTCCGCGACCGTGGACCCGGGCGGAGTTACGACCGTACGGCTGCGGCTGCGCAACACCGGTGACGTCGTCGACGAGTACCGCTTCGAGCCCGTCGGTGACCTCGCGCCCTGGACCGTCGTGGAGCCGCAGACGCTCCGGTTGTATCCGGGGACGACGGGGACGGTGGAGCTGACGTTCGCGCCGCCGCGTACGCCGGACGCGACGGCGGGGCCGAACCCGTACGCGGTGCGGATCACGCCGACCGAGCATCCGGAGGCGGTGACCGTCCCGGAGGGCAATCTGACGATCACCCCCTTCACGGAGGTGCGGGCGGAGTTGGTGCCGCCGACGGTGAAGGGGCGTTTCCGGGGGCGGCCCAAGCTGGCCGTCGACAACCTCGGGAACACCAAGGTCACCGCCTCGGTCAGTGGCAGTGACAACGGCGATCAGTTGTCGTACGACCTGTATCCGAGCAATGTGCAGATCGAGCCCGGCCGTGCCGCCTTCGTCAAGGCCACGTTGAAGCCGCGGCAGATCATCTGGTTCGGGTCGAAGGAGGAGCGGCCGTACAAGTTCGCGGTGCAGCGGTCGGGGGTCGCTCCGCTGGATGTCGAGGGGACGTATGTGCAGCGCGGGTTTCTGCCGCGCTGGCTGGCGACCTTCCTGGGTGTGTTCCTGGCGCTGGCGATCACCTTCGTGATGCTGTGGATCGCCTACAAGCCCCAAGTCCGCAGCGAGGCCAAGGAGTTCCAGGAAGCCGGCGTCAGCACGCTGCCGCCCTCGGCCTCGCCGGAACCGGTCGCGCCCTCGGCGCCGCCGTCGGCCTCGGAACCGGCCGCGTCTGCCCCGGCGGACAACGGCGGAGGTGGCGGCGGGGACGCGCCCGCGCCCGCGCCGACCAAGGAGAAGCCCAAGAGCCTGCTGCCCGCGAACAACATCGTCCTGAAGAACCTGTCCACCAAGCTGTGTGCCGACATCCCCGGCGAGGGCGTGGGCAAGAGGGACGGCCGGGTCCAGCAGTTCTCCTGCGATCCGACCGCCGCCGACAACCAGCTCTGGAACCTGGAGGTGAAGGTCGACAACGGCGGCCCGGGCGGTACGGATCTCTTCCAGATCCGCAACGTCAAGGACAAGTTGTGCATGGATCTGCCGAACTACGGGGCGGTTCCCATCAGGACGAAAGTCACGGAGTTCACCTGTGACGGCACGACCAGCGACAACCAGTTGTGGTGGCTCGCGAAGCAGGAGAGCGGTGCCTACTGGATCCGCAACTTCAAGAGCGACAACAAGTGTCTCGAAGTCGCGGGCAGCGACGACGTTCGCAACGAAGTAACCCTGATGATCTTCAACTGCACCGTCACCGATGACCAGGAGTGGCAGATCATCCAACCCGATGAGGACTGATCGTGAGCCTTTGGACCTCCCTGGAGCCCGCGTCCGCGACCGTGGACCCGGGTGGCAGTACGACTGTGCGGTTGCGGCTGCGCAATACCGGTGACGTGGTCGACGAGTACCGCTTCGAGGCGGTCGGCGATGTCGCGCCCTGGACCGTCGTGGAGCCGCAGACCCTGCGGCTCTACCCCGGCACCACCGGAACGGTGGAGCTGACGTTCGCGCCGCCGCGTACGCCGGACGCGACGGCCGGCCCGAATCCCTTCGCGGTGCGGATCACCCCGACCGAGCATCCGGAGGCGGTCACCGTCCCGGAGGGCAATCTGACGATCACCCCCTTCACGGAGGTGCGGGCTGAGTTGGTGCCGCCGACGGTGAAGGGGCGTTTCCGCGGGCGGCCCAAACTGGCCGTCGACAACCTCGGGAACACCAAGCTCACCGCCTCGGTCAGTGGGAGCGACAACGGCGATCAGTTGTCGTACGACATCCACCCGAGCAATGTGCAGATCGAGCCGGGGCGCGCCGCCTTCGTCAAGGCCACGCTGAAGCCGCGGCAGATCATCTGGTTCGGGTCGAAGGAGGAGCGGCCGTACAAGTTCGCCGTGCAGCGGTCGGGGGTCGCTCCCCTCGATGTCGACGGGACGTATGTGCAGCGCGGGTTCCTGCCGCGCTGGCTGGCCACCTTCCTGGGTGTGTTCCTGGCGCTGGCGATCACCTTCGTGATGCTGTGGATCGCCTACAAGCCCCAGGTCCGCAGCGAGGCCAAGGAGAGGCTCGACGAGGCCGGTGTCAGCACGCTGGCGCCCAGTCCCTCGGCGACACCGTCTCCGCCGCCCACTCCCACCGCGCCCGCTACGACGCCCCCGCCCGCGGCACAGTCGCCGGACGCCGGTGGCGGTGGTGGCGGCGGAGGAGGAGGCGGTTCCGAGGAGAAGAAGAAGGCTCCGGAGAAGACCGCGGCCACCGCCGTCCAGGCACTGGCCGCGGACGACCCGGGCGGGCGGCACATCTGCTACCGGGTCTTCGTGACGGGCAAGGGCTGGACGGACGCCGTGTGCGACGGTGAAACGGCCGGCACGGTGGGCGAGAACAAAGCGCTCAAGGCCATCAACGTCGCGGTGTCCGGCGCCAAGCGCACGGGCAGCGCCGCCTTCGTCCACGACCCGGGGTCGACCAATGGCAAGGGCGACTACAACGGGAAGCCGTGGTCGTTCGCGCCCGACGGCATCGACAACTACTTCGGCAGCACCAAGGCGGACGCCCCGAACATGCTTGGCTTCACCATCAACGTCGACGACGGCGGCGGCTCCGTCTGCCAGACCACTCACGTCCGCAACGAGGGCTGGCACGGCATGGGGTGCGACAAGCCCGGCGAAGGGGAGGGTTACATCTTCGGTGGCACCCTCAGCAACGACCTCTGGCTCGAAGCCGTGAAGTTCACCGTGTGAGTGTGACCCGCACTGGTCCCGGGAGGGGGCGCGGCCATCGGCCCGGGAGGGGCGTCGGCCGTTACCAGCCGCCCTCTCCCGGTACCAGTCGGCCCGCCTTGCGGTACTCCCGCCGGGCGCCCTCCAGCAGGTCGTCCGTCGTGACCGGTCCGCCGCGCCCCGCCGCGGTGTAGGCGGCGGTGACGACCGCGCTGCGGATCGAGCCGCCCGCCATCTCGAAGTCGCGGGCGACCGCCGCCGGTTCGATGTCCTCGGCGCACGGGACATGGGCGAGGCTGTGCCGCCACAGGGCCCGGCGCTGCTCGGCGTCCGGGAACGGGAAGTCGACCACCAGGTCGAGCCGCCGGGTGAACGCCTCGTCGATGTTGGCCCGCAGGTTGGTGGTGAGCAGGGCGATGCCGTCGAAGGACTCCAGGCGCTGGAGCAGGTAGGCGCTCTCCATGTTGGCGTGCTTGTCGTGGGAGTCCTTGACCTCCGAGCGCTTGCCGAACACGGCGTCCGCCTCGTCGAAGAGCAGCACGGCGTCCGTGCGGTCGGCCTCGGTGAAGATCCGTTCGAGGTTCTTCTCGGTCTCGCCCACGTACTTGTCGACGATCGAGGAGAGCTGGACGACATAGAGGTCCAGGCCGAGTTCGGCGGCGACGACCTCGGCGGACAGTGTCTTGCCGGTGCCGGACTCGCCCGCGAAGAGCCCTAGGACACCGTGGCCCCGGCCGCCTCCGGCACTGAGCCGCCAGTCGCCGAGGACCTGGTCGCGGTGGCGGGCGCGCAGGGCGAGTTCATGCAGCTGGGCGAGGGGCCTGTCCGGCAGGACGAGGTCCTCCCAGCCGACGTCCGGCCGGATCCGGCGGGCGTGGCGCTCAAGCCCGGACGCGGACTGCTGCCGGGCGGCGAGCCGCAGATGGGCTGCGGTCACCGGGGTGCCGTCGAACATCGCGAGGTCCCGGGCCGCACGGGCCGCCCGCTCGATACGGTCCCCGCCGAGCCGGTACGGGGCGACGGTGGCGGCCAGGTCGAAACCCGGACCGTCCGCCCCGGCACCGAGCGCGGCCGACCAGGTGTCCACGGCACCCGCGTGCGGCCGGGGCGCGTCGAGGACCAGCGGATCGCGGTCGCACCACTGGGGGTCGTACGGCCGGTGCCCGACGAGCACCACGGGTACGCCGGCCTCCGTCATCGCCCGCAGCAACGGGCCCGGCTTCTCCGGCAGGGGTGACACGACGATGGCCCGGTCGCGCAGGCGGGCTTCGCGGAGCACGCGGGGGAGGACGTCGGAGAGGAGTTCGGGGAGGGGCTCCCCGGCTGCCGCGGGGGTGAAGTGCAGGGCACCGACACCCGCCGCGCGCAGGGCGGCGGTGGCACACACGAGCCCGTCGCCCTCGCGGTGCTCGCGGAGGTAGACGGTGCGGGGGCCGACGGCCAGCCGGGCGGCCAGCCTGGCGGTGAACTCGTCGTGCGAGGCCGAGGGCAGGGGCAGAGGTACGGCCGAGGGCGAGTCGAGCGGGTGGACGCTGCCGGCGAGTTCGGCGTCCGGGGTGTCGTCGCCGAGCAGATGGGCGACGAGCCGGTCCGGTACGCGCAACGCCCGGCTGAGGAAGGGGCGTTCGGGCTCCTCGACGATCAGCAGCCCGAGCGCGGTCAGCGGCGCCGAGGGGTGGAACCGGGTCCGCGCCTCGGCGAGGTGCGCGGGCAGCCCGCACAGGTCGAGCGCCAGCCCGACGGTGGCCCGGCGCCTGCTGACGTCGTCGTTGAGGTACCCGTACAGCGGCTCGAAGGAGCGGTCCAGGTCCGGCGCGAGGGCGATGAGCAGGATCCGGGTGTCCAGCTCGGTCAGCCCGAGCCGCACCGCGAGCCGCTCCAGCCGGGTGTCCGGGGCGGACTCCGTGCCTTCGGAGCCGGACGTGTCCCCGGAGCCGGCCCCGTCCTCGAAGCCGGCCGCGCTCTCGGACTCGGTCGCGTTCTCGAACACATCGGCGTACGACGCCGCCGTGGGCCCCAGCAGATGCCGTACGGCCTCGTCGGAGATGTACAGCCCCCGCAGCGGATCGTCCGCGGTGGGGTCGACGGCGCTGCGGCTCGCGACCAACTCGGCGACCCGGTGGCGCAGTCGGGCGAGGCGGACGAGGAGCGCGTCGGAGGTGGCAGAGGCGGGGGAGGCGTACGTGGTCACTGCTGCGGTTCTCCGGTGTCCTGTGCGGGCGTGTCCTGCACGGGTATCGGCTGCCGTTGACGGTGGCTGCGCTCCTGCGAGCCGTCCAGCGTGCCGTCCATGCCACGTACGCGGACCACGCCCTCCGTGACCGGGGGACCGACGTCGTACTCGGGGAAGGCCGGGAAGGGCGCGGTGACCACGAGGTCGAGGGACGGCTTGAGTTCGCCGCCGAGGGCCGACCAGATCTCGGCCAGGGAACGGGACTCGGTGTGCAGCCCCGCCACCGTGAGCGGGACGGACAGGCCCAACGCGCCGAGCGGGCCCGGGAGTTCGTCGGGGGCCAGGAGCTCGTGCGGCAGCATCGTGACCAGTGCCGCGGAGAGCAGCCGGTGCTCGTCCTGAGGCTGTTTGGTCCAGGCGGTGACCAGGTACGACAGCCGGAACCAGCGGGGTGGCTGGCGGCGGCGCACGATCACGTCGCGCTCGTCACGGACGGAGACCTGGCCGCGCTGGCGCCGCCGGACGTCCTCCCGGATGTCGTACAAGTAGGCGTTGACGGTGGGCGCGTTGCGCCGGGCCGCCCAGTCGCGGGTCGGGGCCTCGAAGGCGATCTCGATACCGGAACCGGCGAGCGCGCCGCCCCCGAGCAGCCGCTTGAGGACCTCGTCCACTTCGTGGATCACCGTCGTGCTCCTGCCCTGCCGTACCTGTGCCGTGTTGAAGCCGGAAGCCCGACTGGCCCCTGCCCGCACCGGTGCCGGCACCGCTGTCGTGACGATCGTGCCCTACCGATGGTGCCCCGCGGAGCCCTTGGCTCCGCAGGCACGCCGGGGACGGCCGCCGGGCAGACAGGTTTGCCCAACTGTCCACATCGGATTGCCCGTTCGGTCAGATGTAGCCTTCCCGAAGGGCATGGGCCACGGCGTGCGCCCGGTTGCGCAGATGCAGCCGGGTGGTGAGCCCATGCATCACGTTCTTGACGGTCCGTTCGGAGTAGGACAGCTTGCTGGCGATCTCTCCGGTGTCGAGCCCCTCGGCGACCAGCCTCAGTACGTCCACCTCGCGCGGTGCGAGTCCCGAAGGGGGAGCGCCGGGATGGCCGGTCGCGGTGCGGTGCAGCGACCTCACCTGGCTGATCAGCCGGCCGAGCAGATCGGCGGGCAGATCGCCGTCGCCGCGGGAGGCCGCGAGGACGGCCTGCACGAGCCGGTGCGCGGTGGCCTCGTGGCGCCACACGATGGCACCGGCGCCGGAGTCGATGGCGTCGAGGAGTTCGCTCTCGCGGATCGCGCTCACCACGAGGACGGCACGGGCGCCCTCGCTGCGCACGAGTCTGCGCAGCCGGGAGAGGGTGGCCTCGTCGAGTGTGTCGTTGACCAGCAGGGCGATGGTGTCCGGCCCGGTCTCGGTCTCCTCACGGAGGTCGATCACCGGGTGCTGCCGAAGCTGGCCCAGCACTCCCTCCCGGGAGATCGGGTCCCACGCGTGCACCGACACCGGTATCCGGGGCTCGGATCCGTCCGTGCCGGGAGCCGAGGTCCCGTATGAGCTGCGCAACCGTTTCCCCTATGTCCGCGGGCCCGTCACCACTGTGGGGTCCGTGACAGGCGTGCGCACACCACACTTCTGTGACGCGTGTGGCCGGGGCAATCGTGGAGCACCACGAGACACACCACGAGATCGGCGGCACCGCGTTCGTAGCTCGTGGGTCTTGTCACGCAACGAGGGCCCCTTCCCACACCGTCCCACAGGGCGGAACGCACCACCATGGCCACGAGGGAGGCAGGGATGTCCGTAGCGCTGCGCGAACGCCGGGAGGAACTGGAGCTGGTGGCCGCCGAGGCCGAGCGGGCCCGGGCCGGAGCCGGCCGTCTCGTCCTGCTGCGCGGCGCCACCGGCACCGGCCGTACCGCACTCCTGGAGGCCGCCGCCGAGCAGGCGGAGGCCGCCGGCATGCGCGTACTGCGGGCCCGCTGCTCACCGGACCACACCTCCGTACCGTTCGGCGCCGTCTTCCAACTCCTCGCGCACGGAGCCGGGTTCGACTCGGCCGCGGGGGAGGAGCCGGACCCGCCCGGCACCCCGCCCCACCGGGGCAGGCCCGCGCGGCTGTGGCGTCTGCTGCGTTCGTACGCGGATGACGTGCCGCTCCTGGTGGCCGTGGACGACGTGCACCTCGCCGACGAGTCCTCGCGCCGCTGGCTGGTCGAGGCGGTGCGGCGGATCGACCGATTACCGGTACTGATGGTGGTGACCGAGCGCAGCCAGTACGACATCGATCCGCCGGCCGACGGGCTGGTGCACGCGCTCTCCTCCGCCCTCGTCCGCACCCGCACGCTGGCCCCGCTGAGCGCGGGCTCCGCGGCGGAGCTGGTCCGTTCGGCCCTCGGCCGTCCCGTACCGGCCGAGTGGGTGGACGACTGCGTACGGGCGGGCGCGGGCAGCCCGCTGCTGCTGCGTGCCCTGCTGGACGACCTCGGGGGCACCGCCACGGAGGACGCCCCGGCGGCCCTGCCCGACAACTGCGCGGCGCTCTACCCCGGTTCCTACGCGGCGGCCGTGTCCTGGTGGCTGGACAGCGCCGGGCCCACGACCACCGAGGTGGCCCGCGCGCTCGCCGCTCTGGACGACGACGAGGAGGCCGACGAGAAAGCTGACGAGAAGGAGGGGGACAGCGCGAGCGGCGGGGGCGGCCACGGGGACGCCGACGCCGGGCTGCTGGCCAGGATGGCGGGCGCCGACCCCGCCCGCGTACCGGGCTGGCTCACCGCGATGACGGGCCTCGGGCTGCTGCGCCCCGGCCCCGGCGGGCGGCCCCGCTATGCCCATCCGCTGCTGCGGGACGCGGTGCTGAGCAGCTGGTCGGGCGCGCTGCGGCAGGCGGCGCACCACCGGGCGGCCGAGGCGATGCTGCGCCGCGGTGACCGTGCCGAGGCGGTGGCCGGGCAGTTGCTGCGGTCCGCCCCGGTCGGCGAGGCATGGGCGACGGGTGTCCTGCTGGACGCCGCGGACCTGGCCGTCCGCGACGACCGCAGCGACGATGCCCTGGCGTTCCTGCGCCGCGCCCTCGACGAGCCGATGCCGGACGCCCGCCGGAGCGTGGTCCTCACCGAACTGGGCTCCCTGGAGTACGCCACCGTACGGTCGACGGCCGGGATACCGCGGCTCGCCGAGGCGATGCGACTGCCGGGTCTGCCGCGCGACCGGGTGCGCGCGGCGGTCGCGCTGGGCACGGCGCTGGCCCGGCAGGGCGAGGCGCGCGTCGCGATCGACGTGCTGCGCGGTCTGGAGAACGAGCATCTGACGGGCCATCCGGACCTGGTCCGCACGGTGCAGACCGCCTCGGCGCTGCTGTCCGACCACGACCCGGGGACCCGGCGGGAGGTGTACCGCTGGCTGCGTGAGACCGCCGAACGCTCGCCCCAACTCGTCGGCACGGCAGGGCAGGCGCTGCTCGTACGGTACGAGTCGACGGCCGGGCTGACCTCGGCGGCGTCGGCGATGCGCCGGATCCGCGCCCTGCTGGCGCAGCCGGCCGACCCGCTCGCGGAAGGGTTCCTGCTGGGCACGGCCGCCGCGGTCGCCCAGTGGGCCGACCAGCTCGACGAGGCCGAACGGCTCGTACGGCGCGGCCTGGCCGGGCAGCGCTCGTCCCTGCTGCACCCGATGCACCTGGCGCTGCTGAACGTACGGGTCGACATCGCCGCCGCCCGTGGCGCGTACGCCGAACTGCTTGCCGATCCAGTGGTGTTGAGCCCCGTCGTGGGCCGGCTGGATCCCGCCAACGCGCAGGCCCACGCGCTGATCGCGCTCGTCGAGACGGGCCGCACGGAGGAGGCCACAGCTCTCGCGGACGGCTTCGACCTGCAGAACCCGTACGACTCCTGGGAGTTGAACCGCTTCCTGTACGCGCGCGGCGTCCTGCGCGCGGCCACCGGCGATCCGGCGGGCGCGCTCGGCGACTTCCTGGAGTGCGGGCGCCACCAGTCGGCACGGGACGTGGTGAGCCCGGTCGTCACCCCCTGGCGGACCGCCTCGGCGGAGTGCCATCTGGCGCTCGGCCGGCCCCGCCAGGCCCTGGCCCTGGCCGAGGAGGAACTCCGCCTCGCCACGGTGTGGAACACGCCCCGTGTGCTGGGCCGGGCCCTGCGAGCCCTCGGCACGGCGACCGGAGGCCGCCGCGGCCTCGAACTGACGGACCGGGCGGTACGGATACTGCGGCAGGGGGCCGACGGGGCGTCGGGCGGGACCCGCGAGCCGACCCGCGGGGCAACCCGCGAATCGGCCCGCGAGGCGCCATCCGACCGTGACGGTATTGCGGCCCAGGGCGGAGAGCCGGTCGAGACGGAGCTGATCCCGGCGCTGATCGCACAGGGGCGCCGGCTCACCGCCGTCGGGGAGCGGGCGCGGGCCCGCGAGGCGCTCCGGGAGGCGGCCGAACGCGCCGAACGCCTCGGCGCGGTCCGGATGCGGGAATCCGCGGAAGCGGCCCTGCGCGAGGGCGGCGCCCGCCGCGCGGCGACGGCACGGACGGGGTCCGGTTCGCTCACCGCCAGCGAGCGCCGGATCGCGGAACTCGCCGCGCAGAGCCGTACGAACATGGAGATAGCGGAGCTGCTGCACCTGGCCCGGCGTACCGTCGAGACCCATCTGACCAGTGCCTACCGCAAGTTGGGCATCCGCCGCAGAGCGGAACTCGGCGCCGCGCTCACGGACGCCGGGTCCCGCTCGGGCCCGCCCGAAGACACTCGGGCGTAGGGCGTGCGGGCCCTACTTGGTCGTGCGGTAGGCGCCGTAGATCGTCTGGTTCAGGGTGTTGCCGTCGGCGTCGGTGAGGGCGGCGCGCAGTGAGACCGTGCCGGGCTTGGCCGGGCTGCGCAGCTTGAGGTGCTTGCCGTCCACGGCGCTGGTCTTCTTCCAGGTCTTGCCGTTGTCGTAGGAGACGGCGAAGGCGAGCTTGCGCAGCGAGGCGACCTCGGTGGCCGCGCCCTGGAGGCTGAAGGGCACGGTGAGGGTCGTCCTGGCCTTGGCGGTACTGGCCGTCGTCAGCTTCGGAGTGAAGCGGACGACCGTCAGCGGAAGCCGCTCGGGCGTGTCACCGGAGACGTGCGCCGAGGCGAAGGTCCAGGTCGCGGCGACCCGGGTGCTGACGGCGGACTGCGCCGGGGAGCGGGAGACGTCCACGTCGAGCTTGTAGCTGCGCCGGCCGGCGGGGACCGTGTGGGACTCACCGTCCAGCGGCTCGTCCACCGCGAAGATCTCCTCGCCGTCGGCGTGGAGCGAGCTCCTGGCCTTCGTGTGGGCGGAGTTGCCCACGTTGCCGCCGCTGTCGGAGAACAGCGGCAGGTACGCCGAGAAGGTGTCGCCGGCGCGGAGCGCGCCGGGCTGGTCGAAGCCGTGCGCGAGCGGACCCGAGGGGAGGGAGGGGCCGAAGACGCCGATGTTGAAGCGCTGGGTGTACTCCCTGCCCGCCGCGTACGCCCTGGGCGCGCCGACCTGGGTGTTCTCCCACGTCGGCTCGCCCTCCTCGTCGGGGGCGCCGAGCTGGCTGACCTGGTAGAACCACTTGATGCCGTTGGGCAGTACGTAGTCGGTGCCGGTCAGCGGCAGACGGCCCGGCGTCTGGAAGAGGTTGAAGTAGCCGCCGGGCATCAGCGGCGCGGCCCAGACGGTCGCCGTCTTGCCCTTCACCGGCGCCCCGGCGACGACCTTGACCTTGGTGAGCTGCGAGCGCCTGACGTTCTTGGTGAAGCCGGACAGGTCGCCCGTACGGTTCCAGGCCAGCCGGTAGTTGACGGCCTTGTGGGTCCAGATGCCGTGGTACATCGCGGACGCCTCGGCGGCCGGCACCGGGGCGCCGAGCTGTCCGACGCGCATGCTGCCGAAGGAGGGGGCGTCGTACAGAGACGTGTACCGCTTGTTGTTGACGTCGACGTGGAAGAAGAACATCGCGCCCGCGGGCCTGGCCGCACCGTCCGGCACGGTGACCTTGACGGGCTTCGTCTTCCGGGCGTCCATGACCAGGGTCGTGTCCTTGGTCAGCGCGAACTTCGGGTGCAGCAGCACGGACCGTCCGGAACTGCCGGTGAAGAACCTTCCTTCCAGGG
Source organism: Streptomyces phaeochromogenes (assembly GCF_001418655.1). Taxonomy (GTDB): domain Bacteria; phylum Actinomycetota; class Actinomycetes; order Streptomycetales; family Streptomycetaceae; genus Streptomyces; species Streptomyces phaeochromogenes. The sequence goes on along the minus strand of NZ_LIQZ01000233.1, from coordinate 16,513 downwards.
CGTAACGGCCCTTCGGCAGACGGATGGTGACCTCGCCGTCCCTCTTGTCGGCGACCTCCGTCCAGATGTCGTTGTCCAGGCCGTAGATACCCGTCTCGGCGTCGTCGGGGACCTTGCCCTCGAGGTCGAGGTGCTTGATGGTCAGGTCGTACGACTCGACCTCGCGGACGACGCCGAGGGAGGTGCGCGCGGTGGTGGTGCCGTCAGCGGTGGTGGCGGTCACCGAGCCGCCGAAGCTGCCGTCGGCCGTTCCCGCACGGGTGTCGGCGGTCACGGTGGCGGTCGCCTCCCCGCCCGCCGGGACGGTGAGTTGCTGCGGCGAGACGGTGAACAGGCCCTCGGCCGCGGGCTTTCCGTCGTCGCCGTAGGCCTCGGTGGCCAGGTCGAGGGTGACCGGCCCGGTACCCGCGTTGCGGTACGTGACGTCCTTGGTGACCGGCTGGTCGTCGGTGTGGGGGAACTCCTGTGTCCCGAAGCCCAGCGAGGTCGGGCTGCTGGTGAGCTGCTGGGTGATCGCCCCGGCGACGTCCACCCGGCCGGTGCCCTGCGTGTACGCGGAGGTGGCGGCGGTCGGCTTCGCGGAGGCGGTGAGGGCGGCCTTGAGCTGCGGGCCGGTCCAGTCCGGGTGCTGCTGGGCCAGGATCGCGGCGGCGCCCGCCACATGCGGGGTCGCCATCGACGTACCGCTCATGGAGACGTAGCCGTCGGCGGCGGGGTCGCCCATGAAGCCAGCGGCGGCCTTGGCGGCGACGATGTCCACGCCCGGCGCGGTGATGTCGGGCTTGAGGGAGCCGTCGGTCGTGGGACCGCGGCTGGAGAACTCGGCGATGGCGTCCTGCCGGTCGACCGCACCGACGGTGAGCGCGGCGGCGGCGCTGCCGGGCGTGCCGACGGTGCCTTCCTTGGGACCATCGTTGCCGGCGGCTATCACGAACAGGGCGCCGGAGCTGGCTGACAGGTCGTTGACGGCCTGTTCCACGGGGTCGACACCGGGCCTGTCCTCGCCGCCCAGGCTCATGTTGACGACCTGGGCACACTGCGCGACGGCCCACTGCATACCGGCGATGACACCGGAGTCGTCGCCCGAGCCCTCGTCGTCGAGTACCTTGCCGACCAGGAGCCGGGCGCCGGGCGCGACCCCCGCGTATTTGGTGCCCGCGGGAGACGCGGCCCCCGAGCCCGCGATCGTCGAGGCCACGTGCGTGCCGTGCCCCGCGCGGTCGACGGTGTCCTCGGCGGCGGAGAAGTTCTTCTCCGCGTCGATACGGTCCTTCAGGTCCGGATGCGTCGCGTCGATACCGGTGTCGAGGACGGCGACCTTGACGCCCTTGCCGTCGTACCCCGCCGAGTGGGCCGCGGGTGCGCCGATCTGCGGCACGCTCCTGTCCAGGGTGGCCTTCACCTTCCCGTCCAGCCAGATCTTCCTGACCTTCGCGGAGCCGGTGCCACTGGTGAGCGTCTCCCACAGCGCGGAGCCCTCGGACTTGCGGGCCCGTACGGCGTCGCCGTTGATGCTCGGCAGATCCCGGCGGACGGTCGCGCCCGAACTCCGGAACGTACCGGCCGACAGGGACGTGCCCTTGTCGTACGTGACGATCAGCGGCACGTCGGAGCGGCGGGCGTCGTCGTAGTGCCCGCCGACCAGCCGCTTCACGTCGAACAGCCGCCGGTCGACCGTGCCGTTCGCGATCAGCGGCTCGGCGTCGCGCGGCACGACGTACGCGTGACCGGCGGCCTGCTGGACGCGGAAGCCGATCCCCTTGCGGCCCTCGGCGGCCACCACACCGGTGACCTTGCCCTTGGCGTCCAGGGCCACCTTGTCGCCGGTCACGAGCGTGACCGTCCTGGCGGAGACGGGGAGGGGGGCTTCGGCGGGGGCGGCCTGGGCGCCGCCGGACGTGCTCACCAGCAGCCCGGCGCCGAGCGCCGCCGCGAGAGCGGCAGCCGACGGGACCGTGACGACCGCTCGTTTCCTGTGCTTGTGCGACTTCAACTCGTGCCTTTCGACATGGTTCATGGCGATGTGTTCGCCGGCTCGGGGCAGCATCAGGGCGCGGCGGAGCGACGCTGTGGCCGCTCGGCCGCGTACTGAGAAAAGGACAGAGAGGAGAACTGCGAGGGGGTCGGGCCGGACGAGGCGCCCGGCCGGACAGTGGCGCTCGGTCAGACGAGGCGCTTACGACCCCAGAGGATGACGAACGCCGCGATGCCGGCGGTCAGGGCCAGCAGGATCGAGGCGCCGAGCCACTGCATGGAGGACATCTGGGAGATCGGGATGTACTCGACGTTCCAGCCGACGACCTGTGCCTTCTCCAGGCAGGCGTTGGCGGCCTTGTCCGTCGCCTCGTTGCAGCTGCCGTAGCCGATGAGGTCGCCGGACGCGGTGAGGTAGGACTGGTCCACGGCATAGGCGCCGTCGGGCAGCTTCGGGAAGTTGTCTGCCCCGACACCGTTGCCGGTCGTGACGGTGATGACGTCCCCGAGGGACATCCGGAAGTGCGACCACACCATCTGCACGACGACGGCGAAGCCGAAGGTGACGACGATGGACAGCAGGGTCCGGCGCAGCAGCATGCCGATCGCGATGCCGCCGACGACGGTGAACAGGCTGAGCGCCACGGGCACGGGTCCACTGCTGTCGAAGGCGTTTCCGTCGGACCAGTCCAGCGCGTACTGCGACGACTTGACCGGCGACCACCACCAGGTGAACACGGCGGAGGCCGCCGCGGTGGACACCGCGACCACGAGTGCGGTCACCCCGAGCTTGGTGGCGAGCCAGCGGACGCGGCTGGTGGACTGCGCGTTGACCAGCTTGGCGGTGCCGCCCTCCAGATCCCCGGCGAGCAGCGGCGCGCCCACGAAGACACCGATCAGGATGGGCGCGTAGCCGATCAGTTGGCCGGCCATGCTGAGCGGCGTCCGGTTGAACTTCTCCTCCCAGCCGGACTTCAGGTCCGGCCAGCCGTAGCCGTCGAGGTACGTCACCATCTGCTGGCGCCCGTAGAGCATCAACGCGACGGTGATCGCGGCGGTGGCCAGCAGGGTCCAGTACGCGGCCCGGTGCTGACGCCAGACGAGCCAGTTCATGCCGCTGAGCCGCAGGCCACGGCCACGGCCCGCCCGAGGGTGGGCGGATTCGGCGGGGGCCGGTCCGCCGGTGCTTCCGGTGCTGGTCATCGTGCTCATGCCGCCACCGCCTGCGGGGCGACGTAGGAGCTGGGACTGATCAGGGGCGGTGCCTCGGGGGAGCGCAGATAGGCGAGCAGGAGTTCCTCCAGGTTCGGGGTGCTCGCCTGCCAGGGGCCGCCGTTGACCGGCCCGTCGGGGCGGACCAGCGCGGTGAACTGCCGTCCGCTGGTACGGGTTTCGACCACCGTGTGGTACGCCACCTCCGCGGGCGCCCGCCCGTCGGAGTGGACCCCGGTCAACACGGCGTGGGCGGTGCGGAGTTCGTCGACCTCACCGGCGAGCCGCAGCCCTCCTTCGGCGATGACCAGCAGGTAGTCGCAGGTGTTCTCCAGCTCGGCGATCATGTGGGTGGACATCAGCACGGTGGTGCCGCGCTCGGCGGCCTCGGCCAGCAGGGTGCTCATCAACTCGTGGCGCACGAGCGGGTCGAGGTCGGACATCGGCTCGTCGAGGAGCAGCAGATCGGGGCGCTTGCCGAAGGCGACGGCGAAGGCCACGCGGGTGCGCTGGCCGCCGGAGAGGGTGCCGATCCTCGCCTCGAACGGCACGTTGCCCGCGCGGACGATGTTCTCGGCGGCCCGCTGGTCCCAGCCGGGGTTCAGTTCACGGCCCAGGCGCAGGGTCTCGGCGACGGTGAAGCGCTTGAACAGCGGCTTCTCCTGCGCGAGGAACGCCGTACGCCGGCCGGCCTCCGCGGACTGCGGGGCCGCCCCGAACACCCGCAGGGTGCCGGAGGTCGGCTCCAGCAGGTTGGCGGCGATGGACATCAGCGTGGTCTTGCCCGCGCCGTTGGGGCCCACCAGACCGCAGATCCGCCCGGCCGGCAGCCGGAAGGAGCAGTCCCGCAGGGCCCAGCCCCGCCGGTACCTCCTGCCGACCGAGTGGGCCTCTATCGCGGACTCGCCCGCGAGGCCCCCGTATATCTCGTGTCCCCCGTAACCCGCCCCGTTGCTCATCATCCGTGCCCCCCGTGTCCCCCGTGCCCGGCGGTCGCCCTGGTCGCGGCGTACCGCTCCTCCATGACCGACGTGACCAGTGCTGTCACGTCCTCCTGCTCCAGACCCGCTTCGTGGGCCCGGTCCATCCACGCCTCCAGCTCACTCCGCAGCGGTGAGTCCGCCCCCGCCTGGGGACGGGCCAGCGACTGACGGACGAAGGTGCCAAGACCCGGCCGCAGTTCGACCAGGCCCTCCCGGTCCAGCTCGCGGTAGGCCTTGAGCGTGGTGTTCGGGTTGACCGCGGAGGTCGCCGCGACCTCCTTGGCCGTCGGCAACTGGTCCCCGGGCACGAGTACGCCGAGGCGCAGGGCCTGCTTGGTCTGCTGGACGATCTGCTGATAGGCGGCCACCCCGCTCCGCCTGTCGATCCGGAACTCCAACTTCCATCACCACCCTTTAGCTAATGAACTAGTGGATTGATGATGGAGATGATGGAGTACGGATCGCGTACCTGTCAAAGACCCCAGGTCTCCGCCGTGAACGCCCTTGACCTGAACCAAAGTTGAGGTTCTACGTTCCTCGTATGGACACCACGAACGCCACGAATGCCAAGGACCCTGCTCGCCCCGCCCTCTCCGCCCAGCACACCGACGAGCTGCTGATCCGCGAACTCGTCGCACGCAGCCAGGAGGCCCAGACCGACCCGGAGGTGCTGCCGGCCCTGCACGCCTCCGACCTGGTGCTCATCAACCTCGCCGGGCGGCGCGTCTTCGGACGGGAGGCCTTCGAGTCGGCCATGACCGCGGCGCTCGCCTCCCCGCTCAAGGACGTCAGGACCACGCTGGAGGTCGACGACATCCGGTTCGTACGTCCCGACGTCGCCATCGTGAGCCTGACCAAGACGGTCCACGACGAACGGCCGGACGCACAGGGACAGGGCCCGTCCGACTTCCCCGCACGCGGCGCGATGACGTATGTCATGACCCGCGGCGAGGGCGCCGACTGGCGCATCGCCCTGGCCCAGACGACACCGATCGCCTGAGCCCGGCACGACAACACCCCATGTCCCGGCGCTGAACCAGGACATGGGGTGCTTCGTTACGGGGATGTGCCTGTCAGGCCGCCGACCGGATCACCGGCCGGGGCTCAGGTCACTTCACGGGCTGCGGCTCCGGTGTGTTCTCCGAGTCGGTCTCGCCCGCCGGGGGCTCGTCGTCGAGCGGGGTCTTCACGGAGTCGAGCAGCAGCTGGGCCACGTCGACGACCGTGATGGACTCCTTGGCCTTGCCGTCGTTCTTCTTGCCGTTGACCGAGTCGGTCAGCATGACCAGGCAGAACGGGCAGGCGGTGGAGACGATGTCCGGGTTGAGGGAGAGTGCCTCGTCGACGCGCTCGTTGTTGATGCGCTTGCCGATCCGCTCCTCCATCCACATCCGCGCGCCACCGGCACCGCAGCAGAAGCCGCGCTCCTTGTGGCGGTGCATCTCCTGCTGGCGCAGGCCCGGGACGGCCGACATGATCTCGCGCGGCGGCGTGTAGATCTTGTTGTGACGGCCCAGGTAGCAGGGGTCGTGGTAGGTGATGAGGCCCTCGACCGGGGTCACCGGGATCAGCTTGCCCTCGTCGATCAGGTGCTGGAGCAGCTGGGTGTGGTGGATGACCTCGTAGTCGCCGCCGAGCTGCGGGTACTCGTTGCCGAGGGTGTTGAGGCAGTGCGGGCAGGTCGCGACGATCTTCTTCGCGGACTTGGGCTTCTTCGACTCGGCGGTGAAGTTGCCCTCGTCGTCCATCTCCTCGCCGAACGCCATGTTCAGCGCGGAGACGTTCTCCATGCCGAGCTCCTGGAAGAGGGGCTCGTTGCCCAGGCGGCGGGCGGAGTCACCGGTGCACTTCTCGTCGCCGCCCATGATCGCGAACTTGACGCCCGCGATGTGCAGCAGCTCGGCGAAGGCCTTGGTGGTCTTCTTGGCGCGGTCCTCAAGGGCACCCGCGCAGCCGACCCAGTACAGGTAGTCGACCTCGGACAGGTCCTCGATGTCCTTGCCGACGACCGGGATCTCGAAGTCGACCTCCTTGGTCCACTCCAGGCGCTGCTTCTTCGCCAGACCCCAGGGGTTGCCCTTCTTCTCCAGGTTCTTGAGCATCGTGCCCGCCTCGGACGGGAACGCGCTCTCGATCATCACCTGGTAGCGGCGCATGTCGACGATGTGGTCGATGTGCTCGATGTCGACGGGGCACTGCTCGACACAGGCGCCGCAGGTGGTGCAGGACCACAGCACGTCGGGGTCGATGACGCCGTTCTCTTCGAGGGTCCCGATGAGGGGCCGCTCGGCCTCGGCGAGGGCGGCGGCGGGCACGTCCTTGAGCTGCTCCGCGGTCGCCTTCTCCTCGCCCTCCATGTCCTTGCCGCCACCGGCGAGCAGGTAGGGGGCCTTGGCGTGGGCGTGGTCCCGCAGCGACATGATCAGCAGCTTCGGGGAGAGCGGCTTCCCGGTGTTCCAGGCGGGGCACTGCGACTGACAGCGCCCGCACTCGGTGCACGTGGAGAAGTCGAGGATGCCCTTCCAGGAGAACTGCTCGACCTGGGAGACACCGAACACGTCGTCGTCGCCCGGGTCGGTGAAGTCGATCGGCTCGCCGCCCGACGTCATCGGCAGCAGGGCGCCCAGCGCGGTGCCGCCCTCGGCGTTCCGCTTGAACCAGATGTTCGGGAAGCCGAGGAAGCGGTGCCAGGCGACACCCATGTTGGTGTTCAGCGCGACGGTGATCATCCAGATCAGCGAGGTGCCGATCTTGATCATCGCGACGAGGTAGACGAGGTTCTGGAGCGCGCCGAGGGAGAGCCCCTTGAAGGCGAGGACCAGGGGGTACGAGGCGAAGTACGCGGCCTCGTAGTGCTCGACGTGGTGGATCGCGCCCTCAAGCCCGCGCAGCGTGTAGATGGCGAGGCCGATGGTGAGGATGACGTACTCGACGAAGTACGCCTGCCAGGCCTTGGAGCCCGCGAAACGGGACTTGCGGCCGGCCCGGGAGGGCAGGTTCAGCAGCCGGATCGCGATGAGCACGACGATGCCGACGATCGTCATCACACCGATGAACTCGGTGTACATCTCGAACGGCAGGAAGCCGCCGATGACGGGCAGCACCCAGTCCGCCTCGAAGAGCTGGCCGTACGCCTGCGCGAGGGTCGGCGGCAGCGTCAGGAAGCCGATCGCGACGAACCAGTGGGCGAAGCCGACGATGCCCCAGCGGTTCATCCGGGTGTGACCCAGGAATTCCTTCACCAGGGTGATCGTGCGAGCCTTGGGGTTGTCGGTGCGGCTGCCCGCCGGCACCGGCTGGCCCAGCTTCACGAACCGGTAGATCTGCGCGACGGCTCGGGCGATGAGCGCAACGCCGACCACGGTCAGGACCAGCGACACGATGATCGCGGCGAGTTGCATTTCGGGACTCCTCGGGCCTGCGAGGTTCTCTTCGGGGCGGGTCTCCCGGTACCCCGAAGATTGATTACTAAGCGGTAACTTATGCAGTCCTCTGAGACTACCCACTCCTGTGTCCGCACTGTAGTCAGGGGTGCGGTGATCTGCGTCGCTGAGGCTTGCCTGAGTGAACCAGGTGTCGTGCCGACCTCCACCTCGCGTCCCAGCCCTGCGGAGGCGTGCCCCTTCAGGGGCGCGGGGAACTGCGCGACCAGCACCAGCAGGCCCGCACCCATCAGCCGACCCGCAGGTCAGATCCTAATTGCGCGTAAGGGCAAGATAAGAGTTGAGCCCCCACGACTCACCTCTGTTGACCGAGCGGCAAGCGTCATGCACACTTGAGCCTGTTCCACTCAAGTCATTGCTGGAGGAATTGAAATGGCACGTGCGGTCGGCATCGACCTGGGCACGACTAACTCCGTCGTCAGCGTTCTGGAGGGCGGTGAGCCCACCGTCATCACCAACGCCGAGGGCGCCAGGACCACGCCGTCCGTCGTCGCCTTCGCCAAGAACGGTGAGGTGCTCGTCGGAGAGGTCGCCAAGCGCCAGGCGGTCACGAACGTGGACCGGACCATCCGCTCTGTGAAGCGTCACATGGGCACGGACTGGTCCATCGAGCTCGACGGTAAGAACTTCAACCCGCAGCAGATGAGCGCCTTCATCCTGCAGAAGCTGAAGCGCGACGCCGAGGCGTACCTGGGCGAGAAGGTCGCGGACGCGGTCATCACCGTCCCGGCGTACTTCAACGACTCCGAGCGTCAGGCGACGAAGGAGGCCGGCGAGATCGCGGGCCTGAACGTCCTGCGCATCGTGAACGAGCCCACCGCGGCGGCTCTCGCGTACGGCCTCGACAAGGACGACCAGACGATCCTCGTCTTCGACCTCGGTGGCGGCACCTTCGACGTGTCCCTCCTGGAGATCGGTGACGGCGTCGTCGAGGTGAAGGCCACGAACGGCGACAACCACCTCGGTGGTGACGACTGGGACCAGCGCGTCATGGACTACCTGGTCAAGCAGTTCTCCGCGGGCCACGGCGTGGACCTGGGCAAGGACAAGATGGCCCTCCAGCGCCTCCGCGAGGCCGCCGAGAAGGCCAAGATCGAGCTGTCCTCGTCCACCGAGACCTCGATCAACCTGCCCTACATCACGGCGTCCGCCGAGGGCCCGCTGCACCTGGACGAGAAGCTCACGCGCGCCCAGTTCCAGCAGCTCACTGCTGACCTTCTGGAGCGCTGCAAGACGCCGTTCCACAACGTCATCAAGGACGCGGGCATCCAGCTCAGCGAGATCGACCACGTCGTTCTCGTCGGTGGCTCCACCCGTATGCCCGCCGTCGCCGAGCTCGTCAAGGAACTGACCGGCGGCCAGGACGCCAACAAGGGTGTGAACCCGGACGAGGTCGTCGCCATCGGCGCCGCCCTCCAGGCCGGTGTCCTCAAGGGCGAGGTCAAGGACGTCCTGCTCCTCGACGTGACCCCGCTGTCCCTCGGTATCGAGACCAAGGGAGGGATCATGACCAAGCTCATCGAGCGCAACACCACGATCCCGACCAAGCGGTCCGAGATCTTCACGACGGCCGAGGACAACCAGCCGTCCGTGCAGATCCAGGTCTACCAGGGCGAGCGCGAGATCGCGGCGTACAACAAGAAGCTCGGGATGTTCGAGCTGACCGGTCTGCCGCCGGCCCCGCGCGGGGTCCCGCAGATCGAGGTCGCCTTCGACATCGACGCCAACGGCATCATGCACGTGACCGCGAAGGACCTGGGCACGGGCAAGGAGCAGAAGATGACCGTCACCGGCGGCTCCTCGCTGCCGAAGGACGAGGTCGACCGCATGCGCCAGGAGGCCGAGCAGTACGCGGACGAGGACCACCGTCGCCGCGAGGCCGCCGAGTCCCGCAACCAGGGCGAGCAGCTCGTCTACCAGACGGAGAAGTTCCTCAAGGACAACGAGGACAAGGTCCCCGGTGACGTCAAGACCGAGGTCGAGACGAGCATCGAGGAGCTGAAGACCGCGCTCAAGGGCGAGGACACCACCGAGATCCGTACGGCCACCGAGAAGGTCGCCGCCGTCTCCCAGAAGCTCGGCCAGGCGATGTACGCGGACGCCCAGGCTTCGCAGGGTGCCGCCGGTGCCGAGGCCCCGGGTGCCGACGAGGGCGCGGGCGCCAAGGCCGCCGACGACGACGTCGTGGACGCCGAGATCGTCGACGAGGACCGTGACCGCAAGGACGGTGCCGCGTGACAGAGGAGACCCCGGGCTTCGACGAGCAGCCCGACGTCCCCTCCGGCGCCACCCCTGAAGACGCCGAGCCGAAGACCGCCCCCTCCGTGGAGGAGGGGGCGGCCCAGGCCGGGGACGCGGCAGCAGCAGCACAGATCGCGGGCCTCACCGCTCAGCTGGACCAGGTACGCACGGCGCTCGGCGAGCGCACGGCGGACGTCCAGCGGCTCCAGGCCGAGTACCAGAACTACCGCCGCCGGGTCGAGCGCGACCGGATCGCGGTCAAGGAGATCGCCATCGCGAACCTCCTGACCGAGCTCCTGCCCGTGCTCGACGACATCGGCCGCGCGCGGGACCACAGCGAACTGGTCGGCGGCTTCAAGTCGGTGGCCGAGTCGCTGGAGACCGTCGCGGCGAAGATGGGTCTGCAGCAGTTCGGCAAGGAGGGCGAGCCCTTCGACCCGACGATCCACGAGGCCCTGATGCACAGTTACGCACCGGACGTCACCGAGACGACGTGCGTGGCGATTCTGCAGCCGGGGTATCGCTTCGGCGAGCGCACCATCCGCCCCGCGCGGGTGGCCGTCGCCGAGCCCCAGCCGGGCGCGCAGACGGTCAAGGGCGACGAGACGGACGGGACCCAGGCGGCCGACGACAAGGAGAGCGGTGGCCCGGACGAGGGCTGACGTGAAACAGGGCGTACGCGCGCCCGTATGCACCATGAACACCAAGCGCGTACGTGACGGTGACGTACGGAAGGAGGGGCGTCGAGGATGAGCACCAAGGACTTCATCGAGAAGGACTACTACAAGGTCCTCGGCGTCCCCAAGGACGCCACCGAGGCCGAGATCAAGAAGGCGTACCGGAAGCTCGCCCGCGAGTACCACCCGGACGCCAACAAGGGGAACGCGAAGGCCGAGGACCGCTTCAAGGAGATCTCCGAGGCGAACGACATCCTCGGGGACCCCAAGAAGCGCAAGGAGTACGACGAGGCGCGCGCCCTCTTCGGCAACGGCGGGTTCCGGCCGGGACCCGGCGCCGGAGGCGGCAACTTCAACTTCGACCTGGGTGACCTCTTCGGGGGCGGCCCGGGTCAGGGCGGAGCGGGCGGCCAGGGCGGCGCCGGCGGCTTCGGCGGCGGTATCGGTGACGTGTTCGGCGGGCTGTTCAACCGTGGTGGCGCCACCACCGGCACGCGTACGCAGCCGCGGCGCGGCCAGGACATCGACACCGAGGTCACGCTCAGCTTCACGGAGGCGGTGGACGGGGCGACCGTGCCCCTCCGCATGACCTCGCAGTCCCCCTGCAAGGCCTGTTCGGGCACCGGCGACAAGAACGGCACACCGCGCGTGTGCCCGACCTGCGTCGGCACCGGCCAGGTCGCGCGGGGCTCGGGCGGCGGCTTCTCGCTGACCGACCCGTGCCCCGACTGCAAGGGCCGCGGCCTGATCGCGGAGCACGCGTGCCTGGTCTGCAACGGCTCGGGACGCGCCAAGTCGTCCCGCACCATGCAGGTCCGTATCCCGGCCGGGGTGTCGGACAGCCAGCGCATCCGGCTCCGCGGCAAGGGCGCCCCGGGCGAGCGCGGCGGACCGGCGGGTGACCTCTACGTCACCGTGCACGTCGACGCCCACCCGGTCTTCGGCCGCAAGGGCGACAACCTCACCGTCACCGTCCCCGTCACCTTCACGGAGGCGGCGCTCGGCGGCGAGGTCCGCGTGCCCACGCTCGGGGGACCTCCGGTCACCCTGAAGCTGCCCCCGGGCACACCCAACGGCCGTACGATGCGCGCCCGTGGCAAGGGCGCGGTCCGCAAGGACGGCACCCGCGGGGACCTGTTGGTCACCGTCGAGGTGAGTGTCCCCACGGACGTGACGGGGAAGGCTCGTGACGCGCTCGAGGCGTATCGCGAGGCCACCGCGGACGAGGACCCGCGGGCGGAGCTGTTCCAGGCCGCGAAGGGAGCATGAGGACACCATGGACGCAACCGGACGCCGTCGACAGAGTTCTTATTCCGCATATGAGCTGACGGAAGAAACACCGGTGTACGTCATCTCGGTGGCCGCCCAGCTCTCCGGCCTGCACCCGCAGACCCTCCGCCAGTACGACCGCCTCGGCCTGGTCTCCCCCGACCGCACGGCCGGGCGCGGCCGGCGCTACTCGGCCCGCGACATCGAACTGCTGCGCACCGTCCAGCAGTTGTCGCAGGACGAGGGCATCAACCTCGCCGGCATCAAGCGCATCATCGAGCTGGAGAACCAGGTCGCCGCGCTCCAGTCCCGCGTCGCGGAGATGGAAGCGGCCCTGGACGGCGCGGCGGCGGCCATGCAGCAGCGCGAGGCCGCCGTCCACGCCTCGTACCGCCGCGACCTGGTCCCGTACCAGGAGGTCCAGCAGACGAGCGCGCTGGTGGTGTGGCGCCCCAAGAGACAGCAGTCGGACTGACACCGACCGACCGACGCGCGCAGGTCAGCACATGTGAAGGGGCCCGGAGGTTCGACCGAACCTCCGGGCCCCTTCGCGTGGTCGGACGGTCTCAGCTCACTCGGCCGGTGTGGTGGGCGTCCGGACGCCCGCGCCGACCTACGCGATGGACGGATCCGCATCGTCCTGTTCTCTCCAGGAGACATCGCCCAGGATCGCGCGCGTCGCGCCGAGGCCGACCCCGCGCACGGCGCCTGCCATGGCCGAGGCCGTCGCGAGCAGGCACAGGAGCCAGGCCAGCGGCGCGGGCACGTCCTCGCCGACGAGCAGCACGGGCAGGACGAGCAGGGCGGCCAGGCAGGCGCCGCCGAGCATCGGCAGATGGACCGGGGCGCGGAACTTGGCGGTCGACGGCACCCGGCGTGCCGCGCGGTCGGCCGCGGTCGGGTGAAGGTCCCGGGTGAGGTACGTGCGGACGTCCTCCGGTGCGACGAGGCCCGGAACGGCCTCGCCGCTGTCCGCGACGAACGCGGCCGGCAGCTCCTCGTCGATCAGCTTCCAGCGCTTGGGCAGGCACAGCCACCCGTCCTGCCCGCCGAGCCGTACGGCCGCCCGTGCCAAGTCCTCGCGCGGCGCGGACAGCCGGATCTCGTGGGTGCCGTCCCGCAGCACGATCCAGTGCCAGTACGAGACGTCCACCGTGCCGGGTTTGTCGCCGCGTTCACTGAAGCGCAGCCTCACCGGTTCCCCGGCCCTCACCCGGACCGCGTACACCTCGCCGTGTGCCGCGTCCTCGGCCAGCACACGCAGCTTCCGCAGGGTGGGGGCCTGGCTCGTCCGCCGGCGGGCCATGGCCGCCGCGTTCACCGTCACGACGACGAGGAAGAGCGCCAGGAGCCCGCTGAACAGGCCTCCGTCACCGGGGCCCAGGGAGAGCTGGAGCATCGAGAACGGAGTCAGGAGGAACAGGAGAAACCCGGCGACCGTGCCCAAGTCCCGCTTGGGGAGGGGGAGTCGACCAGGGGGCGCCGCTTCCGGCTCCCGTCCTGACGCCGGCTCGACCACGGGCGCCGTACGCCATGCGAGCGCCCACCCCGCCGCGGCGACGACCGCGAGCCCGAGCGTCACGAGGAGGTCCGTACGCGGCACCGGCGCGTCGTCCCGCACCAGGACGAGCACCAGGGCCAAGGCGGCGCATGCCCAGGTGGCGCCGCCGAGTGCTCGGGTGGCGAGAGTGGAACGTCTGAGTGGGTTCATGCGTTCCTCGATGTTGTTCGTCGGTGGCAGGAGGAAACCGTCGACGAACGAGACCTGCGGACACGGGGGTTGGTTGTATGGGTCTGCTGAACGTTGGATTCACGGGGGGAATGGAGCTTGCCCATGGCCATGGTGGGGCTGTTCTGGATCGCCGAGGGCGATGTGTATGTGGGGGCGAAGCCGTCCGGGCACGCCCCGGGGGTGCGGCTGACGCCGGAGGGGGTCGTGTCGCTCGGTGACGGCAGCTCGGACCTGTGGCCGTGGGACGAGGTGCGTGGGCTGACCGTCGAGGATGTCCCGCTGAAAAACCTCAAGCGTCGGATCAGCGTGATGGTGGACATGGTGCTGACCGTGACGAGCTTCGGCGAGACCGATGCGCCGCCGATGATGAGCGTCCTCGTCGAAACGGCCGACGGGACCACCGACTTGACCGTGTACGCGGCGGCTTCCAGCTACTCCCAGGAGGAGTACGACCTCTCGCTGTCCCTCCTGTCCCACCTGACGGCGGGCGAGGCCACCCTGCGCGCGACGCTGGCCGCCATGGCGCAGTGGGGCCGGGCGCAGGAGGACGGGTCGCCGCGAGCGGCGGAGCGGGAGGGGTTGCTGCGGGAGTGGGTCGGGGTCGGCAGCCTCTCGTGAGTGGCCGGGTATTAGGTGCATCAATGGTGGTGGGGAATCAGGGATGCCCGTCCCCCGGCCGTAGCGCGACGAAGACGAACTCCCGGCCCGGGCGGTCGGGGGCGTCGCGGACGTCCTCCACGACGTACCCCTGCGCGGCCAGGTCCGCCTCGATCTCGTCCCGCTCACGGAAACGCAGGGTCGATTCCGAGGTGAGTACCTCCCCGTCCGCGGCGAACACAAAGGTGTGGCGGAACGTCACCAGTGGCCCGTCGACCTCGACCAGGTCGTCCCAGCCCTCGATCGCGCCGACACCCGGGAGCTCCGTAACCCCGTACGAGGCCTCGCGGTTCCACTCCTCCCAGGCGCGCCGGGCCGGATCCCGCGTCTCGAAGACGAACCGCCCACCGGGCCGCAGGGCTTCGTAGGCGCCCCGCAGGGTCTTCCGCCACATCTCCGGATCGGCCAGCTCCTGGGCGGCGTTCGCCGTCATGGTCGCGAGGTCGGCCTGGAGTGGCGGGAGGGTGGTGGCGTCACCGTGGATCCAGCGCACCCTTTCGCTGCCGGGCTTGCCCCGGGCCACGTCGAGAGACGCCTGCGCCGGATCGACACCGACGACCTCGATCCCACGATCGGCGAGCAGCAACGCGAACACACCTGTCCCACAGCCGATGTCCAGCACGCGCCGCGCCCCGAACTCCTCAGCGATGCGGACGTACGCGTCGAGGTCGCTCCGATCGGGATCGAGCGGGTCGTAGAGCGCAGCGAGCCGCGGATGCCGGAAGGCTTCGCCCGCCATCAGGAGTCGTGAGGCGCGCGCTCGGCGGTACGGCTACGGATGTGGTGCAGAAGCCCGGCGAGGCCCTGCGGGGCGGTGGCGAGGATGACGCCGGGGGTGTCGCTCTCGCGGAGGCGGAGGGTTCCGTCGGGGGCGGTGGCTATGCAGAGACACTCACCCTGCGGGCCGCCGCTGAACGTCGACTTCTGCCAGTTGAGTTCAGGCATAAGGGCCCCTTCCGGCCGCCGCTGCGCGGGGGAACAGGCCTCGTCAGTCATGGGACTGCGCGGGAGCCTGTCCTGTCGCGGCGGTGCGGACGTGGTGCAGGAGTCCCGCGAGGCCCTGCGGGGCGGTGGCGAGGGTGACGTCGGGGGTGTCGCTCTCGCGGAGGCGGAGGGTTCCGTCGGGGGCGGTGGCTATGTAGAGACACTCGCCTTCGGGGCCACCGCTGAACGTCGACTTCTGCCAGTTCAGTTCGGGCATCAAGGCCTCCCTAGAGGGTGTAGAGAACGTGCTGGATGAGAGCCAGCGAGTCCTTTACGGAGTGTGCATCGGGGGCCAACGATACGTCGATAGGAGCCAGGGCGTTCTCGGCGAGATGACGGAAAAGCTTCTCGTACCGCTCCAGGCTTGCCCTGTCGCTCAAGTACTGGAGTCCAACGGGCTTTTCGAGGACGACGGTGCCCAGCTCCGGGAGTCCTGGGATGACGTGGACGAAGTTTCCGCTGAGAGCCGCGTACGCCTGGGCGCTGAACGGATAGACCTGGATGGTGACGTGGGGCAGGCCCGCGAGTTCGATGAGGCGCAGCAGTTGTTCGCGGGCTACTTTGGCTCCGCCGAACCGCATGTGCAGGGCGGACTCGTGGATTACTGCATGCACTGAGGGTGGAGTGTCGCGGGTGAGTACCTGCTGTCGCTCCATGCGGAACTCCACGGCGCCTTCCCTGCGTTCGAAGCCGAGTCCGGGGCTGGCGAAGATGGCTCGGGTGTAATCGGCTGTCTGGAAGAGCCCCGGGATGAACAGTGACTGATGCATCCGAAGGGTCGCGCAATCCGCCTCCAACTCGGCCGTATTGAGCGCGTCCAGGCCTCGGCGCTTCTTGTGCGCGCTCCACCATCCTTTGCCAGTCGCCTCAGACATGGACACCAGTTCGTCAATGTAGGGCTTGTCTGTGCAACCGTAAGCGCGGCACAAATTCAGCAGTCGCTCAGTCAGGATCGATGTGCGGCCGAGCTCGATGTGGCTCAGCTGGGCCCGGCTCATGCCGATGCGCTCGGCGCCCTCTCCAGCACTCAATCCTGCTTGTTCGCGCAGTTGTTTGAGTTCGAAGCCGAGTCGGCGCTGGCGTTCGCTGATGATGGTGCGCAGTCCCACGAATCACTCCTCGATGGCTCGCCCAAAGTCTGCACTGCTCAAAGGGTCAGTCCACCGAATCGGTGAATGGGTTGAGATTTACATCCTCTGCCTCTTGCTGTGAGTGTGGTTCCAGTCACTGAGCGGAACCGCTCAACTCCCCCTGCCCACAAGCCGACAGAGCACCCGCCCCTCCATCCAGGAGCGCTCGGGCAAAGCCATCGCCGGGCGCGGGCCGTGTCACCCCCCACCC
>NZ_LIQZ01000232.1:3356-3516 GCF_001418655.1 Streptomyces phaeochromogenes | reverse complement strand
CCTCGTCCAGCACTGGCTGGGTGCCGAGGGCATGCCCCGTCGTTACGCGGACTATCTCGCGGCCGACGGCTTCACCGCCCTGAACACGATCTCGACGATCAGCTCGTTCGTGCTCGGTCTGTCGATCCTTCCCTTCATGTACAACGTCTGGAAGACGGCG
>NZ_LIQZ01000232.1:0-3282 GCF_001418655.1 Streptomyces phaeochromogenes | reverse complement strand
TCGAGAACGCCGGTCACGGTGAGAAGGCCCTCGCTGGTGGCAAGGAGGCCGGCAAGTGAAGGTCCAAGGCAAGATGTTCCTCTGGCTGGCGTTCTTCGTGCTGGCCATGGCCATCGTCTACGGCGTGTGGTCCAAGGAGCCCGCCGGCACCACGGCGCTCTTCCTGGGTTTCGGCCTGTGCGTCATGATCGGCTACTACCTGGCCTTCACGGCCCGGCGTGTCGACGTGGGCGCCCAGGACAACAAGGAGGCCGACGTCGCCGACGACGCCGGTGAGGTCGGTTTCTTCAGCCCGCACAGCTGGCAGCCGCTCTCCCTCGGCATCGGTGGCGCGCTCGCCTTCATGGGCGTGATCTTCGGCTGGTGGCTGCTCTACTTCTCGGCCCCGATCATCATGATCGGCCTGTGGGGCTGGGTCTTCGAGTACTACCGCGGAGAAAGCCAGAACCAGTAGCACGCGCAGAGCACAGGAAGCCCGGACACTCCGTCAGGAGGTCCGGGCTTCCCTCTTTTGCCACACCGCTCATCCCTCGCACGGCCCACTCGACGCGCCGGGTGCGGCCCCGCTTCCTAGCGTGAGGTCATGAGCCACACACCGCGATACCGCACAGCCGTCAGCACGGCACTCATAGTCGCCCTCGGCGCCGGGGTCACGGCCTGCGGCTCCGACGGTCATCCGCTGTCCGCCAAGCCGTACGACGCCGCGGAGGACATCTCCTTCAGCATCCCCGTGGACGACGGCAAGAAGGCCGACCCGGACAAGCCCCTGGAGATCACCGCCGAGGACTCCGACGGCCGCATCACCGACGTGACCGCCACGGACGCCGCAGGACGGTATGTGGCGGGCGAACTCTCGGCCGACGGAACCCGCTGGCACAGCACCTCCCCGCTGGCCGCCGGCGTCCACTACAGGGTCCGTGTGAGCACCGAGGACGAGGACGGCGCTCCCGGCCGCAAGGTGGTCGACTTCGACACCGGAACCCCCACCACGAAGCGGCTGGACGTGAAGTTCGGGCCCGACAAGGGCACGTACGGCGTCGGTCAGCCCGTCACCGCCGAGCTCAGCCTCCCGGTCAAGGACACGGCCGCCCGCGCCGTCGTGGAGCGCTCACTGAAGGTCGACTCCCGGCCCGCCGTGGAGGGCGCCTGGCACTGGGTGGACGACAAGAAACTGCACTACCGGCCCAAGGAGTACTGGCCCGCCCAGGCCACCGTCAGCGCCCACAGCAACCTGGCCGGGATAAAGGTCGCCGAGCGCCTCTGGGGCGGCAAGGCCAAGCCCCTGACCCTCACCACGGGCGACCGCGTGGAGGCCGTCACGGACGCCTCGGCGCACTCCATGACCGTCTACCGGAACGGCGAGGCGATCAAGTCGATCCCCGTCACCACCGGCAAACCGGGCTACGACACCCGCAACGGCGTCAAGGTCGTACTGGGGAAGGAGGGCACCGTTCGCATGACCAGTGCCAGCATCGGCTCCTCGGACTTCTACGACCTGATCGTCCACAACTCGGTCAGGCTCACCAACAGCGGCGAGTACGTCCACGCCGCCCCCTGGTCCACGGGCTCCCAGGGCTACGCCAACGTCAGCCACGGCTGCACCGGCATGAGCAGCGCCAACGCCCAGTGGTTCTACGAGAACATCCGCGCCGGCGACATCGTCCAGGTCGTCAACTCGTCCGGCGACATGATGGCCCCGTTCGGCAACGGCTTCGGTGACTGGAACCTCACCTGGAAGAAATGGCGCACAGGCAGCGCCCTGGTGGCCGACACCCCGGAGGGTCCCGGCCCGGAAGCCCGCCTGCGGCTGCGCCCAGAGTCTGTCTGATGGCCCCGACAGGGGCGCGCGGCGATCAGGCGCTCAAGGCCCGCTTACTGCGCAGCAGCCCCGCCAGGGCAGAGGCGAACTCCACCGGCTCCACCGGCAGGGTCACCGCGGCGTCGGCCCGGCTCCACGTGGCCAGCCACGCGTCCTGGGGCCGCCCGATCAGCAACAGCACCGGCGGACAGTTGAAGATCTCGTCCTTGATCTGACGGCAGATCCCCATCCCGCCCGCGGGGACGGCCTCGCCGTCGAGCACGCAGACATCGATGCCACCGCGGTCCAGCTCCTTGATGACGGCGGCAGGCGTCGCGCACTCGATGAACTCGACCTGAGGAACGTCCGTGGCCGGCCTCCGGCCGGTGGCCAGCCGCACCTGCTCACGGGTGTTGGAGTCGTCGCTGTAGACCAGCACCGTTGCGGTCGGCTGCATTCTTCCTCCGGGACATCAGCGTCGTAGAGACAGATACGGACAGGGTCCGATGCGCGGATGCTACTCCCTTCAACACATGGTCAACAGCGGTTCGGACAGGGCTTCGATGGGCCATATGGGCTGGACACGACCCACAGACACTCCGAACGGCACCCCCGGGAGTGAGGGCGAGATAAGCGACCGACATAATGTCGGTCGTGGCGACAGCAACGACAGTAGAAACCGGGCACGCGCACCCGTCGGTCAATCGGCCGAACCTCACCAGCGTCGGAACCATCATCTGGCTGAGTTCCGAGCTGATGTTCTTCGCGGCCCTCTTCGCGATGTACTTCACCCTGCGATCGGTGACCGGGCCGACTCACTGGAAGGAGATGGCGGAACATCTCAACTTCCCGTTCTCGGCTACGAACACCACGATCCTGGTGCTCTCCTCCCTCACCTGCCAGCTCGGCGTGTTCGCCGCCGAGCGCGGGGACGTGAAGAAGCTCCGGATGTGGTTCATCGTCACCTTCATCATGGGTGCGATCTTCATCGGCGGTCAGGTCCTCGAGTACACCGAACTGGTCAAGGACGCGGGCCTCTCGCTCTCCTCCGACCCGTACGGCTCGGTGTTCTACCTGACCACCGGCTTCCACGGCCTGCACGTGACGGGTGGTCTCATCGCCTTCCTGCTGGTCCTCGGGCGCACCTACGCAGCCCGCAGGTTCACGCACGAGCAGGCGACCGCCGCCATCGTCGTGTCCTACTACTGGCACTTCGTCGATGTCGTCTGGATCGGCCTCTTCGCCACGATCTACATGATCAAGTAGCCGGGCCCGTTCCCGAGCACATTCCAGAAGCATCGACGCAGAAGATCCTGACACCGGGGTAATCCGTGAAAAAGCTCTCCGCACGACGACGCCATCCGCTGGCGGCGCTCGTCGTCCTACTCCTCGCGCTGGCATGCACCGGGGGGCTGTATACCGCGTTCGCGCCCGCGGACGAGGCGCAGGCCGGTACAACCGCCCAGTCCCTAGCAATCGACGAG
>NZ_LIQZ01000231.1 GCF_001418655.1 Streptomyces phaeochromogenes | reverse complement strand
GGTGGCTCCGGAGGCGTGGAGGGTCACGCCTTGCCAGGCGAATGGCAGGTGGGCGGTGGGGGTTTGCGTGCCGTGGTCACGGTCGTCGTGCCGGTCGTCCTGGTCGTCGCCCTGACCGTGGTCCTGGCTGTGGTTGGCGCCGGCCAGAGCGTGCAGGGCGGCGTCGAACAGGGCCGGGTGCAGGCCGAAGTTCGTGGCCTGCTCGGCGCTCTGGGTGGGGAGTTCGACCTCGGCGAACACCTCATCGTCGCGGTACCAGATCGCGCGTACACCCTGGAAGGCAGAGCCGTAGTGGAGGCCCTGGCGGGCCAGGTGCGGGTAGAGGTCTTCGATGGGTATGGCGTGGGCTCCGGGCGGGGGCCATTGGGTGAGGTCGTCGGCCGGCGCTGTGGCTGT
Source organism: Streptomyces phaeochromogenes (assembly GCF_001418655.1). Classification (GTDB taxonomy): domain Bacteria; phylum Actinomycetota; class Actinomycetes; order Streptomycetales; family Streptomycetaceae; genus Streptomyces; species Streptomyces phaeochromogenes. Next base: position 2,402 of record NZ_LIQZ01000231.1, on the reverse strand, counting down.
GGCTGTGGCTGTGGCTGTGGTGAGGGTTCCGGAGGCGTGGAGGGTCCAGGGTGCGGTGGGGTCCGGGTCGTTGTCGGGGCGGGCGTAGATCTCCAGGGCGGCACGGTCGGTGCCCGGGTCGCGCCGGACGATGACCTGGAGTGTGACCGCCGTGTCCGACGGCAGGACGAGGGGGGCCTCGTGGGTGAGTTCCTCCAAGGTGGGGAGGCCGACGGTGTCCCCGGCACGGACAGCGAGTTCTACAAAGCCGGTACCGGGGAAGAGGACGGCGTCGTGAACGGCGTGGTCGGCCAGCCAGGGATGACTGCGGGTGGACAGTCGGCTCGTGAGAACCGCGCCGGTCTCATCCGCGGCAACCACCCCCGCGCTCAGTAGCGGGTGTTCGGCGGTCTCCAGTCCTGCCTGCTCCACGTTCGCTGTGTCTTGTACCGCGTCGATCCAGTAGTGCTTGTGCTGGAAGGGGTAGGTGGGCAGGTCTATGGGGTGGGTGGGCTGGTTGTTGAAGAGGGCGGGCCAGGTGATGGGGATGCCTCGGGTGTGCAAGTCGCCCAGTGCGTGTAGGAGATGGGCGGCCTCGGGCCGGTCCCGGCGCAGGGCGGGGATCGCCTCCCCGTCCTGATCGGCGTCTGCGGACAGGGTCGCGAGGGCGGTCAGGGTGGCGTCGGGGCCGATCTCCAGGAACGTGGTCACGCCCTCAGTGCGCAGCGCCTGCATGCCATCGCCGAACCGGACCGCCTCACGTACGTGCCGTACCCAGTACTCGGGTGTGCACAGGTCCTTCGGGTCCGCGAGGCTGCCGGTCAGGTTGGATACCAGCGGAATGACGGGCGGGTGGAAGGTGACCTGCGCGGCGACCTCGCGGAAGGCGGCCAGCATGGGCTCCATGAGCGGGGAGTGGAAGGCGTGCGAAACCCGCAACCGCCGGGTGTGCTCGAAGCGGGCTGCGGCCTGCGTCACGGCACTCTCCTTGCCGGAGATGACCACCGCGTCCGGGCCGTTGACCGCTGCGATCGCCACCCGCTCCAAGCCCGCCAGGACGGTGGTGACCTCGTCTTCGGTAGCCCGCACCGCGACCATCGCGCCCCCGGCGGGCAGTGCACCCATCAGTCGGCCGCGTGCTGTCACCAGGGCGCACGCATCCGGGAGGGAGAACACCCCGGCCAGGTGTGCGGCGGCCAGTTCGCCGATGGAGTGTCCGGCAAGGTAGTCGGGCCGTACACCCCACGACTCCAGCAGCCGGCCCAGAGCCACCTCCAGCGCGAACAACGCCGGCTGCGCAAACTCCGTACCGTCCAGACGGCCGTGGCCTTCCGCCTCATCCTCCGGCCACATGACCTCCCGCACGGGTAGACCCAGTTCTTCGGCTACCTCGTCCAGGGCGCGGGCGAATACCGGGAAGGCGTCGCACAACTCCCTGCCCATGCCCAGGCGTTGGCTGCCTTGGCCGGAGCAGATGAATGCCAGCTTGCCTGGGCGGGCCACGCCTGTCTCGACCTCCGGCCCCGTCTCCCCCTCGGCGACCTTGCCCAGCCCATGAAGCAGTCCGGCACGGTCGGCGACGATGACCACTGCCCGGTGCTCCAGCGCGGCACGGGTGGTGGCCAGCGAGTAAGAGAGGTCGAGCAGACTCAGATCGGGCCGCTTTTCCAGGTGGGACAACAGATTCGCGGCTTGGCCGCGCAACGCCTCCTCGCTCTGACCCGAAATCAGGAATGGCGGCAGCAGTGTCTCCGCAACAGTCGCCGCGTCTCCCTCGGGGTCGGCTTGCGGTGAGACCGCCTGCTCTTCGTCCCCGCTCTGGGGGGCTTCTTCGAGGATGAGGTGGGCGTTGGTGCCGCTGATACCGAAGGCGGATACGCCCGCCCGGCGGGGGTGTCCGTTGCGTTGCCAGGGTTGGGCCTGGGTGAGCAGTTCCACTGCCCCGGTGGTCCAGTCGACGTGCGTGGACGGTTCGGTGACGTGCAGGGTTCGGGGCAGCACATCATGGTGCATGGCCATGACCATCTTGATGACGCCGGCCACTCCGGCCGCCGCCTGGGCATGCCCGATGTTCGACTTCAACGACCCCAGCCACAACGGCCGGTCCCCCGACCGGTCCTGCCCATAGGTGGCGATGAGGGCCTGGGCTTCGATCGGGTCGCCCAACGTGGTCCCCGTACCGTGCGCCTCCACCGCATCCACATCCGCTGTCGTCAGTCCTGCGTTGGTGAGTGCTTGGTGGATGACTTGTTGTTGGGCGGGGCCGTTGGGGGCGGTGAGGCCGTTGGAGGCGCCGTCCTGGTTGACTGCCGAGCCCCGGATGACGGCCAGGATCGGGTGGTTGTTGCGTCGGGCGTCGGAGAGCCGTTCCAGCACAAGCACGCCGACGCCTTCGGACCAGCCGGTGCCGTCGGCGTTCTCGG
>NZ_LIQZ01000230.1 GCF_001418655.1 Streptomyces phaeochromogenes | reverse complement strand
TCCAGTGCGGCACGCGTGGTGGCCAGTGAGTAGGCCACGTCGATCTGGCCCAGGTCCCGCCCGGTGACGTGGTCCGCCAGTCGCGCGGCCTGCTCCCGCAAGGCCTGCTCAGTACGGGCCGACAGCACCCACGGCACCACCGGCAGGGCCGGCAGCACCGGGACGGACTGCTCGGTCTGCTCGGAGTTCTGGGTCTGGGGGGCCTCTTCGATGATCAGGTGGGCGTTGGTGCCACTGATGCCGAACGACGAGACACCCGCTCGGCGCGGATGCCCCTCCGGATGCCACGGGCGCGCGTCGGTCAGTAGTTCCACGGACCCGGCCGACCAGTCGACATGTGGTGACGGCTCGTCCACGTGCAACGTCCGGGGCAACAGGTTGTTGCGCATGGCCATGACCATCTTGATCACACCGGCCACCCCGGCCGCCGCCTGGGTGTGACCGATGTTCGACTTCAGCGAACCCAGCCACAACGGTCGGCCCCCGGGCCGGTCCTGCCCATACGTGGCGATGAGCGCCTGCGCCTCGATCGGGTCCCCCAGGGACGTCCCCGTACCGTGCGCCTCCACCACGTCGACGTCCGCCGGGGACAGGCCCGCGTCGGCGAGTGCCTGGCGGATCACGTGCTGTTGGGCGGGGCCGTTGGGGGCGGTCAGGCCGTTGGAGGCACCGTCCTGGTTGACCGCCGACCCTCGAATGACCGCCAGGACTTGGTGATTGTTGCGCCGCGCCTCGGACAATCGTTCAAGGACCAGCACTCCCACCCCTTCCGACCAGCCCGTACCGTCGGCCGAAGCCGAGAACGCCTTGCACCGGCCGTCGCGGGACAGCACGCCCTGGCGGCTGAACTCCACGAACACGTCCGGTGCGCACATGACCGTGGCGCCTCCGGCGATCGCCAGCGAGCACTCCTTGCGGCGCAGCGCGGCACAGGCCAGGTGGAGGGTGACCAGCGAGGTGGAGCAGGTGGTGTCGATGGAGACGGCGGGGCCCTGGAGGCCGAGGACGTAGGAGATCCGGCCGGAGAGGACGGCTGTGGAGTTGCCGAGGAGCAGGTACCCGGCGACGTCGTCGGGCACGTTCATGGCCCGGGTGGCGTAGTCGTGGTACATGGCTCCGGCGAACACTCCGGTCCGGCTTTCGCGCAGTGACAGCGGGTCGATGCCCGCGCGTTCCAGGGCCTCCCAGGTGGTCTCCAGCAGCAAGCGCTGTTGCGGGTCCATGGCCAGTGCCTCGCGCGGGCTGATGCCGAACAGTCCGGCATCGAAGTCGGCGATGTCGTCGAGGAAGCCGCCTGCCTGGGCGTGGCTGGTCCCGGTCCTGTCGGGGTGGGGGTAAGGGTCGGGGCCGTGGAGGGACGCGAGGTCCCAGCCTCGATCGGCGGGAAACGGTGACAGGGCGTCGTGGCCGCCTGCGACCGTCTCCCACAACTCCTCGGGAGAGGTCACACCGCCGGGCAGCCTGCAGCCCATGCCGACGACGGCGATCGGCTCGTGTGCCCTTTCCTCGGTTTCGCGGAGGCGTCGGCGGGCTTCGCGGAGATCGACCGTGGCGCGTTTGAGGTAATCGCGGAGTTTCTCGTCGTTCGCCATTCCGTCAGGCACTCCCTGGCAGTCCGAGTTCGGCGTCGAGGACTTCGAAGAGCTCGTCGTCCGTGGCCGATTGAAGATCTGTGGTGGGTCCGGTCGAACCGTCCGTCGGGCCCGCGTCCGGGTCGGCGTCGGCCAGTCGGCCGTGCCAGCGGCGTAGCAGCGTCTCCAACCGCCCGGTGATCCTGGTGAGTTCACCGTCGCCCTGGGGCACCGCGGCCAAGGCGGCCTCCAGCCGGTCCGCCTCGGCCAGTACCGAGCGAAGGCTCTGCCCATGGCCCGACGGCCACTGGGCGGCCAGTTGCTCGCCGAGGTGGCGGGCCAGCGCTGCCGGGCTCGGGTAGTCGAAGACGGCGGTGGCCGACAGGTGCAGGCCGGTGACCTTCTTGATCTGGTTCCTGAGTTCGATCGCGGTCAGCGAGTCGAAGCCGAGGGTCTGGAACGTGTGGTGGGCCTCGATCGCGGTCGCCTCGCCCGTGCCGTGGCCGAGGACGGCGGCGACATGGCCGCGCACCAGGTCGGTGAGCGCGCGTTCGCGTTCGTTGTCCGAGAGTGCGGCGAGCCGTGCCGTCAGGGCTCGCCCGTTGTTGCCGGCCGCGTCCTGGGCCGTACGCCGGGACGATGGGGTGGGGACCAGGCCGCGCAGTGCCGTCGGCAGGTTTCCGGCCTGGGCCTGGGCCCGCAGGGCGCCGAGGTCCAGCCGCAACGGCAACAGCGCGGGGTCGCCTCCGGGCGCGGCGCGCACGGCCATGGAGAAGAGCCGGAGGCCCTCGTCGGGAGAGAGTGCCTGGATTCCGTTGCGGAGCATGCGGGAGCGGTCGGTGTCGGCCAGGTCTCCGGCCATGCCCAGGCCTCCGCTCCACGGTCCCCAGCCGAGAGATTGGCCCGGCAGGCCGAGGCTGCGGCGGTGGTGGGCGAGTGCGTCGAGGAACGCGTTGGCAGCGGCGTAGTTGCCCTGGCCGGCGGTGCCGAGGGCGCCGGCGGCGGAGGAGAACAGGACGAAGGCCGACAGGTCCAGGCTGCGCGTCAGTTCGTGCAGGTGCCATGCGGCGTCGGCCTTGGCCTTGAGCACGTTGTCGAGGTGCCGTGGTGTCAGGTCGGTGATCAGGGCGTTGTCCAGGACTCCGGCGGAGTGCACGACGGCGGTCAACGGATGCTCGGCGGGGATATCGGCCAACAGCCCGGCGATCGCTTCCCGGTCCGTGATGTCGCAGGCCGCGATCGTGGTCCGGGCGCCCAGCTCGGCCAGTTCGGCGACCAGGTCCGAGACGCCGGGCGCCTCGATGCCGCGGCGGCCGGCCAACACCAGGTGGCGCATGCCGTGTTCGGTCACCAGGTGCCGGGCGATCTGGCGGCCTAGGCCCCCGGTACCGCCGGTGATCAGCACGGTGCCGTCGCGGTCCCAGTCCGGTGCTTCGTGCCGCTGGCCCGCTTCCACGGTTGTGCGGGCTGGTTGCCGCGTCAGGCGGGGGGCCAGGAGGCGGTCGCCGCGCAGGGCCAGTTGCGGTTCGTCGGCGGCCAAGGCGGTTTGGAGAGTGAGCATGGGGGCGTGCAGGGCGGTGTGCAGCGAGGTGTACGGGGTCGGCAGGTCCATCAGTACGATCCGGCCGGGTTCCTCCTCCTGCGCGGCGCGCGCCAGGCCCCACACCGCCGCATGTCCCAGGTCGGTGACGCTCTCGTCGGCCGCGGTGGCCACCGCACCACAGGTGGCCAGGACCAGCCGGGTTGCCTCCAACCGGGCGTCGGTCAGCAGCGTCCGGAGGGCGTCGAGAGCGCCATCGACGGATGCGCGGACCGTCTCGGGCACGGGGCGGACGGGGTCCTGATCCGCGACAACGACGAGTACGGTCTCGGGCACGGGCAGGTCCCCGGAGCCGACCGCGTCGAGCAGGGCGGCCATGTCCGGATAGGCACCGGGTCCGGAGGCGGCGCGGCCCACAACCGCCCAGTCAGGCGCGGCGGGATCGGCGAGGGACGCGGGAGCGGAGACAGGTACCCAGTCGAGCCGGTAGAGCGAGCCGGAAGCGTTGGCGCCGGTGGTGGTGAGCTGGTCGCTGGTCACCGGGCGGGTGGTCAGCGACTCCACAGTGATCACCGGGGTTCCGGTGGCGTCGGCCGCGCTGATGGCACCGCCCGAAATCCGGACCCGCAGGGCGGACGCCCCGGACGTGTGCAGTCGTACGCCGTTCCAGGCGAAGGGCACCGAAGGGATTTGTCCGTCCTCGTCCCTCTCGCTCCTTCCATCGTTCTTGTCGTTCTCGTCGTCCGGGACGAGGAGCGCGGCGTGCAGGGCGGCGTCCAGCAACGCTGGGTGGATGCCGTAGGAGGTGGCATCGGTGGTCTGGGCGGGGAGTTCGACCTCGGCGAACACCTCGTCGGCACGGTGCCATGCGGCGCGTACGCCCTGGAAGACGGAGCCGTAGTGGAGTCCCTGCTTGGCCAGCCGGTCGTAGAACTCGTCGAGTGGTAGCGGGGTGGCGTGGGCGGGGGGCCATGTCTCCATGTCTGTGGGTGTGTTGGTGGGGGTGGTGTCGGGGGTGAGGATGCCTTCGGCGTGCAGGGTCCATTCTTCGTCGGGGGTGGCGTGCTCGGGTCGTGCGTGTATGCGTAGGTGTCGGTGGCCGTTCTGATCGGGGGCGGCTGTCATCACCTGTACCGCGACGCCGCCGTGTTCGGGCAGGGCGAGTGGGTTGTGGAGTGTGAGTTCGTCCAGCACCGGGCAGTTGACCTCGTCGCCTGCCCGGATGGCCAGTTCGACGAAGCCGGTGCCGGGGAACAGGACGGTGCCCATCACCGCGTGGTCGGCCAGCCAGGGCTGTTGCTCGACCGAGAGGCGGCCCGACAGGACCACGCTCTCGGACCCGGGCAGCTCTACTACCGCGCCCAGCAGCGGGTGTTCGGCACTCTCCAGTCCTGCCTGCTGCACATCCACCGTGTCCTGCGTGGCATGCATCCAGTAGTGCTTGTGCTGGAAGGGGTAGGTGGGCAGGTCTATGGGGTGGGTGGGCTGGTCTTCGAAGAGG
>NZ_LIQZ01000023.1 GCF_001418655.1 Streptomyces phaeochromogenes | reverse complement strand
GGGCGGCGGGGGCGAAAAAAGGCCCAACCACGCCACCCGCCCGCGGCGCAGCCGCCGAGGCCGCAGCCCACGTCGAGCTAGGACGCCGTGCGGGATTCCAGGTCGGAGCGGGTGTCGTTGCCGTAGACGCCTGATTCGTCGCCCCGGATGCCGTACCAGAGTTGGAAGCGGGCCACCGCCGCCGCGAGTGTGGCGTCGTAGCGGCCGGAGGCCGTGCCGCCCTCGTACACGTTGGGGATGCGGAGCAGTCGTTCCTGGAGGTCGCTCACCTCCGGGCCGCTGTCGCCCTCGCGGAGGGTGCCTGCGCCATCGGGGTCGGGAGCGGCGGCGGGCTGGGACGGTGCCGGGGCGGATGACGCGGCCGGGGGCGGCGCCTGGGCCTTGTCGTCGGTGGCGTCGCGGTCCCAGGTGAGCACGAGAGCCGCGCTGAATCCCGCCAGGGCGGCAGCCACCGCGGCGATGGCGATCGCCGTGCGGCGGAACAGGGACGTACGGCCGTGCGCCGTCGTGCGGGCAACCTGGCGTCCGCGTGCGTCGCCCTGATCGTGGCCTTCGTCGCTGCCGAAGTCGGCGATGTACGGCGGCAGTTCCTGGGTGTCGTCCTCCGCCGTCCGAGGCAGCGCGGCGGTGAACTGTCCCGGGACCGCGACGAATTCGTACCCGTCGTCCGGGTCGCGTTCCCTCTCCTGGACCTGCCTCACCAGCTCCGACAGGGCTCCGGACCGGCGGCGGCGCATGACGTGGGTCGGTTCCAGCGCCGACCGGTTCGGTGGCAGTTGTGGGTCGGACGGTGTCGACAACCTGCTCTCCCTCCGGGCGGTACTGAGGAGTGATACGGGTACCCCCGCCCGGAAGTTCAACAGCGGCCCGCCGAGTTGATCGCCCCAAGGCGGGGCGACCCCCGAATCAGGCAGGTTTCTCGACGGGCCGCTGCCTGTTGAAGCCGTCAGCCGGGCGGGCTCCTCCGCACGTCAGTACGTCGTACCGGCTGAGCCGCACGTCAGTACGTTGTGTCCGAGGAGCCCACCCGGCGCCCGTCAGCGGTTCATCAGCGCGAACACGCCCCAGCCCAGGTACTCACGCTGGTAGCGGACGTGGCGTACGGGTCCGGTGGCGAGGTCCTCGCGCATCTCGTCCGCCATCTCGTCGTCCGGGTGCGCGTCCAGCCAGCGCCGGGTGTTGAGCCACTGCGCGGCCACGTACCGGTCCCAGCTGTCCTGGTCGGCGAGGACCATCTCCACCACGTCGCAGCCGAGCCGGCCGAAGAGTTCGAGCAGCTCGGGGAGCGGGCGGTAGTCGTCCTTCGTGGTGGCGTAGCAGCCCTCGAGGGTGGCCTGGTCCTGGGGCTCGCGCCGCCAGTACGGCTCGCCGATCAGCATGATCCCGCCGGGGGCGAGGCTCCGGCGGAGCAGCTCGACGGTGCCGGCCGCCCCGTCACCGATCCAGGTGGCGCCGAGGCAGGCCGCGACGCCGACGGGTTCGTCGGCGACATGGCCGGTCGCGTCCCCGTGCCGGAAGGCTACGCGGTCGGTGACCCCGAGCTCGGCCGCGCGGGCATGCGCCGCGGCGAGGAACTCGGTGCTGATGTCCACTCCCGTGCCGGTCACCTGGTGGTCGCGCGCCCAGGTGCACAGCATCTCGCCGCTGCCGCAGGCGAGGTCGAGCACGCTCGTCCCGGGTGCCAGGCGGAGGGCCCGGCCGAGGGTGGCCAGCTTCTCGCTGGTGAACGGGTTGTGGATGCGGTGTCCGCTCTCGCGGATGGTGAAGCTACGTGGAAGATCCACTTCTGGGATTCCTTCGGTCCGAGGAGATCGTGGTGGCTGGAGTGCGCAGCCCGTCGTACGCGGCCGCGCTCGTCAGGACCGTCATCTCCCGCACCTCATTCGGTAGGCACACCATCACTCGGACCGGGCGAGGCTAGATCCGCCCGTCCGGCCCTGTCCAACGGATTTTTGCCGCGTCGGCAACAAAGGCCAGGCAATTAGATGACAATGAAAATGATTGTCGATAACGTGTGCGTCGGTCACGCCGTCCGCGCCCCGCCATGGGGTGCCCCTGGCGTGCCCTGAACCTCAACCGGCGTGCGCGAAAGGGGAGTTGTGGCTCATCTGTTGGTGGTCGAGAGCTGGGTCGGGTCGATGAGCAGACTGCTGCCACGGGCGATCCGGGAGGGCGGGCACGAGTTCACGTTCCTCACCCGCGATCTGCACCACTACCTCCGCTCCGCCCCGGAGGGCACGGCCCACCCCCTGCTCGGGGCCCGAAATGTACTGACCGCCGACACGAACGACGTCGAATCCCTGCTGCCGGAGATCGAGCGCCTGCACGGGGCCCTCCGCTTCGACGGAGTGGTCACGTCCTGCGACTACTACCTGCCGACCGTGGCCCGGATCGCCGCCCGGCTGGGGCTCCCCGGCCCCTCGCCGGAATCGGTGGAGAACGCCTGCCGCAAGGACACGACCCGCCGCGTCCTCGGCGAGGCAGGCGTCCCGGGCCCGCGTTTCGCCGTCTGCGCCGACCGGGCGGAGGCTGAGGAGGCCGCGCGGGAGCTCGGCTTCCCGTTGGTGGTCAAGCCGGTCGACCTGTGCGCGGGCATGTTTGTACGGCGCGTGGACGACGAGCGCGAGCTGACGGACGCCTGTCGGGCGATCGCGGACTTCCCGGTGAACGCCCGCGGTCAGGTCCGGGCGCCCGCTCTCCTGCTCGAAGAACTGCTCGACGGGCCCGAAGTCAGCGTGGAGACCGTCTCGTTCGACGGTACGACCCATGTGGTGGGCGTGACCGACAAGAGCATCGGCGGAGCGCCCGCGTTCATCGAGACGGGCCATATGTTCCCGGCCGCGCTCGCCCCGGCCGACGCGGAGGCCGCCCAGCACACCGCGGTGCAGGCGATCAAGGCGCTCGGCCTCGACTCCGTGGTCGCCCACACCGAGATCAAGCTGACCTCCGCCGGTCCGCGCCTCGTCGAGGTCAACCCCCGCCCGGCCGGAAACCGCATCACCGAGCTGATCCGGCATGTCACCGGACTCGACCTGGCAGCGGCCTGCGTCTACGTGGCCCTCGGCCGCGCCCCCGACCTGCGCCGGAGCGACACCGGGCTGCGCAGCGCCGCCGTCGGCTTTCTGGTGCCGGACGCCACGGGGACGCTGGAGGCGATTGACGGATCCGGTCAAGTGCGGTGCGCCCAGGGCGTGTTGGAGGTCCAGTTCGCCGAACCGGGGCGGGCGGTCAAGGCCGCGGGCAGCAACAACGAGTACCTCGGTCATGTGATGGCGGGTGACGCGGAGGGACTCGGGGCACGGACTCGTGTCGAGTCGCTGCTGTCCGGGCTGCGGCCTCGGGTGAGTGCCCGATGAGCGGGGCGATCGGCGCGGGGGGAGCGGTTCCCGCCGTCCAGGAGAGGGCACCCTCGGCCTTGGACGGTACTTCGGCCACGGCTGCGCCCGACACCTCGGCCCCGAGTTCGTCCGGCACCTCGACCCCGGCCTCGTACGACGATCTGGTGAGCCGTGTCCTGGCCGGCCGGCTCGGTCCGGACCCCCGCACCCTGCGTATCGCCGTGGCGTTCACCACCAGCCAGGCCGTACGTCATGACGGGCGTCGCGGCGGATATCGCAACGAGGTGCTCAGCCTGCGCCTCGACCGGGCCGTCGGCTCGTGCGCGGTCGAACCGGGGGCGCTGTCCGAGGGCGCGGTGGAGGACTGTGCCGGCGCGGACGTGGCGCGGCTGCTGGAGCATCCGCTGACGCCGGTCAGGGTGGCGGCGCTCGACGCGTATCTGATGCACGTCGCCCCGCACACGCCCGAGAACGGGGCACTCCCCCGGCCGCTGTCCGCCGGGAGTTCCGTGGAGAAGTCCCGCGCGCGGGCGAAGGCCGTCGTCGAACTGCTGGACGTCCGGCCGGGACAGACCGTCCTCGTCGTCGGCGTCGTCAACTCCCTGCTGGAGGCGCTGCGTTCGCGTGGCGTCCCGTACATACCGTGCGATCTCAAGGGCGGCCGGACGGAGTGGGGCGAGCCGATCGTGACGGACGCGCTCGCCGAACTCGACCGCTGTGACGCCGTGTTGGCGTCCGGTATGACGCTCGGCAACGGGTCCTTCGAACCGTTGCGGGAGCATGCCCTGCGCGTCGGCAAGCAGCTGGTGATGTTCGCGCAGACGGGAAGTGCCGTCCTGCCGCGCTTCCTCGGCGCCGGAGTGAGCGCGGTGTGCGCGGAGCCGTACCCCTTCTTCTGGCTGGACGGCGGTCCCGGTGTCATCCACCACTACGGACACGGTCATGGGTACCGGGATGAGTACCGGCACGGACACCGGTCCGGCCGCCCGTCCGGACATCTCCACGGCCGTACGGAGGCCGCGCTGTGACGACGGCCGCGCTGCCTCCCCTCACCGCCAACCTCGATCTCCTCGCACTCCTCGGCCGCACACCGCTGGCCCGGGTGACCACCGATCTGCCGTGCCCCCAGCCCGGCTTCTGGGCCAAGCTCGAAGGGCTCGGCGCCGGTGGCATGAAGGCTCGGGCCGCCGTGTCCATGCTGCTCGGCGCCCGGGAGCGGGGTGAACTACGCCCCGGCGCCCCGGTGGTGGAGTCCACCTCGGGGACGCTGGGGATCGGTCTCGCCTTCGCCGGGCAGGCCCTCGGCCATCCCATCGTGCTGGTCGGCGACAGCGAACTGGAGCCGTCCATGCGGCAGTTGCTGCGCACGTACGGGGTCAGCCTCGAACTCGTCGAGCGTCCGGCCGCCGTGGGCGGCTGGCAGGCGGCGCGACTGGCCCGGCTGCGGGAGCTGCTCGCGATGCTGCCGGACGCGTACTGGCCCGACCAGTACAACAACCCGGACAACATCGCCGGGTACGCGTCGCTCGCCGCCGAACTCGCAACCCAGCTCGACCACTTGGACGTACTGGTGTGCAGTGTCGGCACGGGCGGTCACAGTGCCGGGGTGGTGGGGCCGTTGCGCAGGCACTGGCCGGGGCTGCGCCTGATCGGTGTGGACGCCACCGGCTCCACCATCTTCGGCCAGCCCGCGAGGCCCCGCCTGATGCGTGGCCTCGGCAGCAGCATCCATCCGCGCAATGTGGCGTACGAGGCCTTCGACGAGGTGCACTGGGTCGGCCCGGCCGAGTCCGCGGACGCCTGTCGACGCCTCGCGCGCGGGAGTTTCGTCAGTGGCGGCTGGAGTACCGGGGCGGTCGCGCTGGTCTCGGCATGGGCCGCCCGTGTCCACCCCGGGGCCGTGGTCGCGACCGTCTTTCCCGACGGGCCGCACCGCTATCTCGGCACGGTCTACGACGACGACTTCACTGCCGCGCACGGCCTCGACCCGGCCGGCGCCGCCACCCGGCCCGTCGAGATCCCGCATCCGCGCGCTGTCGAGGCCACCGGCTGGGTCCGCTGCGCCACGGTCACCGACCCCCTGCACACCCCCTTGGAAGGGAGCCCGTGAAGGCCACCCTGCGCACCGTGCGACTCACGCTCGCCAAGCCGCTGCGCATATCCCGTTCGACGATGTCCGCCCGCGACGCCGTCTGGCTGACGGTCGAGCACGAGGGTCTGACCGGCCACGGCGAGGCCGTCACCAGCGTCTACTACGGTCTCAACACCACTGAACTGGAACGGCAGTTGTACGAGGCCGGTCTGGCTCTGGGCCGTTTCGGCGACCCCGAGAGCGCTCTGCGGGAGGGGCCTGCCGGCGACCGGACGCCGGCAGTGACCGCAGCCGTGGAGGCCGCGCTGCTCGACCTGTGCGGCAAGCGGTCCGGTCTCCCCGTACACCGACTGCTCGACGCGAAGAGCGCCCGGACCGCTCCGACCGCGCCGGGTGGTCCGAGCGCCCGGACCGCCCGCACCATCGGCATCGTCCCCGCCGAGCGCGCCGCCGCGCAGGCCCGCTCGCTGGCGGACAGCGGCTTCACCGTCATCAAGGTCAAGGCGGGTGCCCCGGACCCCAAGGACGACCTCGACCGCATACGAGCCATCGCCTCCGCCGCGCCCCGGGCCCGGCTGCTCCTCGACCCCAACGGCGCCTGGACGACCGCCCAGGCCCTGCAACTGCTTCCCCGTTACGCCGAGTTGGGTGTCGAGGCCGTCGAACAGCCCGTCGCACCCGGAGATCCGGAGGCCCTGGCGCGGCTCGCCGAGCGTTCGCCACTCCCCCTGATCGCCGACGAGGACGCCGTCACGTACGAGGACGTACGCCGTCTCGCGGGCCGGGTGCACGGCGTGAACGTCAAGCTCGCCAAGTGCGGCGGTCCGTACGCGGCGCTGCGGATCGCCGAGTTGATCGCAGGCACCGGCACCGAGCTGATGCTCGGCTGTCTCACCGCCAGCACTCTCGGCCTCGCACCCGCCGTGCATCTCGCCGACCGCGCCCGCTGGGCCGACCTCGACGGGCATCTGCTGCTCGCCGACGACCCGTGGACCGGGATCGGGGGCGCCGACGGCGTCGTACGGGCGAATGACCTGCCCGGGCTCGGCGTGCGGGAGAGGCGGGTGGGTCGTGAAGACGCTGCATGAGATACGTGGCTTCTCGCCCGCGATCCGGCTGCTGCTGGTCAACCAGCTCGGCGTCAACACCGGTTTCTATCTGCTCATCCCCTATCTGGCCACGCATCTGGGCGAGGACCTGGGCATGTCGGCTGCCGTCGTCGGGATCGTGCTCGGGGTGCGCAACCTCAGTCAGCAGGGGCTGTTCCTCATCGGCGGATCGGCCGCGGACCGGCTCGGGGCACGCGGCGTGATCATCGCCGGGTGTGCGGTGCGTACGGTCGGCTTCGCGCTGTTCGCGCTCGGGGACGGGCTCGCCGTGCTGCTCGCCGCGTCCGTGCTGAGCGGGCTCGCCGGGGCGCTGTTCAACCCGGCCGTGCGGGCCTATCTCGCGCAGGAGGCCGGTGAGCGCAAGGCGGAGGCGTTCGCACTGTTCAACGTCTTCGCGACCACCGGCGCGCTGATCGGGCCGTTGCTCGGCAGTGTGCTGCTGCTGTTCGACTTCCGGGCCTCCGCGCTCACGGCCGCCGGGATCTTCGCGGTGCTGACCGTGGCGCAGGCACTCGTGCTGCCGGCGCGGGCGGTACCGAAGAGCACGGGTGGTGTGCTCGCGGACTGGCGTGAGGTGGTGGGCAACCGCGCGTTCCTAGCCTTCTCGCTGGCCATGGTCGGCATGTTCACCCTGGAGAACCAGCTGTATCTGCTGCTGCCCGACGGCGCCCGCCGGGCCACCGGCTGGGACGGCGCGGCCGGGCTCGTCTTCCTGGTGGGTACGCTCGCCAATCTCGCCCTGCAGATGCGCCTGACCCGGGCCCTGAAGGATCGCGGCCATCAGGCTATCGGCGCCGGACTCGCCCTCATGGGCCTCGCCTTCCTGCCGCCGATGCTGGTGTCGGGGGCCTCGCCGGAGGTGTGGCACGCCGTGCCCGTCCTCGTCGGCGTCCTGTTCCTCTACGTCGGCGTCATGGTGGCCCAGCCCTTCGTGATGGAGCTGATCCCCGGATTCGGGCGGCCGGAGCTGACCGGCACGTACTTCGGGATCTTCTACATGGTGTCCGGGATCGCGGCGGCCGTGGGCAACACGGTCGTCGGCTGGGCCATGGACACCGGTGACCAGCGGGGAGCCTCCTGGCTGCCGTGGGCCTGCTGCCTGGTCTTCGGCCTGGTGTCCGCCGCCGGGATCACCTGGCTGCGTCGCCTCAGGGCGCTGCCCGAGCGGCCCGTGCCTGTGGGGGCGACGGTATGACGAGCGGCAATCTGCTGACCGACAACCCGGAGCTGTACGAGGCCCGGTTCCCCGATCCCGAGCGGCTGGCCGGGCGGTGGGCCGAGGACTGCCTGCGGCGGTACGGGGCCGGGCCGAGGGTCCTCGATCTGGGCTGCGGCACCGGCCGGGACGCGGCCCAATTGCACGCGTCCGGGCGGACGGTCGTCGGGGCCGACCTCTCCGAGGCGATGCTGGCGTACGCCCGCGACCGGCACCCCGGCCCGGAGTACGTGCATGCCGATCTGCGGGACTTCGCTCTCGGAGTCTTCAACGCCGTGGTGTGCCTGGACAGTTCGCTGCTGTACTGCCACACCAACGACGATCTCGACGGCTTCCTCGCCTCCTGTCGCCGGAGCCTGACACCCGGCGGGCTGCTCGTCGCCGAGATGCGCAACGGCGCCTACTTCCTCGGCCGCGACGACCTGTTGAACACACCGAAGGTCAACGCCTTCGACTGGCAGGGGACTTCGTACCGGTCGACGACCACGCTGTACGTCGACCGCACCGCGCAACTCCTGCGGCGTACGCGCGTATGGACGGCCGACGACGACTCGGCTCCCGTCGAACAGCGGTCCGCCTGGCGGCTGCTCCTCCCGCTGGAGCTGCGGCACTTTCTGACCTCCCACGGCTTCACCGTGCTCGCGCTGCACGACGGTCCGGGGCCGCGTACCGAACCGCCCTGGCAGGAGGGCGACTTGCCCGGGACGGCGGCCGAGGCCGACCGGCTGCACGTGGTGGCCCGGCTCGACGCGTGACGGCACCACGCATCCCTGTCCCATCCGCTTCATCCACCTTCCACCTTCCACATCACACAGCAAGGACATCGTCATGCGGGAATACCCCGGCCTCCGTCGTAGAGGCTTCCTCGCCGCCGCCTCGGGTGTGGGCGCCCTCGCCCTCGTCGGCTGCGGCGGCTCGGACAACGACTCGGGCGCTGGCTCTGGCGGCGGGAGCGACGGCAAGCCCCGGCGCGGGGGGCGGCTTCGGGCCGCCTTCGCGGGCGGCGGTGCGAGCGAGACGCTCGATCCGCACCTGGCCAACCTGTTCGCCGACGTCGCCCGCGCGAAGGCGCTCTTCGACAAGCTCGCCGACTACGGCGACGACCTCTCCGCCGAGCCGCGCCTGGCCTCCGGCTGGGAGCCGAACGCGGGCCTGGACCGCTGGAAAGTCACCCTGCGCAAGGCGGAGTTCCACGACGGGAAGCCCGTCACCGCCGAGGACGTCCTGTTCAGCTTCCGCCGTATCGCCGATCCAGAGAAGGCTTTCCGTGCAAAGGCGTCCCTCGAACCCATCGATCTGAAGGCGAGCCGGGCCGTCGACGAACGGACCGTGGAGTTCGTCCTCAAGCGGCCGACCGCCGAATTCCCCAATGTACTGGCCGCGTTCGGCGCGTACATCGTGCCCGACGGGACGTCCGACGCCGACTTCGACAAGAAGCCGGTCGGCTCCGGGCCGTTCCGTTTCGTGTCGTTCGCGCCGGGCCGCTCGGCGGTCTTCCGGCGCAACGACGCCTATTGGGACGGCGCCCCGCACCTCGACGAGCTGGAGTTCGTCGTCGCCAACGAGGAGTCCGCGCGGGTCAACGCGCTGCTCGGTGGCCAGGTCGAGTACGCCCATGAGCTCAACCCGACGACCGCGCGCGCCCATGAGGGCAAGGGCCAGATCGAGATCGTACGGCTGCGGAACAGCGCCATGCAGGCCTTCGCCATGAAGACCGACCGGCCGCCCTTCGACGACAAGCGGGTCCGGGAGGCGTTCTTCCTGATCGCCGACCGCCAGGAGCTGATCGACGGCGCGCTGTCCGGGGCGGGCGTGGTCGGCAACGACCTGTTCGGGAAGGGGTACGAGTACTACGCGGACGGTCTGCCGCAGCGCGAGCAGGATCTCGACCGGGCCCGTTCCCTCCTCAGGAAGGCGGGCGCGGAGAAGTTGAAGGTCACGCTGGACACGTCGGCGGTCGCGGCCGGGTTCACCGAGGCGGCCGGCATCTTCCGCGACCAGGCCGCCAAGGCGGGTGTCACCGTCGAGGTGAAGATGGGCAGCAAGGACTCGTACTGGGCGGACATCCTCGACTCCGGAACCCTGTGCTGCTATCGCTCGGGGGCCATGCCCATCGAGTCGCACATCTCGCAGCGGCTGCTCACCGACTCCACCACCAACGCCACCAAGTGGCACCACAAGGACTTCGACGCGCTCTACCAGCAGGCGCAGTCCACGAAGGACGAGACGGAACGCGCCGCCGTGTTCGGCCGGATGCAGCGCCGGCTGTACGCCGAGGGCGGTTTCCTGGTGTGGGGGTTCGCCGACTGGATCATCGGAACGGCTCGTGGAGTCAAGGGAGTTGAGCGGAAGGCTCCCGCGAACACGCTCGACTGGGCGCGGTTCGACAAGGTCTGGCTGGCGTGAGCGGACTGGGCTCGTGGGCAGCCCGGCGGCTGCTGCTCGGTGGCGCGCAGACCGTGGCCGTGGTGGTACTGGTCTTCGCGCTCACCGAGGCACTGCCGGGCGACGCGGCGGTGGCCCTCGCCGGGGACCAGCCGGATCCGGCGCGGATCGCCGCCATCCGCGAGGCGCTGGACCTGGACCGGCCCGCGTACGAGCGGCTGGCCGACTGGGCAACGGGCCTGCTGCACGCGGACTTCGGGAACTCCCTGACATCCGGGCGGCCCGTCTCCTCGTACATCTCCGACGCCTTCGGTCCCACTCTGCTGCTCGCCGGTCTCACGGTGGCGTTGCTGGTGCCGGTCGGGGTCGGGCTCGGGGTGCTGGCCGCGCGGTACGAGGGGCGGTTCGTGGACCGGCTGGTCAGTTCGGTGACGCTCGGGGTGTACGCGGTACCGGAGTTCGCGTTCGGGGTGCTGCTGGTGACGGTGTTCGCGCTGCGGCTCGACTGGCTGCCGCCGACGGCGGTCGGCTACGGCACGGATCTGCTCGGGCATCCGGCGGCACTCGTGCTGCCGGTGCTCGTCCTGCTGTCCCGGCCGGTCTGCTCGCTGTCCCGGCTGGTGCGCGCCGGGATGATCGACGCGCTCGCCTCGCCGTACGTCGCACAGGCCCGCCGGTACGGGATCCCGGGCGCCCGGGTGCGGTACGCGCACGCGTTGCCGAACGCGATGGCGCCCGCCGCGCAGCAACTCGCCCGCACTGTCGACTGGTTGTTGTGCGGGGTGATCGTCGTGGAGGCGCTGTTCGTGATTCCCGGCCTTGGGACGGTACTGATGAACGCCGTCGCGGAGCGGGATGTGCCGGTGGTGCAGGGGCTCGCGGTGATCTTCGGGGTGATCACCGTTGTGCTGAACCTGGGGGCCGATCTCGTCGCCCACCGGTTCGCGCCTCGGGCGGAGGTGGCCGCGTGAGGGGGCGACCGAAGTGGCTGCCGTCGGGGCGCTTCGCGCTCGGGGCCGCCCTGGTGTGCGTACCGCTGGCCCTCGCCCTGTTCGGGCCGCTGTTCGCGGGTGAACCCGGGCCGCGGGCCACCTCGTTCACGCTCGGCGGCGGGCACTGGCTCGGCACGGACTTCGTGGGGCGTGACGTGTGGCGGCAGGTGCTGTTCGGCGGCCGGCCCGTGGTGGTCGTGGCTCTCACGGCCACGGCGCTGGCGTATCTGGTGGCGCTGCCGGTCGGGCTGATCAGCGCGCTCACCCGTCGGACCTGGTTGGAGGAGGTGCTGATGCGGCCCTTGGACGTGCTCCTCGCCGTGCCCTCGCTGCTGATGATCCTGCTGGTCGCGTCCGTGTTCTCGCCCGGCGCGGCGGGTCTCGCACTGCTGGTGGCGCTGGTCAACATCCCGGATGCGGCGCGCATCGTGCGCGCCGCGGCGGCCGATGTGGCCTCACGACCGGCGGTGGAGGCACTGCGGATGCAGGGCGAGTCGTGGTGGCGCCTCGCCGTCGGACATGTCGGCCGGTCCATCCTGCGGCCTCTCGCCGCGGACGCGGGCGTACGGCTGACAGGTGTCCTCTATCTGGTGGCCACGGCCGCCTTCCTGGGCATCGGGGTGGCCCCGGACGCGGCCGACTGGGCGGTGATGGTGGACCGCAACCGCACGGGTCTCTTCGTCCAGCCGTGGGCCGTGGTGGTCCCGGCGCTGCTGATCGTGACACTGACGATGGGGTGCAATCTGCTCTTCGACGCGTTGCTCAGCACTGGCCGCGATGTCGCTACGGAACGGTACGTCGTGCGCCGTGGTGTCGGTGTACGTGATCGAGTGAAGGAGCCACGTCCGTGAGCGAGTCGGCCGCGGTCGCGGAGATCGAGGAGCTGACCGTGGAGGTCGGCGGGCGGCGCATCGTCGACGGGGTGAGCCTGCGGGTCCTGCCCGGGCGGGTGACCGCGCTGGTGGGTGCCTCCGGCAGCGGGAAGACGACGACAGGGCGTGCGCTGCTCGGCGAGTTCCCGTCGGGCGCGCGGGTGACCGGCTTCGTACGGGTGGACGAGGCCCTGGTCGGCTACGTGCCGCAGCACCCGGCGGCGGTGCTCAACCCCGCGCGGCGGGTGGGTGCGCTGCTGTACGACATCGCGCGCGGCCGGGTGCGCGAACTGCCTCGCCGTGCCCGCCGGGCCGCGGTGCGGGAGCATGTCCTGAACGCCTTGGCGATGGCACAACTACCCGATGGATCACGGCTGTTGCGGCGCTTTCCGCATCAACTGTCGGGCGGGCAGCAACAGCGTGTCGTCCTCGCTCAGGCTTTGCTGCTCGGCGCGAGGGTCGTCGTCGCGGACGAGCCCACCACCGGGCAGGACGCGCTGACGAAGCGACGCGTGGTCGACGAGCTGGCGGCGGTCGCCGCACGGGGCATCGGTGTGGTCCTGCTCAGCCACGACCTGGAGACCGTGCGCGCGCTCGCCCACGAGGTACTGGTCATGCGGGACGGCCGGGTCGTGGAGTCCGGGCCGACGGAACGGGTGTGGCTAGCGCCCTCGCATCCGTGGACGCGCGAACTCCTCGCGGAGCAGCCGCCGTTGAGGGGCGATACACCGGCAACGTCGAACTCGTACACCGTGCTGCGGGTCCGTGATCTCCGTGCCAGGCACCGTGACGTCGAGGTGCTGCACACCCCGGAACTCGTTCTGCGTTCCGGCGAGTGCCTCGCCGTACTCGGCCGCTCGGGCAGCGGAAAGACGACGCTCGCCCGCTGTATGGCCGGACTCCATCGCGGATACGAGGGAGAGGTGCTGCTCGACGGGGTCACGCTGCCGCCGAGTCTGCGCGACCGTACGCGCGCTCAACTGGCCACCGTGCAGTACGTGTTCCAGGACGCGCGCGCCTCCTTCGACGAGCGTCGGCCGGTGCTCGACCAGGTGGCCCGTACGGCGGTTCGGTTGCGTGGGGTGCCCCCTCGGGAGGCACGGGGCGAGGCGGCGGAGGTGCTCAACAGCCTTGGCCTGGCAGATGAGTTGGCGGCCCGCTCACCCGCCCGGCTCTCCGGTGGTGAGCTCCAACGGGCGGCGCTGGCCCGGGCCCTGCTCGCCCGGCCGCGGGTCCTGGTGTGCGACGAGATCACGTCCGGGCTCGACACGGTCACCCGCCGGGGCATCCTGGACCTGCTCGCCGGGCTGCTGCGGGACCGCGACGACCTGTCCCTCGTGCTGATCACACACGATCTGGACACTGCCCGACTCGCTTCCAGGATCGCGGTGTTGGACGCCGGGGAGGTGGTCGAGCAGGGGTCGGCCGAGGACATCCTGACGGCGCCCACGCATCCGTTCACCGTGTCACTGACCGAGAAGCGATTGGTGGAGAAGCGGCGGGATCAGATCCAGCCCTCTTCCCACGCGTGATGCGCGGCGGCATGGCGTGTGGACGCTCCCAGTTTGGACATGGCGGCGGAGAGGTAGTTGCGGACCGTGCCCGGGGCCAGATGGACCGCCGCGGCGATCTCGACGACCGACGCTCCGGTGCGGGCGGCGCGCAGGACCTCCAGTTCGCGGTCGGTCAGGGGGCAGTCGTCCTCGGTCAGGGCGGAGGCGGCGATGTCGGGGTCGACGTACCGGCGGCCGGCGGCGACGTCGCGGATGATCTCAGCCAGTCTGGTCGCGGCGGTGGTCTTGGGTACGAAGCCGCGGATGCCGGCGGCGAGCGCGCGGCGCAGCACGGCGGGGCGGGCGTGCCGGGTGACCAGGACGATCTGGGTGGGGAGTTCGGCCCGGATCTCCTCGGCGGCGCGCAGGCCGTCGGTGGGCGGCATCTCCAGATCGAGGACCGCGATGTCCGGACGGAACTCGCGTGCCAGCCGTACCGCGTCGGTGGATGTGGACGCCTCGGCGACCACGACGAGGTCCTGCTCCAGTCCGAGCAGTGCGGCCAGCGCGCCTCTGAGGAGGTCCTCGTCGTCGGCGATCAGCAGTCGGATCAACGTGCCGCTCCGTTCCCGGCGTTCGTCGGACTCGGCTTCGGCTTTGTCGGCTTCGGCTCTGCCGGCTTCACCGGCAGCTCGGCCTCGACCACGAAGCGGTCGCCGTCGCGGTGCCAGGTCAACTCGCCGCCTGCCGCCTGCAGTCGCTCCCTGAGTGTGCCGAGTCCGGTGCCGTTGGTCGTCGGCGGGTGCTCGTCGGCGCCGTCGTTGCTCACCCGCAGCCGGGCGAGGCCGCCGGTGACGCGGCAGTCGACCTCGGCGTGCCGTGCGCTGCTGTGGCGGAGCACGTTGGTGGTGGTCTCCCGCATCACGAGACCAAGGAGATGGCGGGCCGGCTCGGCCAGTTCGGTGACGGCCGCGGCGGGCTCGACGCTCATCCGGGCGTCGATCTCGGCCGCGGCCAGCACCCGGGTCGCGTTGGTGATCTCGTCGTCCAGGCTCGTGCGGCGGTAGCCCTGCACCACGGCCCGGGTGTCGCCGAGGGCGTCGGCGGCCAGCCGACGCACCTCCTTCATCTCCTCGGCGGCGCGACCGGGGTCCACCTCGACGAGCCGTGCCGCCAACTCGCTCTTCAGTGCGATCACTTGGAGATGATGGCCCTGGATGTCGTGCAGGTCGGCGGCGAACCGCAGGCGCTCGTCCTTGACCGCGATCTCCGCCTCCATCCGCCGCGCCTCGTCCAGTCGGCGCGCGGTGTCCCACGCCCACAGGGGCCCGAGCATCACCCAGACGGTGAACGCGACCAGCCCCGGCGGGAACAGCGACGCGTACAGCAGTTCCCCGTCCCCGGCGACCAGGCTGACGACACCGCCGGGCAGCGACGCGAGGACCACGGCGCAGGCGATGAGCAGCCGCTTGCTGCTCGGTGCGAGGTAGGTCGCGACGATCGCCACCACCATGGCGGACGCGACGGCCCACAACCCGTAGTTCCGCACGGCCAGCGGACACACCGCGAGCACGGCACCGGCCGCGCACGCGGCGATCAGCCACCCCATGGGCGGCCTGCCGGGGCGCGTCCCGGCCACCGGCAGCAGCGCGAGCCGCCGGCCGAGCAGCACCACGCTCGCCGCCACCGCGACCACCAGGGCGACGGCGGCCGGGCCCCGGGCCCACGCCTCTACGTCCTCGTCGAGGATCCACTCCCCGACGAAGAGGAGCTGCACACACGCGGCCGTGCCGGGCACGGTCAGCCACGTATGGCGGCGGAAGCTCGTCAGCCCCGCCCCGCGGTCGTTCGCCCCGTCCCCCATCCGGCCATTGTCCTCGAAGCCGGCCGATCGGGCGCGGTTGCTGCCGTGCGGCCGGTCCCGGCATGACAGATGTCATCCGGAGACGTGACAACTCCACGCGCCCGCATGCGGGTTCGGCACTACGCGCGGTTCTCGCTCAGTCGCAGTCTGGAGACGTCCGCAACACCCACCCGGTACGGAAAGAGAGCCCGTCATGCAGACCCGGCCGAAGCAGCGGAAGACGCAGCACACTCAGGGCGCTGTACCGGTCGGCTCCGGGCGCACGCCGGTCGAACGACGCGGCGGCAAGTGGCACTTCGCCCGGCACTACCTGGAGATGGTGGTCGCGATGGTCGTCGGGATGCTGGTCCTCGGCGCGGTGACACGCGGTGTCCTGGCACTCGCCGGAACCGAACTCTCCGCGAGCCGGCATCCCGAACTGGCCTCCCTGGAGATGGCGTTCGACATGTCGGTGGGCATGGCCGTCTGGATGCGCAGGCGCGGCCACGGCTGGGTGAGCACGCTGGAGATGTGCGGCGCGATGTTCGTGCCCGCGCTCGCGCTGTTCCCGCTGCTCTGGCTCGACGTCATCACCGGCGACTCGCTGATCGCGCTGGAACACCTCGTGATGCTCCCGCTGATGTTCCTGGTCATGGTCCGCCGCCGGAGCGAGTACGGCTGCTGACCGGACGCCGGCTCGTACAACTAGCCCTTCACGCCCTGGAGTTGCCATGTCCGCATCCACGCACACCACGCGCACCACCACGGTTCCGCAAGCGACCACCGACGCCCCGGTAACCGCCCCGACTTCCGACACAGCTTCCGCCCCGACTTCCGGCACTGCATCAGGCCGCCCGGCTTCGAACGGGTGGCGCCCCGTCGAGATGCTCAAGCGACGCTGGCCGACAGTTCTGGCCGTCGTGCTCGTGATCCTGACGACGGCCGACGGGTCGGGCGAACTCGCCGACACCGTGGGCGCGTTCGGAGACGCGCTGCCTCTGCTGCCGTTGCTGTACGTGATCATCCATCAGATCGGGAAACCCCGCGTGACCTGGCCCGTGCTCGGCGCCGGGGTGGCAACCATGGTTGCCCTCGGGGCGCAGGACGTGGTCTCGCAGCCCGTCGCGCTCGTCGCCATCGCGCTGGCGGTCCTGGTCTGGGGCGCCGTACGCGGAACGCCGCACGGACGGGCGACGTTCGGGGTCCAGGCGGCAGGGGCGTTCGTGTTCGGTGCGCTCGCTCTGGTGGGACTCGCGGTCGACCCGGACCTCGGCCGCTATCTCGTGGCCGCCGGCTGGTTCTTCCACGGCGTCTGGGACTTCGTCCATCTCAAGCTCGACAAGGTCGTCGCCCGGTCGTTCGCCGAGTGGTGCGGGGTCGTGGACGTCCTGATCGCCGTCCACCTGCTCTTCCTCCTGTGACCGCTTGTCGTTCGGCGCCTCCCGCTCGCTGCCTGGAAACACGTGGCCGTCGGGCGGACCGTGCCACTATCGTTCGATCTCCTGACCAGCCGTTTCGGCGGATTCCCACGTTCGGAGAGCAGCGCTCATGACCAGCCGGCACGCGACGACGACCCTCTGGCGCCCGGTCGGCCCCAAGGAGCTGGAGCTGGTCCGGGAACTGAACTGGCGCGCCTGGCCGCCCCGCCTCCCCGAGCAGCCGATCTTCTACCCGGTTCTCAACGAGGACTACGCGATCAGAATCGCGCGGGACTGGAACGTGAAGCACGACGGCGCCGGCTTCGTCACGCGATTCGAGGTCGAGTCGGATTTCCTGAGCCGGTATCCCGTCCAGCAGGCAGGCGGACGGACGATCCTCGAATTGTGGGTTCCCGCCGAAGAACTCGACGACTTCAACGCCCACATCGTGGGAGAGATCCAGCTCGTCCACGAGTTCCGCTGAGAGACACGGGGTAGACACAGGAGGCGCACGGGGGACGGCAGGGGAGGCGGCGCACGTCTTCCGGTCGCGTGCACGGCGCCCGATCCGCTGTTCTCGGCTTTTGCCTCTGGCACTTGGCCGGATCCCGTCCGGCAGCCGGGGCGGCGGCTCTACGTTGTGTGGTGAGACTCGCGATGGCGCGTACCGAGGAGGCTGTTCAGTGACTCACGATTCGTCCGCACCCGCGGGCCCGTGGTCGAAGATCGACACATCGGTGCCGCATTCGGCCCGGATCTGGAACTACTGGCTGGGCGGGAAGGACAACTACCCCGTCGACCACCAAGTGGGCGACGCGTTCCGTGAGTTCTTCCCGGGCATCGAGGAACTCGCCCGGGGCTCCCGCGCCTTCCTCGGCCGGGCCGTGCGTCATCTGGCGGGCGAAGCGGGTGTCCGGCAGTTCCTGGACATCGGCACCGGACTGCCCACCGTGGACAACACCCATCAGATAGCCCAGCGTGTGGCCCCCGAGGCACGCATCGTCTACGTCGACAACGACCCGCTGGTACTCGCACACGCCCGGGCGCTGCTGACGAGCACCCCGCAGGGGGTGACCGACTACATCGACGCGGATCTGCACGATCCCGACGCGATCCTGCGGGAGGCGGCCACGACGCTGGATCTGACCCGGCCGGTGGCACTCACCCTGATGCAGGTCAGCGGACACATCGCCGACTACGACGAGGCGCGTTCCATCGTGAGCAGGCTGATGGAGGCCCTGCCGTCCGGCAGCTTCCTGGCGTTCAACGACAGCGTGGACACTCACAAGGCCAACGCCGAGGCCACCCGGCGCTACAACGAGAGCGGCGCCGCCCCGTACTTCCTCCGCAGCCCGGAACAACTGGCCGGTTTCTTCGAGGGCCTGGAGCTGCTGGAGCCCGGCGTGGTCCCGCTCGCGGAGTGGCGGCCCGACCCGGGCGCCGCCGCGATCCCGTCCGAGGTGATCGCCCTCGGCGGCGTCGGCCGCAAGCCGTAAGGTCCCCCCGGGCCCAGCGCCCGCCATGGCTCAGTCTTTGCCCGGACCAAAGGATCTCCTGAACCGTCGCGGCCGTACCTCCCGGCATCCGCACCGCTCACCGCGGGGCGAAAGCAGCGTCCCTGGAGCACTCCACTCCGGGGGCGGATGTCCTGGGCCAGGAGGAACCATGCGTATGTCCCGGAACGTGGCGGGAACGGTCTTCGTCGTCGGCAGTCTGACGCTGACCCTCGCCGCGCTCGCTTATCCGGCGATGCTCGGGGTGCAGAACGCGTCGAGTTCCCCGTCGCGCATCATCGCCCGCACCTCGACCGGCCCGCTCACGGAGGCGGACCGCGACTTCGTCGTCAAGGTGCGCGCCGCCGGGCTGTGGGAGTTCCCCTCCGGCGAGCTGGCCCTGACGAAGGGCACGACCCAGCCCGTCAGGACGGCGGGCGAGCACCTGATCTCGGGCCACGCCGCACTCGACGCCGAGTGCCGGCTGATCGCTCCCCAGCTGGGGATCACGCTGCCCAACCAGGCGTCCCCGCAGCAGCAGGGGTTCGTGGCGACCCTGACCGCGGACCACGGCAAGCAGTTCGACGCGGACCTCGCCAACATTCTGCGCGTGACCCACGGCCAGATCTTCCCGGCCGTCGCGAAGATCCGTGCCACCACCGAGAACAGCCTGGTCCGTGAACTGGCGGACCAGGCCAACGACACCGTCCTGGACCACATATCCGTCCTGGAGAAGACCGGGCTGGTCGACTTCGACTCGGTCCTCTTCCAGGAGACGACCCCGCCGAAGCTGCCCGCCGGCGATGTCACACCGCCCGCGCCCCAGCCGGGAGCGCCGGTCGTCGCCCTGACTCCACCGGCCGGCAGCGCGTCGCCGACACCGACCCCGTCATCGACGGTGCGCTAGGCCTCCGGCCCGGCACGGCACACTGTCCGGCAGGCCCGTGCCGCATCACCGCACGATGGTGCCGTACATCTCGCCGAGCGGATCCGCGATCAGCTCGACGCGGGTTCCGTCGGGGTCGCGGAAGTAGACCGAAGTGCCGCTCTCCTCCTGGTAGTCCACCCCGGCCGCGTCGAGCCGGTCACGCAGGCGGGTCCAGGCCTCCGGTTCGACGGAGATGGCCAGGTGGTGGAGGCCGCCCAGGACTTCCGCGTACGGTCCGAGGTCGAGGCCCGGGAAGTCGAAGAAGGCGAGCAGGTTGCCGTGCCCGATGTCGAAGAAGAAGTGGGTCGAGCCCTTGTAGTCGCGGTTCTCGAACATCTCCGTGAGCGGGAACTCCAGCAGTTCCTGGTAGAAGCGCACCGTCCTCTCGACGTCTCCGGAGAGCAGCGCGACATGGTGCACGCCCCGGGCCGAACTGGGCCCTCTGTCCGCGGCCAGATAGACGTCCCGGATCCGTGCCCTCTCAGCTTCGATCGCCGTCAGGTCCAAGGGGTTCTCCTGGCTCGACACGTGTGCGAACACTCCTCACACAATGGAATGGGACGCCGGCCGCGACGGCCGGGGCCGACGCGTCACCGGCATCGCGAAAGCGGTTTGCCGTTCAACTACCGGTCACTCTAGGCATCCCCCCGGTCCGGTCAAGGGCCGCGCCGCCGGACGAACGGAGTCACATCATGGATCTGCTTCCCTTCAGCGCCGCGCACGCGACGACCGTGGCGACGTGGCCGGTCTCCGCCGCGGAGGTCGCGATGTGGTGCGGGCGGCGGGAGTTCCCCATGGCAGGAGAGACCGTCGCGGCATGGCAGCAGGACGCGGATGTGACGGCTCGCCTGCTCGTCGAGGACGAACGGCCCGTCGCGTACGGGGAGTTGTGGTTCGACGCCGAGGAGGACGAGGTGGAGCTGGCGCGGATCATCGTGGCGCCCGAGGCCCGCGGTCGTGGCCTCGGGCGCGAACTGGTCCGGGGCCTGCTCGGCGAGGCCCGCGGCTCCGGACACCCGGACGTGTTCATGCGGGTGCACCCGGACAACGACCGGGCGCTGCGCTGCTACCGGGGAGCCGGTTTCGTCCCCGTCGGCCCGGAACTGACCAAGGCCTGGAACGCCGTACAGCCCGTCGACTACGTCTGGCTACGGCACCAGTGAGATCCGGATGCCAAGCGTCCCGTTCTTCCCTCGGCGCAGCCGGCTGCCGAGCAGGCCGAGGCGGCCGGAGATGCCGTACTTGCGGGCGATGAGACCGCGATAGTGCGCGGTCACGTCCGGGGCACAGATCTCGGCGGTGGCGGGGAGTTGCTCGCCGGTCGGGTTGCCGCGGACGTCACAGGGGCCGACCAGGACGTCGGCGCGGTTGCGGATCCGCTTCACCTTCCACGAGTCCGCGACGGTCCAGACGCCGAGCGTGTCGCCGTCACGGACCACCCACACCGGGGTCGCGACCGGCGTGCCGTTCTTCCGATAGCTGGTGACCAGCAGGTATTTACCGGCACCGAGCCGCTCCAGCGCTGCGTTGTCCACGGGGTGAGTCTAGGCGGCGGGCCCGCCCGGCGGGAGTCCGGCGGGAGTCCCGCCGGGCGGGATCCTGGGCCGACAGATACCTGGGCCGGACGAGCGATACCTGACGGCTCATCAGCGATGCTCCGGGCTTTCGGGCGCGGGATGTGAAAGAGAGTCAGACAAAGAGTCGATTTGTACGACAATCATCCCGCTCGGAGGACCTCGCATGCCCGCCTCGCCACTCCCCCGCACCGCAGGCACCAACCACACCGCAGGCACCAACCCCACGGCCTGCACCGCCCGCGCCGCCCGCACGGGAGCCGCCGCCCTCACGGCACTCACCCTCGCCGGAACCGCCCTCCTCGGAGCCCCCGCCGCCGTCGCCGCCCCCGGCGACAACGGCGACGTCAAGATCCACGCGGACACGACGCCCGACGCCGACCAGCGCGACAACCCGAAGGTCTGCCAGTTCTACCTCGCCGCCTTCAACTTCGACCAGGGGCAGGGCGTCACCTGGATCATCGAGCCCCAGCCGGCGAAGCGGGGAAGCGCCACGCTCACCGGCACCCTCGCGCTGCCCACCGGCACCGGCCGTACGACCGGTCTGCTGGCCCTGCCCGACGGCCAGTACAAGCTCACCTGGCAGATCGTGGACGGCAAGGGCGCGGGCAAGCACAAGGTGTTCAAGGTCGACTGCAAGAAGACCCCGCCCGCAGGCGGGCCCGAGGGCGTCGCACCCGGCGGCCCCAACGGCGGCGTACCCGCGGGCGGCGGCGGTCTCGCCGAGCCACCGAGCGTGTCGGCGGTCGGCGCCGCCCGCGGGTACGCCGC